>JBOHJQ010000046.1:0-27005 GCA_050728655.1 Methylocella sp.
CGCGGCCGAAGTTGATCGCGACGCGTCGGCGACGGTCTGGCCGTTGACCCGGATTTTGGGGCGCGTTGGCCCAGGCCTCAAGCTTAGGCAAAAGCACGGTTTCGATCATCGCGGGGGCGCCGGCGCGATGGTCTTCCCAGGGGAAGTAATAATACCAGCTGCGCCAGCTCGCCTCATGCTCGCCCGAGGCGCGCTGCTCGCGCGTGAGGCCGAGATAGCTGATTGAGATGACGTGTTGTCCGGCGCCGCCGCGATCCCGGTCGGCGAAAGTATAAAGCTGCTCCACATAGCCGGGTGGCAGCCCGGTTTGCCTCTCGACCCAGGCGCGCAGCCCCGCTTGCAGCGAACGATGGGAGAATTCGAATGGGCCGGATGGCAGCGCGCATCGATCCTGGATGGTCAACACGCGCGGATCGCTCGCAGTCACGGCGACCAGCACCGCGACAAGATCGGCTGCAATCACATTCTTGGCGGCAACCGGCGCGGTCAGCGGGCTTGCCTCGGCAAAGCCGATTTCACGAAACGTGCCCATTAGCCGGCGCCGTTACCGGGTTCCATGGAAACCTATCCGATCAAGAAGAATTTCATGAAGATACCGCGATTTGGCCGCGAAGGGAATCCTCATTGGAGCGGTATCCTCTGGTGACAGTGGAAATTTTTGAGCTCTGCAGCAGGCCTATCCGTTTGGCCGCGACGTCGCCGCCGGGCTGATGCAAGCCGGAATTCGGGCAAGGCGAGGCACGCGTGGGGACTTAACCCAATTCCAACTCGAATGCCGCGATCTCGTGACGCGGCCAGCCCCAGGGCGCGAAGTAGAAGGCGTCGCCGCGCCACGTCAACGGCGCCGCCCAAGGGTTCGAAGCGAGCCAGGTTTTCGCCGCGCGGGAGACCCGGCGACGTTTGATGAAATCGATCGCGGTCCTGGCCTCGTCAAGCGTTGGCCTAACCTTCACTTCGACAAACGCGACGGTATCGCCGCGCTGTGCCACTATATCGATCTCGCCGCCATGGACATGGTAGCGGCAGGCAAGAATACGATAGCCCTTGAGGCGCAAGAGGACGGTGGCGAACCGTTCGGCGAAAATGCCTTGCCGGTGCGCCTCCGCGCGGCCGCGCGTCCTGTTGGCCGTCACCTCGTGTGCGCCGAGAGCTCGACTGCCCGCGCATAGACTTTGCGGCGCGGCTGGCCCGTTTCGGCCGAAACCACGGCGGCGGCGTCCTTGACGGAATGGGCTTCCAACGCTTTTTCGAGCCTGGCATCGAGGTCTGGTTGAGTCGGCGGCTCCGCGCCCGGCGGCCCGACGAGGACGACGATCTCGCCTTTGGGCGGCGGCTCGGCGGAAACAATGGACGCCAGATCAGACAAACGTCCACGCCGGACGGTCTCGAAATATTTTGTGAGCTCGCGGGCGATTGCCGCATCACGTGGTCCGAGAACAGCGGCCAAATCGTTCAATGTCGCCGCGACGCGGCGTGGCGACTCGAAAAACACGAGCGTTCCCGGAATCGCCGAAAGCTCGGCGATGCGGCTGCGCCTCGCGGCGCTCTTGGGCGGCAGGAATCCTTCGAAAAAGAATCGGTCGGTGGGCAGACCCGCCACCACCAGGGCGGCGAGCACGGCCGAGGCGCCCGGAACCGAAACCACCGCGATATTTTGCGCGAGCGCATCCGCGACAAGCTTGAAGCCCGGATCGGAAATCAACGGCGTGCCGGCATCCGAGACCAAAGCCAGCGCCGCCCCCCCAGCCAGCCGGGCAAGGAGGTGCGGCCGAATCACCGCGGCGTTATGCTCGTGATAGGCGACAAGCGGCGTCGCTATTCCATAATGCGCGAGCAATGTCTTGGTGACCCGCGTGTCCTCGGCGACGATCGCGTCGGCGGCAGAAAGCGTCGCCAGCGCCCGGAATGAGATATCGCCGAGATTGCCGATCGGCGTGGCGACCACGTGGAGGCCGGGCTGGATTGGTTCCGCCTCGGCCCTGAGGCCGAAGGCGGTAAATGCGCCCGGCTTCGTTTCGGCTTCGGAGGTTTTCGCGCGCGCAAGGGTCTTGCCGCGCTGGGGAGCCGCGCCTTGAAGGCCTCGGCGATCGAATCCGTCCGCGTCGTCCGCGTTCATGCTGTTCAGCCCACCGGGGAAGGCCCGGAATCTTAGCAAATGGGTCGTTCTATAAATCGTCCAGCTGTTCTATTTATAGAACGATGGCGCTTTTCTTGCAAGCAAGCGCAGCGGCTAACGCCGCTTCTATTGTCGCCGGCCTGATTTTATGACTGAAAAGAACGGCGATTTCCATGCTATCCCGATTGTCCGCCCACGGGCGCCCGGTCAAAGCACTTTAAAATACGCCAATTGGAGCGTCGTCCGAATGACCTGTCCTCCCTGCAAGAAAGGCAAGCGGGGGGCTTTATGGCCCCTTGGCAATTGTCGCGCCAGTGCCGTTCGGGCAATATGGATGTTCGGAATTTGCTTGTCACTAGCGGCCTGCGGCTCGTTAAGCGGGATGCTCGGGCGTGGCGGGGTTGGCGCCCCAGCGCCGCAGGCGCAGATGCCGCCGCCGTATCAGGGCGAGCAAATCGGCTCCGGTCCGGCGCGCGTGGCGCTCATCCTCCCTATGACTCAGGCGTCGGGACCAAGCGTCATCGGCACCTCCCTGCGCAATGCCGCCGAACTGGCTTGGGCGGAGGCTGGCAACAATGATATTACGTTGCTTGTCAAGGATGATCGTTCGACCCCCGAGGGGGCGCGCGCGGCGGCGCAGGCGGCCCTGTCGGAAGGGGCCGAGCTTATCATCGGTCCGCTGTTTGCTTCGAGCGTGCGCGAAGTGGGCCCGGTGGCGCGTGCCGCCGGAAGACCGGTCATCGCATTTTCGACCGATACTTCGACCGCCGGTCCGGAGTTGTTTTTGCTTTCCTTCCTCATCGAGAGTTACGTCGACAGGATCGTCGATTTCGCCGCCTCCAAGGGCGAAAAGTCGATCGCCGCCCTCATTCCGGAAAACGACTACGGGCGCGTGGCGGAAGGCGAATTACAGCAGGCCGCCGCGCGCGACAACATAAGAGTCATGACGATCGAACATTACCAGCCACGAACCATGGCCGAGGCTGTGCAAAAAATCGCCGCGCTTCATGATCAAATCGATTCGCTTTTCATTCCAGAGCAGGCCGATTCGATGCAGGCGATGTCGCAGGCACTGGCCGCAGCCGGAATCAACGGCAAGCATGTGCAGATCCTCGGCACCGGTCTTTGGAACGACGCGCGCGTGCTGCAGCTTGCAGCGTTGCAAGGAGCATGGTTTGCGGCGCCCGAAAATGGCGGTTTCAATGCCTTCGCGGCGCGTTACCGCGCCAAATATCACTCCGATCCAACCCGTATCGCGACACTTGCTTACGATGCCGTGTCCCTCGCCGCCGCGCTTGCCCATACCCAAGGCTCGCAGCGCTATTCGCCAAACGTCCTCACCAACCGGTCCGGCTTCAACGGCGCCGATGGCGTGTTTCGCTTCCGCTCCGATGGGACCAACGAGCGCGGTCTGTCGGTCCTGCAAATCAATAATGGCGCCGCGCTGCCGATTAGCCCGGCGCCGCATTCGTTCTCGGGCACCGCTTCGGCGACTTGATTTTACCCGCGAGCCTCGCTGAACCACTGGTTCCGCCCGCAGATTTTCGCATTTTCCCATTGAAAAACAGCGAAAACTTGAGAAATCACCACGTGTCGCGACCTACGGACCCATGGTATGAGGTGGCGGCTCCAACAAGCGTTTCACCTTGCGACTTCTCCGCCTCGGCCAAGATGCGTGGCGACATCGGGCTGTTGCGAAAACAGCGGCGCCGCCGCGCCGGACCGGCGGATGAGGGCGCGCACGTCTGGGGTAAACGCCAGATCATCCCAGGAGCCGCCGACATCGAATCGAAACTTCGGGATTTCCTTACCCGGCTTGGCCTCGCTGATGAAAGGCATCGCGACAGCATGCAGATCGAGCCTGCGTTCGCCGAAATCCACGGTGCCGCCAAACGCAAGTCTGAGGTTCGGGTTTTCGACCCTGCCATCCTGGATGCCGGCTACTCCCGTAACGAAGCGCAAACCGAAACCGGCGCGCTCGAAAGCGGTCCGGCCACGATGAATATCGGCGAGAAGCGCGAGCGGGCTTTTGTCGATCCGGTGCAGGACGGAATCAAGATCGATTCCTCCGAGTTGCCCTTGCACGACGTCGATTTGCGCCGCCCCATCGAGGTTGCGCATAACTTCGCCCATGCTGGCCCCGGCGCTTTCGAGATTGGCCGTGCCCGTCAATGCCCCGTAGAATTCCGGCCACCCGACGGCATCGAACGACAAGGCGGCGAGGTCGGCGCCGGAGATCGCGCCGGTGACCTGCATGCCGACGCCGCTGTCGCTCAAATCGAATGTCGCGCGGGCCTTGATCGTGCCTTGATATGCCTTGCCCCCGGCAAGGGTCAATTCCACACGGCTGCCGTTGCGGATCAGCGAAAAGGCGGCGTCCTCGAGCGCAAAATGCGAAAAAAATATGTGCGACGCCGATATGCGGAAATCAAGATCGGCCGAGCCATATTCCGTTAAATCGAATGAGTCACGATTCCATCGGCCGTCGCGCCCAGTGGCGGGCGAAAGGCTTGCAAGGAATGGCCGGAGCGACAGCCGGTTTGTCGCCAATGTGCCGGAAAGGTGTGGAGCCCCGTCGCGCGCCTGAAATGCCAACGTTCCTTCGTAATCATTCCCATCGAACTGCAAATGCAGGCCTGAAAGGACCGCGCTCGCCGCCGCGACAGTGGCCTCGCAATTTGCGTCAAAATCATCGAATGGCCCAGGAAATGGGACAAAATATCCAGCTTGTTCCAAAAGCGTTCGCGCCGATGGCGCGGCGGCGTGAAGGCGGCCGTCAAATTGCCACTTCGGCATGCTAGCAAGATCGCCATCAGCCGACAACGAGAACGAGGGTGCGTCGATCTTGAGGCTCAGGGAGGATCGGTGGCCTCGCAACAACTCGGCCGGGCTTGCGATAGAAGCAGCTATCGCGGCGTTCTCTCCGCGGATTCGGGCTTGCCCGGTCACGATCGCCGCCGCGCCTGGGTTGCGCCACTCCAGTGTCATGTTAATGGCGTCGATTGCCAGTTCTGGTGAAAGTTGCTTACTTATCAAGCGCGCGCGGCCATCGACAATTGTCACGGCGCCAAGTCTCGCCGCGTCCGCTGATGCGGCCTCGGCGGGCGCCGGCGCGGCGTCCGCGGCACCGCCGATCGCGTTGTCCAGGGGCATCGGCCGGCCATCGAGATCAATACGGATGTCCGGCTGACCGAGGGTCGCCGACGCGATCTCGATCCGGCCGGCGAATAGTGGCGCGAGCCGGACGTACCCTTTAAAATACTGCGCATCGATCCGAAGCGCGCCGGAGGGGTCGGCGAAGCTGACGCCATCAACGCTGACATGGGGTTGCGGCAGGACAACAAAGACCGCACGGCCCCGCGAGATTGCGGCAAGTCCGGTCACGTGGCGGATTTGCGCCGCGATCTCGCTGCGCAACGCCGCATTCGAAAAAGCCCAAGGCGCCACAGCCGCCGTGATCGCGACAAGAACGGCGAGTGCTGCGAATATGCAGATTATTAGCGAAAGAAATTTGCGGGACGGTGGGGAGGGGCGAGAGACGACCGTTGCCGATTCGACCATGGCTCTTTGGCTGCCCTGATGCGATTGCGCAAAGCTAAAGCACTGTCACGCGAAGGCGATGCCGAGTCTGTTCAGAAAATACAGTGAATCAGAAAGCCGGATTTTGCCATGTTTCCCTGAAGTATGAAACCGCCCTCGCAAACAACTTAATTTGGTCTTCGACTATGTCACGATCAAGGCGGAATAAAGCGATCTTACGCGCGAACAGGCTCACCTTGCCGATTTCAACGACGGCTGGCCATTCCATCCTATCGAGCGCTGGTATCGATTCAATCTGCGCGGCACGAGCCAATCCAATCGTGGCCGCCAAGCGCTCTCGGCGTCACGGGCCCGGGGTTGGAATACCCCTAGCGTGGCACGCCGGCAGCTGCCGATCGCCACGCGAAAGTGTGCCGTCCGTTGTGAAGCCTCGGTCATCAATCGAGGAGCCGAACTCCGCGTGCAAGACCGCAAAAAGTTGCTCCAACCCGAATGGCTTTTGCAGCACGGCGCGTGCCACGTGTCGAGCGGGGAGGCCCGAAATATCGTACCCCGTCGTGAAAAAGAAGGGACAAGCACGCGCGGCGAGAATGTCGGCGACAGGATCAATCCTTTGCGCGCCAAGATTCACGTCGAGGATTGCGCCGTCGATCTGCTCGCGGCCGATGATCTCCAGGGCGGCGGAAACTTGCGCGGCGGAACCGACCACATCGAAGCCGAGCTCCAATAGCATCGCTTCCAGGGCGACCGCAATGAGCGGCTCGTCCTCGACGATCAAAATGCGCTGCCTCTTAAGCGCGGCCTCTATGTCGGCAACCATGATATTATTGCTTGATCACTTGAAATCGCAAATATCTTGCCTCGTCCGGTTGTCAAAGTCCAGATAATTAATCAATCATCAATATCTTGATTTGGCTTGTCGCCGCGAGATTGACCCATGACGATCAGGGCCGCCAGCGTCACCAAAGCCCAGCCAAGAATAAGAAGCGTTCCTCCGACTGGGGCGGCCATGGGAAACAGTCTTGTCCCGACGAGAGCGCGCGCCGAGAGATCGCCGCCAAACAACAGGCTGCCGGACAGGAATAACCCCGCCGCCCCGAGAAACCAGATGCCGCGTTGCGGCACGGCCAAGGCAATTCCGCAAACGGCGAGCGTGGAGGCGGCGTGGAGGATCAAAAAACTGGCGGCCGTTTGAAGCCGGGGGTCGGGCACGCCATGCGCCGCGGCAGCCGCCAAAATTATTCCGCTCGCGCCAGTCAGTCCGGCCGCCGCGGCCGCGGCGCATGCCCATTTACGCATCGTGCAAGACCCTTGGTGCACCGGTCGAAGGCAAAACCTTATTCCTTCGCGGCGGACTGCGATATGGTCTTCGCGGCCGCCCGCGGCCGGCGTGCATTGCGCCGCGTCGCCGATGCCGCTTGCAAATCTCGAAAAGCGCGTTACCCATTTCTTACCTTTTAGGGCTTAGTCGTTAAGTCTTACCGGATGGGAGTAGTGCGGATGCGTCCAGGTCTTGTTTGGTTGGCCGCCCTGCTGGCCTCGGCCGGCATCGTCGGGGAGGCCTTTGCGCAGGAAAAGGGCACGCTCGAATCAGTGCGGCTGCCGCCGCTCGCTCATCCGGAGGATCCCTCCACTCCGGCGAAACAATTGTTCGGACGGCAAGTCGTGCCGGCGGCTTTGGCCGCGCGCACCATCGGTTTTTATTCGCGGGGCTGCCTCGCGGGCGGGCAGGCTCTTCCAGTCAACGGTCCGGCTTGGGAGGTGATGCGCATCTCCCGCAACCGCAACTGGGGGCATCCGGCGCTGCTTGCATTTCTCGAACGTTTTGCGCGGAAAGTGCCGACCGTCAGCCATTGGCCTGGAATTCTCGTCGGCGACATGTCACAGCCGCGCGGCGGGCCGATGCTCACCGGGCACGCCTCGCACCAGATCGGTCTCGACGCCGATATTTGGCTGACGCCTATGCCAAACCGCGAGCTGACGCGCTTGGAGCGGGAGGAAATGTCGGCGGTCAACATGGTGCGGCCAGACCGGCTTGACGTCGATCCGGCGAAATGGACCCCGGATCATCTCGCGATCATCCGGGCGGCGGCGCAAGACCCGGGCGTGCAGCGGATTTTCGTCAACGCGGCGATCAAGAAAGCGCTGTGCCGCGAGGCCACCGGCAATCGTTCATGGCTCGGCAAGGTCCGCCCGTTCTTCGGCCATGATTATCATTTTCATGTCCGCCTCGCTTGTCCGGCTGGGGAACAGGCCTGCCGGGATCAAGATCCCGTCCCGCCTGGAGACGGCTGCGACGCCTCGCTCGCGTGGTGGTTTTCGGATGCGATCCTCCATCCCCAGCCCCAGGCCGAAAAACCGAAGCCGTCCCTGACGATGGCGCAACTGCCGCCCGAATGTGAAAGCGTCCTCACCGCCCGTTGACACGCTTGGGCCGATCACCGATTGCCGGCCGTCTTTTCGAATGCAAAACCGGATTAGTGTGAATTATCCGCGGAAACCGGGGCTTCGATCGATTCCAGCGGCTTCATTTTTATGTGATGCAGCTTGGTCTTATAATGCACGCTCACGCTGCGCCCCATGACGATGGGCGCCGGCGGCCTGGCGTGCCGGTCGCTGGCGGGTCCGCTCTTGGGAAGAGGGGGATCTCCCTTGATGGCAGCCCCCTTGGGAATGCCCCCGGCGAGCGCGGCGCCCGTCGCAACGAGGCTTGAAAAAATGAGGATTCCAAAGATTCGTCTAAATGTCATTGCGTAACTCCAAAAAGCGAACATCCGTTCGACGGATTTCCGCAGTTACACTAACGCGCCAGATGGCAAAGTGTTGCGCCGATGATGGCGCGCAGCCGGGGTTTCTGCCTGTTTATTTCAGGGCGAAGTAATGCCTGCTCAAAGTGAAAATTTGGTTGATGCCGTGCGTTGCCGCACCGATACCCCGGGAGCGGAAGAAATCTGTTCCCGCCTGCGCGGGCCAGGCGGCAAATCTATTGCGCTGCGACCCCGATGGGGCAAGAAACGCCGGTGCCGCCGAGGCCGCAGTAGCCCTGCGGATTTCGCGCGAGATATTGCTGGTGATACGCTTCGGCGTAATAAAAATCCGGCCGATCGAGAATCTCCGTTGCGATCGCACCGAAACCCCGCGCGGCCAGCGCCGTGGCGAACGCCGCCTTGCTTGCCTCCGCGCTCGTGCGCTGGGCCGCGTTTTCGACATAGATGGCGGAGCGATATTGGGTGCCAACGTCGTTGCCCTGCCGCATCCCTTGGGTCGGATCATGGCTCTCCCAAAAAGTCTTTAACAGCGCTTCATAGGAAATCTTGGCCGGGTCGAAAGCGACCAACACGACTTCGTTATGGCCGGTCGCCCCGGAGCAGACTTCCTCGTAGGTGGGGTTCGGGGTAAGACCGCCCGCGTATCCGGCCGCCGTTACATGGATACCGTCGCCGAGTTCCCAGAACTTGCGCTCGGCGCCCCAGAAACAGCCCATGCCGAACAACGCGGTCTCGATGCCCGGTGGGAACGGAGGCTTCAGCGTGTGCCCGGTTATGCGATGCGTTCTGGCGGTCAAAACAGGATCCGGCCGCCCGGGCAGGGCCTCGGCGGCAGTGGGCAGGGAATGGCGTTTGCGGAACGAAAACATGGGCCGAACCCTTCGCGGACATAATCCAGCCGCCCCAAGAATGGGTCTTCCACCGCAGGCATACAATAGGATGCCGGCGCACCCAGCGGAGGCGCGAGCGTTCAACGGCTCGAAAAACCGAATCTTGGCGCCGGCTTGCGGCCAAGCCGGATGGCCAATAATCCGATGACGCCAACGGCGAGCCATGCCGGTAACCGCATCAGATCGACCAAAACGGGATCCCAAAGGAAGGGATGAACCCGACGTTCAACGAAAGTCTGCACCAAGGCCAACTTGCCGGGGGCGAGCGCCATGAGCGTCTCGCCGAGGGGCGTCACGTATATCCTTGCGTCCGCGACGGAGCGCGCGACGTCACGGAGGAGAGTGACGAAAGCCGCCGCCAGCAAGCAAAGGCCTAAAAATCGCAAAATCAGCCGCACCATGATTTCAGTGAAACTTCCTTCGCGAGCGTGACCAGGGCCGCAAATCCCGGTCCGGATTGGACCCGTCGCCGAAATCCGCAAAGGCGACGGCTGATACTTGCGGTCTAGGGACCGGCCAGGCTTTGCCGCCGCGCCGCCTTCATCTAGCGCAATTTCTCTCCGGTCGCCGCGCCATTCGCATTGCGTTTGCGCATGCCCGCGCCTATATAACGCCGCGACTCCCTCCTCGGATATTTTATTTGGCTTCGCTGGTGCGAACAACGCGGGGTTTTCCGTGTCCGAGCGCACAGGAGACAGACATGAGCAATGCGCCACTGATGCCCAAGGCCACCGCCGTTTGGCTGGTCGAGAACACCTCGCTCACCTTCGAGCAGATCGCCAATTTTTGCAAGCTTCATCCGCTGGAAGTGAAAGGGATCGCGGACGGTGAAGTAGCGGCTGGGATCAAGGGACATGACCCTATCACGTCCGGCCAGTTGACACGCGAGGAAATCGCGGCGGCCGAAGCAGAGGAGAAGCGCCAGTTACGGCTCGCGGTATCGAAGGTGCGGCTGCCAGAGCCGCGCCGCAAGCGCGGCGCCCGCTATACGCCGCTGTCGCGGCGGCAGGATCGTCCTAATGCCATTCTCTGGCTGGTTCGCAATCACCCGGAGCTGAAGGATGCGCAGATCATGCGCCTCGCCGGTACCACGAAGACGACGCTGCAAGCGATCCGCGACCGGACGCATTGGAATTCGGCGGCGTTGACGCCGACCGACCCTGTGACGCTCGGGCTCTGTTCGCAAATAGATCTCGATTTGGAAGTCAACCGCGCCGCCAAGGATCGTCCGCCGGCCGAGGAAGACCGTGGTCAAACCCTCGTGCCCAGCGACGTTACGACGCGCGAAACCCCTCGTGAACCAGTGAGCGAAGCCGATGTTTTTGGCAGTTCTGGCGGCGAAAAGGCCGAACCTGAAGCCAGCATCGACGTCGATTCCATTTTCGCCAAGCCTAAGGACCTCGAGGGCAAGGAATAGCAAATAAGTATCAAGGGATGGTCATCACATCGGGTGCAGACGAGCCCCCGACTTGCGCAAGCGCACCTGGGAGCGACGCTTCTGGGCGCGAGGCTACTTCTCCGCCAAGCGTGGCAACATCATCGACGATATCGTGCCTCAGTGTCTACGGGAGGGCGACCCTGCCGGCGTCAGCCGGTAGGGATTCGGTCGCGGGACGCGTCACGGCTGGCGATACCGGCCAAGTTCCTCTCCCTCCAAATTGATGGATTGTTCATAGGCGAACTCGGCATAGAGGCGTCGGCGCGCTGGGCAGAAGCGGACGAACATAAGGTCGCGGCGCGGACGACCAGCGGATCGTCGAAAGGCTCCCATGTTTCATTAGGAACTGCTTTTATCACCTCGATGACGCGTGTTTGCCGACCGGATTTGTTGCCGGCTTGGGCGAACGCGGCGTAATCCAAATTGGCATTTGTACCTCACAGCCGACACGGTTGGCTTCGGCCAGTTCGAGCGCGAGCCGTTCGGAACGCGTCACCATGAGGGTCTGCATGAGGACTTCACGCGGCAAATTAAGCCGCAAACCGTGTTGCCCTCAGCGGAAACTGCCGCGAGGTTGTTCTGGGCGGCCTGGGTAACTCGCATGAGCTGGCCAAACGGAACTGTTCGTGTTACGTATTTCAATCCGGCCTGGATCCGCGCCATTTTCGCGGGGGAAATCATGCAGCCCAGACCGGCGGATTTGAGTTTTGATAAAATTGCCTTTCGCAAACGAAAGCTGGTGTGATTCTCCGTGGCAGAGCAATGATTCGCAGATACTCCAATGCCGGAAGCTTTGACTATCGCGCGCTTAGGGGGCAAGGCTCGCGCGGCGCGGCCGGGAAGGCTGAAACCACCACAGGTGATCGCGTCACATTTGCCTCCTTTGCGGCCGGAACTTCGCTTGGCGCCAGGCACCGCCGGGCACGGGCCGCTCCGCCTAAGAGGGTTGTGGCATCAATCATCGCCTGTGGCGCCTGGCGCCACTTGCAAGAGATCCGGACCATAATGGGGGGTGGGGCAGCGGAGTTAAGCACGCATCCCAGGCGCCAGCATTTTGGCCGAGACGTGGTAGCTCGTAAGGAGCGGACGATTAAGGTTCCGCGCCCGCCGCGTGGCTGGCAGCGCTCGTGACTCGACGGCATCCTGGCGTTGAAAGCATCGCTCCTGCCCAACCCACTGACGGTTCCCCTCGAACTCGGGCAGGATTCGGTGGCAATTCGCGGATCCGGCGGCATCGGCGCGCTCAACGCCATCTGGCTCGCCCTAGCCGGACCTCGAACGCGCATGAGGTGCCTTGCGGCAAAGGGGTGAGTTACGAGAGGAAAACGCATAGAGCCACCGAATCTTGCCCCCGCGCGACAATGAATTTGCCTCGATCGACGCTTTCGATCATAACTTTGATTTTGCCCCCTGCGGGAGTGGAAAATGCGTATTCAAACGGACCTCCATTTAAAGTCGAAATCGAATCAGATTTACGGACTTGATTTTATACGGTTCGCGGCGGCGCTGCTTGTTGCTGTGTACCACTTCGCGTTTACCAACTGGGTTCTTCCGGACGGCGATCTGCATGCCTTTCTACCGGCGACCCCGGGGCTGCCGCCCGGGTACCGGTTTACCTGGGTTGGTTGGATCGGCGTGGAAATCTTCTTTGCCTTGTCCGGATTTGTAATCGCTTATTCTTGCCATACCGAAACTACTCGGACGTTCATCATCAAGCGGTTTCTGCGGCTTACTCCTGCGATGTGGATTAGCGCCACGATCTGCGGGGTTTTATCGGTTTGGCTGGGGTTTAATACCTTTAGCAAGGCCAGTCTGCTGACTCTGAAGAGCGCTGTTTTCTTTCCAGTTGGCCCGTTGATCGCTTCGCAAATGTGGACATTGCCGATAGAGATAAGCTTCTATGCGGTTCTTGCGATAATGCTCGCGGTTGGTTGGAAGGAATCGCTGGAAAGGCTTGCGATCGTCCTCGCGCTATGTAGTGGCGCCTACTGGATAACCGAGAGTTTTGGTTTCAGATATCTTCACCCGCGCCTCACGCAGCTCTTGTTGCTCGAGCACGGCTGTCATTTCGCATTGGGCCTGCTTTTGTGGTGTGCCGTGAAGGACCGGCTGACGCCGCAGAGACTTGTCATGATGACTGTATGCGTGGCGACCGGCTTTCTTCAAATTGGCAACACGGCAGTTTCTGAAATTCCCTATGGGGATCGCTTGCCTTTGGCTGTCCCTATCGGAGTCTGGTTGACGGCGGTAGCGCTTATCTACTTATCCGCGCGCTACAACATCCAAGCTGATCATTATCTGGCACCGCACAAGAAGCTTGTCCGCCAAATTGGGTTGCTTACTTATCCATTATATTTGATTCACAAGCACGTCGGAGGTGCCGTGCTCTTCCTTGCTCATCGAGCATCGATCGGTTTTGCCAGCGCTGTTGTATTGGCGCTGCTGGCCTCCATTGCCTTCAGCTGGCTGGTCACGGTCTTCCCCGAGCCTGCGCTTAAGAGGCTACTGGCAAGTTGCATTACGCCGAATAGTGGCCGCGCCCGGAAGCCGCTGGCATCAGTCGAATGACGTTTGCTCCTGGATCCGCCGGAGCGAAGTGCTTTGCCCTTTGCGGATTTTTCCGCCCGCCACGGGCTACCTTGCCTCCCCTCACCCCAGCACAGTAGTTTCGGCTTCGAGCGTCCGCGCCTTCGCCGCGTAATGCGAGGCATTGCTTCTCCCCGCGCAAGCATCGCGCGCGAACATGATGAGATGATGCGCGCAGAGGCCGACGCTCAAGACCGGCTCGATTTGACCGCGCGCCAGGCGGCGAAAGGTGAATTTCCAGAATATGCGCCGGTAGTCGCCGCGAACCCCGACGATCCATAGAATCCGGGCTAGGATCGTGAGACCCTTGGCAATGTTGCGCGCCGCCAAACGCTGCCGGCTTTTCGGCCGCTTGAAGCGATTGGGCCGTGTCGCGCGCATCTGATATTCGTAGCGGGCGAACAAAATGTCCGGCCGGTAGGCCTTGGCCATGCAGGTCCGCCACATGGCGAGCACGTCATCGTAAGGCAGCTTGAATTCCACATTCGACTCGCGATCGAGATCCTCCTCGCGGAGCAGCCGGTTTTCTTGGTTTAGCCGCTCCCAAAGCGGTGTGCGCGGCAGAGCCTGCAACAGATTGATTGTCGCCATTGGAATCTTGGATTGCTCCAGAAAATCAAGAATCCGCGCGCCAGAATCCTTGGTATCGGTATCGAGGCCGAGAATGATTCCGGAGACCACCTCCATCCCGTGCCGGTTGATGGTGCGCACGGCGTCGAGAATCGGCACCATCAAGTTATGCGCCTTGTCGATGGCTCTTAGCGCCTCGGGCTCGGGTGTCTCAATTCCGCAGAAAATCGTGTCGAACGCGGCCTCGCGCATTAAGGCCAGGATTTCCGGCGAACGGGCAATGTTGAGTGTCGCCTCGCAAGAGAGGCTAACGGCATAGCCGTTGCGTTTTTGCCATTGAATAAGATGAGGTAGGAGATCGCGCAGAGCGCGCCGGTTGGCGATCAAATTATCGTCGACGAAATAGATCGAGCCATTGACCCCGCAGGCCAAGAGCTTATCGAGTTCCAAGACGACCTGATCCGGCGGTTTGAGGCGCGGAACCCGGCCATAGAGGCCCGGAATATCGCAGAATTCGCACCTATAGGGACAGCCGCTCGAAAACTGGACGCTGCCGAGAAAATAGCGCCCGATCTCGGCGAGCTCATAGGCGGGTGCCGGGAAATCGCAAAGGTCGCGGCGGGACTTGGTTGTCAGCACGATCTGTTCGCGCCGGCGCGAAACGTCGCGGCCGAGAATGCCGATCAACGCGCCGGTCGCGTCACCGAGCTCGCCGATATGGAGATAGTCAAACCCTGGATAGAGCTCGGGACACGCCGACACCGAAGGGCCGCCGAGCACCGCCACCTTGCCAAAGGCGTGCGCCCTTTGGCATATATCCTCGATCCGGCGGCGCTGGATGTGCATTCCGCTGACGAAGACCGCATCGGCCCAAGCGAAGTCGTCGGCACTCGCGGGGGACATGTTTTCGTCGACAAAGCGGACTTCCCAGGTCTTTGGCAGCACCGCCGCGATCAGCAGCAGACCTTGCGGCGGCATGAACGCGCGTACCCCATCGGTCAGTGGATAGGCGTATTCAAAGGTGCCGAATGAGGGGGCGTAGCGCGGAAACACGCAGAGAATTTTCCGCGCGCTACCATCTTGCGCGCGGATGTCGCGACGGTCCTTATCTGCGATATCTTGAGACTTGCTTCGCATCGAGAGCCCCATCCGCGGATAGCAGGCTTGACCGCGAGTTAATTCGCGGAAGCGTTCTTGCGCAAGGTACTGGCTTCGAGAAAGATGTAAAGCGGGCCGCGCGGGGGGCCGCGGCCGAGCAGCCGTCCTCGTGCTTAGCTCGACTTTCTGCGGCTCGTTGGAAGTTCGGAATTTTGTCGGTTGATCACGCCCTGCCGGCGAACGATTTTGCTCGCGCGCGCCCCGCCGAGGCGGGAGCTTGAGTAAAGGAAACGGGTCTCCGAGGCCGAGAGTTGCCAATCGACCAGCTCCAGGAGACCTTGATGCAGGTATTCGGCCTGCCTCTCAGATTATTCGTGACGGCCGGACGCCGGCTTCTCGCCGCGAAGACCCCCAAATCGAAGCGGCGCGACGGCGTGCGATGGCGATGGCGGCGGCGCGTTCGGATCCGTCTTCGCGGCCGAATCCCAGGCCCGCGGTGTCGAACTCTTTATTCTGCCGCCCAAGCCGCCCGGCCTCAATGGCTGCGTCGAGCGCGCCCAGCCCACCTGGCGTCATGCGTTCTCCGCAAGTTCCGACCCGCCGTATAACATCAACCGGCCGCGGGCCTTGGTCGACGCCGTCGCCCGCCGATTTAACGACCACAGTCCGCATGACGCCCCTGCCGGCCAAACGCCCGCCGCGTGTCTTCAAGCCGTCAGCCTAGACGACCCAAAGCTGCCTCAAAAGTGCTGAGCCCGGTCAGCGGCTTGAAAGCACGCCGCGCATAAGCTAGTGTTGTTGCGCCGCATCATTCTCATTGCGTCAGAGCCCTCGCGCATGGCACGCAAGGCTCGCCGCAAGGAACCTAAGGAAAGCAGCCCCATGAGCGCGACGACTGGCTCCTTTAGCATCGGCGATTCCACCGTACAAATGCCGGTCAAGGCCGGAACAATCGGTCCTTCGGTTGTCGATATTGGCAAGTTCTATGCTCAGTCCGGAATGTTCACCTACGATCCCGGTTTCACCTCGACGGCGAGCTGCGAATCGGAGATCACCTATATCGACGGCGACCAGGGTGTGTTGCTCTATCGCGGCTATCCGATCGAGCAGATCGCCGAGCACGGCGATTTCCTCGAGACGTGCTATCTCTTGCTCTACGGGCAATTGCCGGCGGCCGCACAGAAGAAGGACTTCGACTATAGAGTCACGCGGCACACGATGGTGCATGAGCAGATGGCCAGGTTCCTGGGGGGCCTGCGGCGCGACTCGCATCCGATGGCCGTGCTGGTGGCGAGCGTAGGAGCACTCTCGGCCTTTTATCACGATACGACCGATATTTCAGATCCGAAGCAGCGCATGGTGGCGTCGTTTCGCCTGATCGGCAAAATGCCGACCCTTGCCGCGATGGCGTATAAATATTCGCTCGGCCAGCCTTTCATTTATCCAAAGAACGAGCTCGATTATGCTTCGAATTTCTTGCGCATGTGCTTCGCCGTGCCGTGCGAAGAGTATAAGATCAATCCGGTTTTTGCCCGTGCCCTCGATCGCATCTTCATTCTCCATGCCGATCACGAACAGAATGCGTCAACCTCGACGGTGCGGCTTGCTGGCTCGTCGGGCGCAAATCCGTTCGCCTGCATCGCCGCGGGCGTGGCCTGCTTGTGGGGGCCGGCGCATGGCGGCGCCAACGAAGCCGCGCTCAAAATGTTGATGGAAATCGGCACGGTCGAGAATATCCCGAAGTTCATCGCCCGTGCCAAGGACAAGAACGATCCATTCCGGCTGATGGGCTTTGGCCACCGCGTCTACAAGAACTATGACCCGCGCGCCAAGATCATGCAGCAGACATGTCACGATGTCCTGAACGAGCTCGGCATCAAGGATAGCCCGCTGCTCGATGTCGCGGTGGCGCTTGAAAAAATCGCTTTGAGCGACGAATATTTCATCGAGAAGAAGCTCTATCCGAATATCGATTTCTATTCCGGGATCACGCTGAAGGCGATGGGCTTCCCGGTGTCGATGTTCTGCGCGCTTTTCGCGGTGGCACGCACCGCCGGCTGGATCGCGCAATGGAAGGAAATGATCGAGGATCCAAGTCAGAAGATCGGCCGTCCGCGCCAGCTCTACATCGGTTCGCCGAGGCGCGACTACGTCGCGATTGACAAGCGCACATAATACCGGCCGCGTACGGTAGAATCGTTTGACGTTGCAACATGGACAATCCCGCCGCGACGGGTCCGCGGCCAAGTCTTGAGCTGGTGATGGCCGAACGGCAGGGGCATCGTGCTTGCGTGGCCTAAGCGTTCTCGCGCCCACGGCTTGGCACCGACCCCATGGAAGCCAGATCGGCTCCGGTGAGCGAACATTTATTCGCCGCTTGGCTGTGGTCACGCCGGGCACGATCGTCGCCGGTCTTCCAGGTGAGCCGACTGCAAGCGAGGCCGGCGCGGCGGCGCGGCGAAGGGCAACGCTTGTTTCCCGCACTGCAGCAGGATAAGCGAAGGGACCTTTTTTCTCGCTCCGGCATTTGACCTTGGTTCCGATCTCGCATGGGGATGGCCTGGTCGCCTCGTTCGCCGCCGCCGCCCGCGGCGCCGGGACGCTGGCGCTAGCTTATTTTCGCCCAGGCGCGGCGACCAGCGCCGGGATTTCGCTCAAGCCAGGCGGTTCTCCGGTTACCGAAGCCGATTATCTTGTCGATCGCTTTTTAAGGCAGCGTCTTGAGACCCTGGTGCCCGAAGCAGGCTGGCTTTCCGAGGAAACCGCGGACACATCGGCGCGGCTTTCGAAGGATATTGTCCTGGTGGTCGATCCAATCGACGGCACGCGCAGCTTTATGAGGGGCCATGCGGCGTGGGCGATCGCGATCGCGCTTGTCGAACACGGGCGCCCGCTGATCGGAATAGTCCATGCCCCGGCGCTCGGGGAAACCTATGTCGCGGTCAGGGGCTCCGGCGCCCGGCTCAATGACACGGCAATCGTGGTTTCGAAACTTGCCGCGATGAGTGCCAAGGCAAGGGTGGCGGCGCCCGTGTTCCTCGCCGAGCGGCTGCGCGAGGCCGGGCTCCAATTCGCTCTGCAGCCCAAGATTCCATCGCTGGCGTTGCGTATCGTTAATGTCGCGTCGGGTGTGCTCGACGCGGGCTTCGCCACGGAAAACGCGCGTGATTGGGACATCGCGGCGGCCGATCTCATCCTCCAGGAGGCAGGGGGGCGCTTGGCAAGTCTCGACGGATGCGCGATTGTCTACAATCGCCGCGATACCCGCCACGGCCTGCTCACTGCCGCCCCGGCGCAAATTCATGCCGAAGTCAACGCCGCGGCACGGTTGGTGGACGGATGGGCGGCGGCCGAGAAAAATAGCTAGAGGGGAGCATATTGCCGCGGCGACAGCCCTCTCCCACTGGGCGGGAGAGGGCCACCGGCCCTCAAGGCGCGACCCAGATCATCCATTGCACCCCGAAGCGGTCGGCGACCATGCCGAAGCGCGACGAAAAGAAGGTCTTGGTCAACGGCATCTGCACCTGCCCGCCGTCGGCCAGCGACGTGAACAGCTTTTCCGCCTCGGCATCGTTGGGCGCCGTGAGGGACAGCGAAATGCCCTGGAAGTTCGCCTGCCCCGTGCACCGCCCGTCGGACGCCAACAAGGTTGTATCGCCGATACGAAAGCTCGTATGCATCACCTTCTCCTCAGTGCCGGGCTCGCACATTTTGGGATCGGGACTTTCCTTGCGGCGCATGAGCATTGTTACCTCGGCGCCGAGCGCCTTGCGGTAGAACTCGACCGCCTCTTCGCAGCGGCCTTCGAAGGACAGGTAGGGTTGGACTTGCATGGTGCGTCTCCATTTTGGGATGGGAAGTACGTTGTCAAAAACATGCAGGTGACGGGTTCAGCGCTTCGCGGCCTTCGTGCGCTGCTCGATTTCCGCGCGCAGCCGCTCCTCCTGCTCCCGGAGCTCGGGCGTGAACGCCGCGCCAAAATCCTCCGCCTCGAACACCTGGCGGATCTCGATTTCGCACTCTCCGTCATGCGGATTGGGGCAGCGCTTCACCCATTCGATCGCTTCTTCTTTCGACTTTACTTGCCACAGCCAGAAGCCCGCGACCAGGTCCTTCGTCTCGCCGAAGGGGCCTTCGATCACGGTGCGCTTGTCTCCGGAGAATTTTACGCGCGCGCCTTTGGAGGTCGGATGCAAACCCTCGCCCGCGAGCAGCACTCCGGCTTTCGCCAGCTCCTCGTTAAACTTGCCCATGGCGGCGAGGAGCTGCGCACTCGGCATGACGCCTGTTTCAGAATCCTTTGTTGCCTTGACCAGAATCATGAACTTCATCGCCTTGTCTCCTTTTCTTCTTTGTAAAGTCAAATTGCCGGTTAAGCCACCGTCGCCAAATGCTCTGCGAGTTGATCCGGGCGTTGCGTCCAGCCCGCCGCCATGCCTGCAAGAGATGCGGCCGCATGGGCGACCACAGCGACAGCGCGTCTGCAGAGCGTGCTTCGTCTTGCCGCCGTGCTCGGCGAAGATGACACTTGTGAGCCCGTCGAGGACAGGATTTCCCTCATTGTCCGTCGCAACATTGTGTAAACGAGCCGCTCGCGATCCACTATCTCGCAATCTGACCTTCCCCCCGATTTGGGGGACACCGGATTAAGCGGCTTGGCGCTCTGCCTGTTTTGGGGTGATATACCCGAGGGCGGAATGAAATGCTGACGATTGGAGTATCCTTCGCTGGATCGAAGTGGCCATTCTGCAACAGCGGTCACGTTTTCGCTGTTCGAAACCTTGTCGCAACTTGCGCAAGCGTCACTCCAAGCCTCTATTGGCCAGCAAGACCTGGACTAACGGAGTAAACCCGCGTGGACGGCCGCACCGGATTGCAACCGACCACCAATGCTTCCCTTCGCCGGCGCCAGGGCGGGAGTTTCATTGTTGGGCTCTTTTTACTCGGGGCCGTCTCTGCGCCCGCCGCGGCCGCGCGCGCCGCCGATTTGCCTACCAAACCGCAAGCCCCGGTTTTTGAACCGCCGCCGCCCGCCGAATTCAGTTGGACCGGCGTTTATCTCGGCGTCAACGTTGGTGGAGGGATCGATCATTTCGCGTTTCCTTTCGCCGTCACCGTGCCGGGGCCAAACGGCTTTTTTCAAGGGACCAACGGCATCACGGCGCGTGGACCAGTCGGCGGCCTCCAGGCCGGATTTAATTACGAGCTTCCGTTCTTCCACATCGTCGCCGGGATTGAAATCGATAACAGCGCGTCCGGCATAAGAGGCCAGACCACTGTCAATGGAACACTCCTCTCCGGCACCCCGGCGACCGCCACCTTCGGCTCCAAATTCGAGGATTTCGGCACGGCGCGGCTTCGCGTCGGCTATGCGTGGGGCCGCCTCATGCCCTATTTGACCGCCGGCTTCACCCACGGAACGATTGAGACTTTTTACGCCGTCTCCGCGCCAGGGTTCTTTAGTACCGGAGCGAATACCGAGACGCGCACGGGCGCATTTCCCCATGTCGGTGTGATTGGCATCGGCGCCGAATATGCCATCGCTCCAAATTTCACGGTGAAGGCTGAATATTTATATGATTTCATCAATGCCCGCCTCGTCATATTCAGTCCGGTGCCCAGATCAACGATCTCGTTTGGCACGCGCACGGCGTATCATATTGCCCGCCTTGGCTTGAACTACAAATTCGATTGGCTGTCGCCCGTACCGGCGCCTGTCGTCGCAAAATACTAAGAGCCCCGGCCCAAGAGCAGCGCAAACCAGCTCACGCAACGCGGTTGGCCCGCCCGGCGAAGCGCCCATAAAACGATTCCTGCGCCCTCGCCAAGTCCACGACGATTTGCGGCGGCGCAAAACGTTCGCCGTATTTCTGCCGGAGCTTTTCGCAAAGCGCGACGAAATTTGCCGCGCCCATCCCGTCGATATAACTCAACGTGCCGCCGGTGAACGGCGCGAAGCCAAAGCCAATGATCGAGCCGACGTCCGCCTCGCGCGGGTCCGTCACGACACTTTCCTCCATGGTCCGCGCGGCTTCGACTGCCTGGGTCACGAGGAAGCGGTGTTTGAGCAGAGCGACATCGATCGTGTCCGGATCGAGCTTGGTTTGTTGAAACGCGGCGAGCCCCGGCCATAGGGTCTTCGGTCCCTGCGCCGGATAATCATAAAACCCTTTCCCATTCTTGCGTCCAAGCCGGCCATGCTCAACGACCATGGCCTTGAGCAAATTCTCCTGCGCAACATCGACCGCGGCTGGTCCCAGATCGCGCTTTGTTGCCTCGACGATCTTAAGCGCCAGATCGAGCGCGACCTCGTCGTTGAGGGCGAGCGGCCCGACCGGCATGCCGGCCATTTTAGCCACGTTCTCGATCATCGCCGGCGGAACGCCTTCGAGGAGCATGATATGGCCTTCGTGAATATAACTGCCGACGCAGCGATTGGCATAAAAGCCGCGCGAGTCATGCACGACAATCGGCGTTTTCTTGATTGCGCGGACGTAATCCAAGGCTGTGGCGAGCGCCCGGTCCCCGGTTTTCTCGCCAAGTATCACCTCGACGAGAAGCATTTTCTCCACCGGCGAGAAAAAATGAATCCCAATGAAGTTTTCGGGCTCGGAGTAGGCTTGCGTGAGCGAGGTTATTGGCAGGGTCGAAGTGTTCGAGGCAAAAATAGTGCCTGGCGCAAGAACCGCGCGGGCCTTTTGCGTCGCCGCGGCCTTGACCGCGCGGTCCTCGAAAACCGCTTCGATCACGAGATCGGAGCCCGCGAGCTCGTGGTAATCCGCCGATGGTTTGATTATTGAGAGTAGCGCTTCCTTATCGGCGTTTTTCGCGCGGCCCTTGAGCACCTGGCCGGAGATAAGCTTGTCGCAAATCTCCTTGCCCTTGTCGGCCGCCGCCTGATCCTGGTCGATCAGCACCACACCTATCCCGGCGGCTGCGGTGACATAGGCAATGCCCGCGCCCATGAATCCCGCGCCCAGGATACCAACCTGTTTAATGACGCTCGCCGGAACCTGCGCGGGGCGGCGCGCGCCTTTGTTCAGTTCGCCCATGGAAATAAACAGCGTGCGGATCATCGCGCTCGCCTCCGGCGAACGCAAAATCTTGGCGAACCAGCGCGATTCGACGCGCAGCGCCAAGTCAAAAGGCAGTTGCAGGCCCTCGTAGACGCTATGCAAAATCGCCTTGGCGGCCGGATAATTGTCATGCGTCTCGCGCCGGTAGATCGCGTTGGCGGCGGGCCACACCATCATGCCTTGGGCCGAAAACACTTTTCCGGAAGGGAGCCTAAAGGTTTTTTCGTCCCACGGCGCGACGCCCTTACCGCCGCCCGCGATCCAGGCCTTGGCCCTCGCGACGATCTCGCCCGCGGGAGCAACCTCATGCACGAGGTTCATCGTTTTCGCCGCTTTCGGCCTGATCTGCTCGCCCTTGAAGAGCATTTGCAGCGCGTCGCCGGTCGCCATGAGACGGGCGACACGTTGCGTCCCGCCGGCGCCCGGAAACAGGCCAACCTTGATCTCGGGCAAGCCGACTCTTGCTTTATCGTCGTCGGCGATGACCCGGTAATGGCAGGCGAGCGCGAGTTCAAAGGCGCCGCCAAGACATGTGCCATTGATCGCGATGGCGAAGGGCTTGCCGCAGGTCTCTAGCTTGCGATAGACTTGCGACAGACGGCTCGCGCGCTCGAAAAAGAGCTTTGTTGCCGCTTCCTCGCCTGTTTCCTGCTTGGCCTTGAAATATTCGGCCGCCGCCGTCTGGAGCATGGAAAGATCGGCGCCGCCCGAAAACGTGTCCTTGCCGGAGGTGATGACACAGCCCTTGATCGCGGCGTTTGCCGTGACATGCTCAATGACTTGCTCGATCTCGTCGATGACCTGGGGCGTGATGACATTCATCGACCGCCCCGCCATGTCCCAGGTGAGAAGCGCGATGCCGCCGGCATCGGTCTCGAAGCGGAAATTTGCGAGATTCATCGGTCTCTCCCGTGGGCGATGTCCCAACGCTTAAGCGCAAGGAGGCGCCGGACGACGGAACACTGAAAGATATTAGGGCGTAGCTCAGTTCTGAGCATATCAGATCTTTCCTCAATCCGGATCATGATAAACATTGCTGAAGGCTACGCCTTTGGCGACTTTCGCAATGAGGGCCAGCGCCCCGTCATTTCCGCCATTCGCATCCATCCAGCGCTGGACCCGGCACGCCGTGCGAGCGTAGCGACTGACATCGAAGGAAATCGCCCGTGCCCATTCAGTCTCATTGGGTGGAAAATCCACCTTAGGTTCGGCCAGGCATCGATCGCCCAGCCCCCCGGGGCCATAAGTTTGCGCAGGATGAGAAACGATCACGGCGAGGCCTTCATTAAACCAGGCCGGAATCTTGCCTGCGCCGAGCCGTCCACGCAATTCTATGTGCGATCGCTCGTGAGCAATGAACGTTGCATCGATGTGGTGTGGAGAAATAACGATCCCGGCGGTCCCAACGGCAAAACTCGTACATTCCGGTACTTCTAATCTGCGCATGCACAATCCCGTGTCGCAAACGAGAATTCTTGGCGTTTCCTTGAGGTATCCATAGAAACGAATCACTTTCCTTTCGCCATCATGAATGGCAAGCGCAAGCTTCGCCCGCCGCACCACAGACATGCCAGCCTCGACGAAGACATGGTCGGAAAGCCGCACAAAGTTGAACCTGTCTGGATATTCCAAAGCCTGCAAATATTGTGTTGCAGGCAGCTCATGGGGCGCGTGTCTGGCAGGGGCGGATTGCCCCGAGATGGGGTCCGGATTTTGAGGCCCCAGATTTGCAACTACAGTGGAGGCAGCGAAGAGCGCTATACAAATTATAATCACAAGTACTTCCTGCTGGAACACATAGAGTTCCATCAGCATCAGTCCTGCCGGTATTTGCTGCCAGCCACGCTTGTGTTCGCGTTTGGGCTCCAAGGTTAGCACTCACACCCGCTCGATGATCGTCGCGGTGCCCATTCCCGCCCCGATGCAAAGCGTGACGAGCGCCGTCGCCTTGCCCGTGCGTTCGAGCTCGTCGAGCGCGGTGCCAAGCAGCATGGCGCCGGTCGCGCCGAGCGGATGGCCCATCGCAATGGCGCCGCCATTGACATTGAGTTTCGCCGCGTCGAGATCGAAAGCCTGGAGATAGCGCAGCACGACCGAGGCGAAAGCCTCGTTGACCTCGAAAAGATCGATGTCATTGAGCCTCATTTTCGCGCGGGCCAAGACCTTCTTGGTGACATCGACGGGACCGGTCAGCATCAGCGCCGGCTCCGAGCCGATATTGGCGAAGGCGCGAATTTTCGCGCGCGGCTTTCGAGCCATGGCCTCGCCTGCGTCGGCCGAGCCGATGAGAACCGCCGCCGCGCCATCGACAATGCCCGACGAATTGCCGGCATGATGAACATGCACGATTTTTTCCACTTCGGGGTGGGCATCAAGCGCGACCGCGTCGAATCCGCCCTGTTCTCCCATCATCGCGAACGAGGGTTTCAGGCTAGCGAGCGACTGCATGTCGGTCGAAGGCCGCATGTGTTCGTCGCGATCGAGCATGGTGATGCCGTTGACGTCGCGCACCGGCACGACCGAATTTTTGAAGCGGCCCTCGCTCCAGGCTTTTGCCGCGCGTTGTTGAGAAGTGACCGCGTACTGATCGACGTCGTCACGCGAAAATCCATATTTTGTCGCGATGAGATCGGCGGAAACCCCTTGCGGCATAAAATAGGATTTGATCGCGATTGCGGGATCGACCGGCCAGGCTCCGCCCGATGCGCCGATGCCGACCCGGCCCATCGATTCGACACCGCCGCCGACGGTGAGCTCATGCTGGCCCGCCATCACTTGCGCGGCGGCGAAATTGACCGCGTCGAGGCCCGAGGCGCAAAAGCGGTTGATCTGAACCCCCGGCACATGGTCGCCATAATCGGCGGCGAGCGCCGCCGCCCGGGCAATGTCGCCGCCCGCCTCGCCAACGGGATCGACGCAGCCAAGCACGACATCGTCGACAAGGTGGGTGTCGAAACCGCCGCGATCCTTGATCGCCCGCAGCACTGTCGTGGCGAGCCCAAGGGTCGAGACCTCGTGCAAGGCGCCGTCGGGCTTGCCGCGCCCGCGTGGTGTGCGGACATGATCGTAAATGAAAGCTTCGGGCACGTTTGTCCTCCCGGTCTTGGTTCGCATGGTCGCGCGGCTCGCGCGAAAGTCAAAACTGATCGGCCGGAAGCGCCATCATCGTTCCGGCGCCGGCCGATATGCGGGCGAGATGCGCGCTTGTCTCGGGCATGATGCGCTCCATGAAATATTTGGCCCTGAGCAGTTTCGCTTCCATCGCGGCGGCATCACCATTCCCGGCCGCCTTCCTAGCGATCGCCGCCTTGGCGATTTGCGCCCACATGTAGCCAAGCGCGACCAGCCCAAAAAGATGCATATAATCATACGATCCCGCGCCCGCATTGTCGGGCTTGGCAATCGCGTTTTGCATGAACCACATTGTCGCCTGCTCGAGATGCGCGAGGCCTTGCTTGAGGCCCAAGAGATAGGGTGCAAGGGAAGCATCGGCTTCGTTTTCCATGACGAAGGATTTGACTTCGCCGAGGAACCCCATCATCGCGCGGCCGCCGTCCTTGGGAAGCTTGCGGCCGACGAGGTCGAGCGCCTGAATCCCGTTGGCGCCTTCGTAGATCATGGCTATGCGGGCATCGCGGACGAATTGCTCCATGCCCCATTCCTCGATGTAGCCATGGCCGCCGAGGATTTGCTGGGCCTTGACCGTGTTGTCGAACCCGATATCGGTCAACACGCCTTTCAACACGGGGGTGAGAAGTCCCAAGCTGTCCGCCGCGGCCTGAACTCCGGGCTTATCTTTCGACCGGTGCGCGATGTCGCATTTCAGCGCCGTCCAAACGACGAGCGCGCGCGCGGCCTCGTTGAAAGCGCGGATCGTCATCAAATTGCGCCGCACGTCCGGATGGACGATGATCGGATCGGCGGGCTTCTCCGGGTATTTGGGCCCAGACAATGAGCGGCCCTGCAGGCGCTCCTTGGCATAGGCGGCGGCATTCTGGTAGGCCACCTCGGAGAGCGCCAAGCCCTGGATCGCGATGCCGAGACGAGCCTCGTTCATCATCACGAACATGGCGGGTAAGCCCTTGTGCGGCTCGCCGACAAGCCAGCCCTTGGCGCCGTCATAATTCATCACGCAGGTGGCGTTGGCGTGAATGCCCATCTTGTGCTCGATCGCGCCGCACGTCACCTTGTTGGCAGGCCCGAGCGAGCCGTCGGCCTCGATCAGGATTTTGGGCACCACGAACATCGAGATACCCTTGACACCGGCAGGCGCTCCCTCGATCCGGGCGAGCACGAGATGGATGATATTTTCCGCGAGATCGTGCTCGCCCGCGGAAATGAAGATTTTTTCGCCCGTAATCGTATAGGATCCGTCGCTATTGGAGACGGCCTTGGTTTTGAGGAGGCCGAGATCGGTGCCGCAATGCGATTCGGTGAGATTCATCGTGGCCGACCAGTCGCCGCTGATCAGTTTCGGCGCGAACATCTTTTTCTGCGCGACCGTGCCATGCGTCAGCAGGGCGGCAAGCGCGCCTTGGCCCAAGCCGGGATACAGCGCGAAAGCCATATTCGCGGAACAAGCGAATTCATTGACGATCGCGGCGAGCGTGAAGGGCAGCCCCTGGCCGCCAAACTCGGGATCGGCCGCGAGCCCGACCCAGCCGCCTTCCACGTAAGCGCGATAGGCTTGCTTAAACCCGCGCGGCGTTGCAACGGAGCCGTCCTTGTTGCGAACGCAGCCCGCGCGGTCGCCCGCCTGGTTTAGAGGCTGGAGCGTTTCTTCGCAGAGTTTCGCTGCCTCCGAAACGATTGCCTCCACGACATCGGGCGTGGCTTCCGCAAAGCCGGGCAGATTATGGTAACGCTCGATCGGAAAAACATCGCGGAGAAGGAACAGGACTTCCTCGACGGGCGCCTTGTAAC
>JBOHJQ010000047.1:0-26653 GCA_050728655.1 Methylocella sp.
CTTTTTCCACTTGGCAACAGTTTTTGGGTTGATCCCATGCTGTTCCGCCAGTTTGTTCAGGCTCTCTTGACTTTGTTGGATTGCTCGACGCACCGCCTCTGTCGTGCGGGCGCAGCCATGTAAAACTTGTCCCATAATCCGTCCCGTTGCAGCCGGCTATAACATACACCAGCACAACGTGGGACTAAACACCTAATCACATATGACACGGTGCCCTCGAGGGTGAGAAAGCCTTGTTCGCCCCGCTCGATCACTATTTCCGCCCGTTGGTCGCCTGGGTTCACGAAATGCGGGGTGTCGCCGAGGCCTTTCCAACGGCCGATCCAGTCGCCAGTTTTAGGCTTGGCGAGCGGCGCGCGGTAATCGAGCGACGTCGCGGGCAGCCAACCGGTCGTCTCTTTTCCTTTTGTGCCGACATAGGAGGTGCAGACGAAACCGTTGAAAACACGTCCCGCGACGACGAGATCCCCCGGCAGCAGATAAGCTTTTTCCTCGCATACTGAGTTCATTGAGGGACAAGATTTCTCATCAAACCCGTTCTTCGAGAAGTGGACTCGATGTTGGGCTCCATTCACGGCGGCGACGCCGCGGGTAGTGTCCTTGTCGTAATCGAACGCGCCACAGTTCGCGGAAATCTCCTCTGCCTTTGCTGCCAAACCGAGAGACCCGCTCGAAAGAAGGGCAAAAAAACCAAGAACGGGCCGCATTCCGGTCTCCTGCATCAATTTGATAAACCTATTCTTAAGCTCGATTGTTGCGATACGGCAACATCGCGGTTTGGATTTGTCCTCTTGCGAGACATCGCTCAGCCTTGCAAGAGCGGATTGATCCTTTTACGGTCCAGCGCATCCTGGGATGCCGCCATAGCTCAGTTGGTTAGAGCGCTAGATTGTGGATCTAGAGGTCCCCCGTTCGAGCCGGGGTGGCGGTACCAAGTCTCAAAATTGATCGCATCTAACGGAGACGCAAGCCCGGGCTGGCCGCCAGCGGGCTCAGGGCTGGAAACTGTCGCGGGCGGAATCGATAAGACCGCGGCTCGTGATCACGATCCAGCCGGCGCCGCGCCGCTCGATCGATTTCACCCTGCCGGCGCCGGGAATGATCTCTCCCGGCGCGACCTCGATCGAGCCGCGCGGAGTTTCGACGAGAGCGATCCCGTCGTAAACATCGCGGACGAACCAGTTCGTGATCAATTGCGGATGTCCCTGCGCATTTTCAAGCGGCGGCTTGGCCATCGCAACGGCGGGTTGCGCCGGTTTCCCGGTGGCCGCCTTACTCGGTGCCGCGGCGGCGCCGATTGATGTGGTAGCGAGCGGCGCCGCGATCTGCCGCTCCATGCGATCGAGCCGCTCGAGAACTTGGGAAAGTTTCGCGGTGGGTTCGCGCTGCATGTGCTCGACCTTACCCGCGAGCTCGGCGATCGAGGCGCCGGTTTCCGCGTTCCCCGCTTCGAGACGCGTCTTCAGGCCCTCGAGCGCGGATGTATCCTTCGCGGTCTGACTCTGCGCGGCGCGCAAAGCCTCGACGTTGGCTTTGAGGGTTTGGATGTCCTCGGCCATTTTTTGCGCCGTGCGGAGCATCTCGGCACGTTCGACGCTCTCTTGCGTCGCGACGGTCCGCGCCGGCGGCGGCTTCGACCCGAAAAACGGCGACTGACCATCGGAGAAATACGACCCCGCCGCCCATGCGAAACCAAAAAGGCAAACTGCCAGTGCTGCCTGCGAACCATAGTTCGAAAGCTGCTCGGAGCGTGGTGGCACCCGTTGCGCCGATGCTGCTTCGGCCTCCTTGAAAGGTACAAGGCCGGCGGCAGCCCTCTGCTTCGAGTCCCTGCCCCGCGCTCGTGCTGCGGGGACGTTCGTGCCGCGCGGGAGGGCCGCGGCGGGTTCAGGAACGGCTTCGTCTGGAGAATCGTCCATGCGCGCGCTCCAAAGATTGGTTAAGGCTTTGGTAACGAGCCTTGCGCGCATTCGCTTAAAGTTGCGTTAACGGATCGTGGGATTCAATCCGACCCACTGACGACCACGCGGCATAATGTCCCATCTTACTGGTTCGAGATTGAGCGACCGCGGCGAAGGGTTTGCGTGAACCGTCCGATGTGATGGTCGCCAAGAATTTCGCGTTGTCCTATGCCAAATGTGGCGCCGTGATCGGCAGGCTGACCAACGGCGTGAAAATCCGGTCAATGGACAAGCATTGGTCGGCTGCGACGAGCTGCTGAATCGGTGGACGCGGTGCAATTTTGCAATTCGGCCCGCGTCGCGAAGAAACCAAGTAGTATTGGCCATCGCCCGCCGCGAGAGTCGCAGATCTTTTATTTTCCTCCTCATGCGCAAGTTCGCCGCCCGGACGAACTCGCGTCGATCGCTCTAACATGCCGCGTCAACGTGCTGATGCCTATGCTCGCATTAATACATCGTCAAAGGCGACCGCATTGAGCGGCCTGCCGTCAAGACCGGACCGAGCGGCAACGGCGTGGTCGGGTGACCGAAGGGCTCTCAGAGGAGGCTGCTGCGGCAAGCATGATCCGTTCATAACTGTCTCAATTTTTTTTTAATTCAAATGTTTCTAGCGATTGGTTTAGGGCGGAAGCAACGGACGAATTTGTATCAACTAGGCGAGGATCCTTCTGATTGGGCAAAAAATGTTTTTCCGGAAAACTCCTTGGCCTTTGCACGAGCTGGTCCCGGCCACCGCCGGCAAGACCGTGCCGTCCGGCGCGCGCCACTGGTGGCCGCCAGCTCAGCCACATCGCAAGAAATCGCATCGCGCCTTGAAGACTGCGATTGCCGTCGCGGTTCTCGGCGCTGGCGTTGCCGCATCGCTCTCCGGGCACGGAAAGATCCCCAGCAACAACGCCGTGATCTCGACAAATCTTGTCTCCCTGCGCACGCCGATCGAGGGGACCGTCTCGGGGCTGCCGCAGCGCGTCGGCTCGATGGAGGCGCGCGGCGCGCTCATCGCCCATGTCGAAAATCCCCGCGTCAACGACGAGCACCTCGTCGATCTCCGCGAGCAACAGACCCGCGTCGACGCCGATCTCAAGGGCGCCGAGGCCAACCGCGCCGCCCTCTTGACCCTTACGAGCGAACTCGTCCGCCGCGACGCGATTCACACGAAAGTGAACAGCGAACGCCTCGGCAACCTTGTCGAGGAGGCGAAAAAGACCATGGCTTCGCTCACCATCAAGCAGGCCCAAGCGCAAAACGACGTTGACCGCCGCCTGCCCCTGGAAGCCTCGGGAATCGTGGCAAAGGCCGAGATGCACCGGCTGCGCTCGACGCTCGAAGCGGCGCGCCAAGACGCCGCCGCCCAAGCGGCGCGGCTCGCCGCCCTCCGCACCGAGGCCGACGCCGCGGCGCTTGGCGTGCTCGCCGGCACTACCGGCGGAACCGACAAGTCCTATTCTGCCCAGCGCGCCGATGAAATCGCTATCCAGCTCTCCAGTCTGAACAGGGCCATCGCGGCCTTGACCGCCGAGGCGAGTCAAACGAAATCGCGTCTCGCGGCCGAACAACGGCGAATCGATTTGGTGCGCTCCGCGGACGTAGTGGCGCCATCCGCGGGCATGATCTGGAAGCTCGGCGCCGCCGACGGAGAACGGCTCGGCATCGGCGACATGGCGGCGGAAATCGTCGATTGCGGTGCGCCGTTCCTTCTCGCCGCCATTCCGCAGGATCGATTTTCCGATGTCGAAGTGGGTGGCCTCGCCCAATTTCGTCTGGCCGGCGAGCGCACCGAGCGCACCGGCACGGTGGTGTCCGTCACCGGCCACGGCGATCTCGCGCAGGGCGAACATTATGCGGTCATGCCGCTCGACGAGCCATTGACCGTCATTGCCACAATCGCCCTTCCGCGCGCGGAGAACGGCGCCGGGGAAACAAGCGCCCAAGAAAATACCTCCCCGGACAACAATGCTCAAGAGTGCCTGATCGGGCGCTCCGCGAAAGTGCTGCTGCCCGCCACGGGCGGCGGCTTGTTCGACCGAATCCTGCGCCGCGTGCTTTAGATGTGCCGCCACGTGAAGGTGTCAGATGATCGAGTTCGGTGACTTCGGCCCGCTCCTCGTGTCCGTGGGCCTGATGCTCGGCATGTTCGCCGTCTTCGGACGCAATTCGAAACCGTGCCGCGCGATGGCGGCGGCGCTCTGCATCTTTCTTGCCCTTCGCTATCTTTGGTGGCACGCAACCTTAGGGATGCCCAAAGGACAGAGCTTGCTTCAGCAGACCTGGGCTTGGATGTTTTTCTTTTTCGAAGCCATGAACAACATGAGCTCGATGATGGTCTGTTTCTTTCTATCTCGCACGAGGGACAGATCGGCGGAGGCGGACGCCGCGCAAAACTCGCCTCTCCTTGCCGCGCCGGTGGATGTCTTCATCGCGACTTACAACGAGCCGATCTCGGTCCTCGAACGCACGATCGTCGGCGCGATGGCGATCGACCATCCCGATCTTCGGGTTTTCGTTCTCGACGATGGCGCGCGCGATTGCGTCCGCGACCTCGCGCAAGAGCTCGGCGCGCATTATGTCTTCAGGGTCAAGGGCAAGCATGCGAAGGCAGGCAATGTGAACAACGGCCTTAAGCATGCCCTCTCGCATGGACGGCGGCCAGCGTTCCTGCTCTTGCTCGACGCCGATTTTGTGCCCAACGTCAATATATTGAAGCGCACGCTCGGATTATTCGCGGAGCCAGACGTCGGCATCGTTCAGACGCCGCAGCACTTCTTCAATCCGGATCCGATCCAGACAAATCTCCTGTGCGCGTCCGTGTGGCCGGACGAGCAGCGGTTTTTTTTCGACGTCCTCTTGTCCGCCAAGGACGCCTGGGGTGCGGCGTTTTGTTGCGGGACCTCCGCCGTGTTTCGCGTCGAAGCGTTGCTCGCCACGGCGGGCATGGCGACCGAGACCGTCACCGAGGACATGCTCACGACTTTTAAGATGGAGGAGCATGGCTATCGTACGATCTATCTCAATGAGCCGCTCAGCATGGGGCTCGCGCCGGAAGGTTTGCATGCCTATATCACCCAGCGCTCCCGCTGGTGCCTCGGCGCCATTCAGCAGATCTATACGCGCTGGTCGTTCGCCGGGCGAGCGCGGTTGACGCCGGTAAACCGCTTGTCGGCTTTCGATGGAGCGTTCTATTGGATCTTTACGTTTCCTTTCAAAATCCTCATGCTGACCGCGCCGATGATTTATTGGTGGACGGAAACGTCCGTGATCGACGCCACCGCCAGCGGCCTGATTTATTGGCTCGCACCTTCCGCGATTGGTTCGATCATCTTCATTGGCTTTTATGGCCGCAAGTTCGTGCTGCCGGTCATGACCGATCTATCGCAATTGCTGCCGTCATTCGTGATCGTGCAAACGGTGTTGGCCGGCTTGATAAGGCCGTTTGGCCGCCCGTTCAAGGTCACTCCCAAGGGCTCATGCAGCGGGGGCGTCGTCATCCAGTGGTCTTATCTCCTGCCGTTCGCCCTCGCGGCTTTGGCGACCCTCGTCGGTATCCTAATCAACACCTCCGCCTATTCTGACCTGAACGTCGAGCCAGGCTTTGTGGTAAATGTGTTCTGGAGCATCTACAACATCGCGATTCTGCTTCTGGCGGTGGCGGTCTGCGTCGAGCTGCCGCAGCGGCGCGAGGAGACTCGCTTTCCCGCGAAAGAGCAGGCGGTAATCCGCGGTCACGGCCAGGCGGACAGCGTTTGCGCGATCGCTAATATATCGCTTGGCGGCGCGAAAATTGTGGCTCCCCCTCTGGCCTGGGCAAGGCCTGGAGGCGACGGTGTTTTGCTGCTCGACGGCGGCGCCCGGCACGTGCCGTTCCGTTTTGTCCGGCTGGACCAACGGCAAGGTAATAACCAAGGCGTTGGTGTCGCCTTCAACGCCGAAAGCCGGCTACGCCGCGCGCTGATCGCCAAGCTTTTCACCGGCACCTATCGCTGCGCGATCGGCGAAATCAACATCCCGCGCGTGCTGTTCGCCATCGGCAAGAGACTCTTGCGATAGAAGCGATCGCGGGTCAGCCCGCCAAAGAAGAGAAGATCAGGCCTGTTTCACATTCTCGGCGTCGGCGCGTGCGGGTAAATAGGCGTCCCAGACCGGCGCCGCGCTGAGCGTTGCGACAAAGGCGCGGTGACGAGACAGGTCCTCGCTAGCGAGAAGCAGGGGGAGCGGATGCGGTCTTCGCCCGAGGAGGCTCGCCCCTCCAATCCCGGTCGCAACGGAGCTTTGGCCCAAAACAAGCGTTGCCTGCCGCCCGCCGGTCAATTCGGCATAGACTTCGGCAAGAATTCCGGCATCGAGCAAGGCGCCATGTTTGCCTCGCCGCGACGTGTCGATGCCATAGCGCGCGCAAAGCGCGTCGAGACTATTCGCCGCGCCAGGATATTTGCGTCGCGCCAGGATCAGCGTGTCGATCACGCGATCTTGAGCAATCGGCGCGATCCCGAGGAGTGCGAGTTCCGCATTAAGAAACCGCATATCGAATTCGGCATTATGCGCGACGATTTTGGCGCCGCCGGCGAAGCTCAGGAAATCCCCTACGACCTTGGCAAAGACCGGCCTGCCTGCGAGAAACTCGGCGGAAATTCCATGCACCCGGAAGGCTTCCTCGGGCATGTCGCGCTCGGGATTAATATAGGCGTGGAACGTCGCGCCGGTCGGGATGGCATTCAAAAGCTCGACACAACCGATCTCGACAATCCGGTGCCCGCTCGCGGGGTCGAGCCCGGTCGTCTCCGTGTCGAGAACGATCTCCCGCATCGCAAAACCTCAAAGCTTGTTTTTCGCGCTGGCGAGGGCCCGCAAGATCGCGCGCACTTGCCGCGCGGTAGCCGCAAATTCGCCGCCGGTATCGATGATGAAATGCGCCCGCGCGCGTTTTTCCGCGTCCGGCATCTGCCTTGCCAATATAACGGCAAGCCGGTCCGGTGTCATGCCTGGACGCCGGCTCACCCGCTCTTTTTGCACAGCTTCCGGCGCGGTCACGAGAACCACGGCATCGACCTTGTGGTCGCCGCCCGTCTCGAACAGCAAGGGGACATCGAGAACAGCAAGCCTTGCGCCCTCTTTTTCGACGTCGGTCAGGAAGGCATCGCGGCTGGCTTCGACCAGCGGATGCATGATCGCCTCGAGCCGCGCCAGCGCCGCCTGATCGTCGAGGACCAGCGCGCCAAGGAGGCGGCGATCCACCACGCCATCGCGCGTGGTCCCCGGAAAGGCCGCCTCGATTACCGGCGCGGCTTCCCCGTGATAGAGCGCGTGGACCACAGCGTCGGCGTCGTGGACCGGGATTCCCTCGGCGCGAAACATCGCGGCGGCGGTCGATTTCCCCATTCCGATCGACCCCGTGAGGCCAAGAACGAACATCATACGGCCGCCGCAATATCCGCCTCGACCAATCCGCGCAGCTCCGGGGTGACGCAGGGTTTCACGCCGAACCAGCGCTCGAAGCCAGGCACCGCCTGATGCAAAAGCATGCCGATGCCGGAAACCGCCCTAAGACCGCGCGCTTTCGCTGCCCTAATTAGCGCGGTTTCGAGTGGAACATAGACGACATCGCTGACGACGGCATCCGGCGGCAGAGGCGCAAGATCGATGATGAGCGGCGGTTCGCCACGCATGCCGAGCGACGTTGTATTGACGAGAAGATTGGCGCCGGCCAGTGCGCCGTGCAGGTCGGGGAAATCCACAACCTCGATCGCCGCGCCAAAGTCCAAAGCAAGCTCCGCCGCGCGCGCTTTAGTACGATTGATCAGAATAATATGCTTCACGCCGCGCAGTTTAAGCGCGTAAACAATGGCCCGCGCAGCCCCTCCGGCACCAATGACCACGGCCTTCCCGGGGTTAATGTCCCAGCCGGGCGCATCCTGGTCCAAGGCGCCGACAAAACCAGCGGCGTCGGTATTGTCGCCGCAAAGTTTTTCCGCCTCTATCCACAAGGTATTTACGGCTTTTAAACAGGCCGCCGTTTCGGTCCTGATATCGCAGAGTTCGAACGCGGATTGCTTATGCGGCAAGGTTACATTCGCACCGGCAAAGCCCTGCCGTGCGAGATCGCGCGCAAAGGCCGGAAAACCTGCCGTCGCCACCGCGGCCAGCTCGTAAGACCCCTCGATCTTGAGGCGTTTCAGCCAAAAGCGGTGGATCAACGGCGAACGCGAATGGGCGACCGGCCAGCCGATGACACATGCCTTTCGTTTGCCGTGCACCGCGGATTTCACGAAACGAGACTTCCTTCCTCGCGCAGGAATTTTAGGAGTGGCAAAAGGGGGAGCCCCAGGATCGTCGCGTGATCGCCTTCGATCGCATCGAAGAGATGGATGCCGAGGCCCTCGATTCGATAGACCCCGACGCTGCCGAGGAGAGCGTCGCCAATGTTCGTCATATAGGTGTCGATGAATGCCGGCGATAGCCGTCGGCAGCTTAGCCGCGCGACAGCAACAGTTTCGAAAACAATGGTATTTTCGCGGGCGGCGCAACAGCCCGAATAAAGCTGATGGGTGCGGCCGGACAAGGCTTCGAGCTGCGCCACCGCCGCTGCGCGGCCGGCCGGTTTGGCAAAGAGGCGGCCTTCAAGGCAGAGTGTCTGATCCGCGCCAATAACGAGCCGGCCTGGCTTGTCCCGGCTGACCGGCAAGGCCTTGGCACGGGAAAGATGAAGGGCGATGTCGCGGGCGTTGCTACCCGACGCCACGAGCGGCGCTTCGATCCGGCGTTCATCGATCGCGGCGGCGCAAATCTCGAACGGTATTCCGGCGGCGCTAAGAAGGTGCTGGCGGGCGGCGCTTGCCGAGGCGAGAACAAGCGGCGTGGTGCCGCGCCAAAACCCTGTCATGACGAGGCTATGAATTTCAACTGGTGAATCTTGTAGAGATCAATGACCGCCGCCGCGGTTTCCTCGATTGAGCGATGCGTCACATCGATGACCGGCCAGCCATGCTCGGCGCAAAGCTTGCGGGCCCGCACCACTTCGCTAGTGACCAGGCGGTGGTCCACATAAGGTGAATCGGGATTTGCGTTCAGCGCAATAAGACGGTTCTCGCGAATCTGGACGATGCGCTCCACCGAAGCCAAGAGCCCGACGACAAGAGGATTACGCAACGCCAAAACCGGCTCCGGCAGGGGGACATCCGGCACCAAGGGAATATTCGCTGTTTTGATGCCGCGATTGGCAAGATAGATGCTCGTTGGCGTCTTGGACGTACGGCTCACGCCCACAAGAACGACATCGGCCGCTTCGAAATTTTCGGTTTGCTGCCCGTCGTCGTGCATCATCGTGAAGTTCAAAGCTTCGATCCGTTTGAAATATTCCGCGTTGAGCATATGCTGGGCCCCGGGGCGAGGCTTTGAAGCGGTTCCGATGTAGGATTGAAACAAGTCCACAATTGGCTGCAAGACCGAAAGACAGGGTACGCTCGACTCTTTGCATGCGGCCTCGAGATGCACGGCCAAATTCTGATCGACCAGGGTGAACAAAACAATCCCCGGCGCCGCCTCGATTTCGGCGATAACCTTGTCGAGCTGCCCCTTGCTGCGCACGAGGGGATAAACATGCTCGATCGACGATACCCCTTCGTATTGCGCCGTGACGGCGCGGCTCACGGCGATCAGAGTTTCGCCCGTCGCGTCGGAAATCAGATGCAAATGGAAGTAGTGCCGCCCCAAGAGTATTCACGCCTCGCCTTGGTTTTCCCTATATGCAAGGGAATGCGGGGGAGAACGGGGGATAACTGGCGGCACTCCCCCCTGGCAACCATTTTATTGGACAAAACAACGAGGTTCGTCCACCGCCATCGAAGGCTGAACAATAAAACGCTCGCCCTCGTGAATCTCGGGGACAAGGCCAAAACCTATTGGTTAAATAACCGAACCTATCCCCATCCAGTTCGAATAATTGACGAAAACTTAAAGTTCCAATCGCCCAAACCGGCTTGTTGATAGCGCGGAGAAGCGCAAAACCGGTGTCGCCTTGTGCAATCCGGCGAATAAGCCTAATCCCACTCCCAATCAGACAATAACAACAGTCTTTAAAAAGAATTTTAGATTCTGAGGGGATTTTGGATTTGGAAGGCGAACCCCCATTCCAACCAAAACCGTTCCTTAAAGTCATGGACGGCGAGGCATGTTTTCCACCTCCCGTCTGGTTGATGCGTCAAGCCGGGCGGTATCTACCAGAATATCAGGCGCTTCGCGCCAAGGTCCCTTCCTTTCTCGAATTTTGTTACACACCGGAACTCGCGGCGGAAGCAACCCTGCAACCGGTACGGCGCTTTGGGTTCGATGCGGCCATTCTGTTCAGCGATATCCTGGTTATTCCCGATGCCCTTGGCCAAAAGGTCGCTTTCGAACCGAACGAAGGACCGAAACTCGATCCCATTTTGACAGGAGAGGATTTCGCCAGGTTGAACGCACGGATAGACTGGGACCGGCTGAGCCCGGTTTTGGAGACGATCCAGCTCGTCAAAATGCGCCTTCCCGCTGATACCGCGTTGATTGGCTTTTGTGGTGCGCCATGGACGCTTGCATGCTATATGATCGCCGGCAACAGCACGCCCGGTCAGGCCCCGGCCCGCCTGTTTGCCTACCGTCATCGCGATCTGTTTCAGAGTCTCATCGACCGGTTGGTCCAAGCGTCGATCGACTATCTCTCCTGGCAGATCGAAGCTGGTGTCGAGGCCGTGCAAATCTTCGACAGCTGGGCGGGCGTCCTGCCTTTCGCCGAGTTTGAGCGTTGGTGTCTGATGCCGATCGCGGCAATCGTCGGTGGACTTCGGCTACGCCATAAGGATGCCCGCGTGATCGGTTTTCCAAAAAGGGCAGGTCGACATTTAATAGATTTCGCGGCACGGACCGGCGTCAATGTGCTTGGACTTGACAGTTCTACCGATCCTCAATGGGCCGCGAAAACATTCAATCGAGATTTGGTGTTGCAAGGCAATCTCGATCCATTGGCGCTTGCTGCCGGCGGCCCTGCGCTTGAGACCGGGGTGCGAGATATTCTCTCCGCTTTCCGGGGGAGGCCGCATATTTTCAACCTCGGCCACGGCGTCTTGCCGGACACGCCCATTCAACATATCGAGCTTATGCTCGATTTCCTTCGCGGGGACTCTGCTCAATGAGCAGTCTTTATCTCTGGTTAAAGGTGCTGCATATCTTAGCCATCATCTCCTGGATGGCGGGGATGCTCTATCTGCCGCGCCTGTTCGTTTATCATGCCGAAGCGCCGAAAGGCTCCCCGCAAGCGAGAACCTTCGTGGTGATGGAAAGGAGGCTCATGCGCGCTATCATGCTGCCCGCTTTACTTGTGACCTGGATAACCGGCCTTACGCTTGCGATTCAGACTGGTGTTCTGCATGAGGGCTGGTTCCACGCAAAATTTGCTCTGGTGATCGTCCTTAGCGCGCTGCATGGATATTTTGCAAAAGTCCGGAATGATTTGGCGGAAGAGACGAATCGGCATGGCTCTCGTTTTTTCCGGATCGTCAATGAGGCTCCGACAGTTCTCATGGCTGGGATCGTAATTCTCGTCGTCTTCAAACCATTTTGATGACAAACCGACTCTTCGAAAATCGGCACGCGGCCCGTTTGAAATTTATGCAAGAGGCTCACTAACCAAATGGTTCATTCTCGCCGGCTCATTCTGCACATTGGCGCCCACAAAACGGGCACGAGCACCATCCGACGATTCGTGGCAGCAAATATCAAGAACCTTCGCCTCATAGGCTTGGACTACCTGAATGCCGAGCCACCGCGCGGGGATTTGCATACCACGGGAAACGGACTGCCAATTTTTCTTTATGTTGAGCGCGCCGAAGCAGAGCCAAAGAAGCTCGAAAGTTTGAATAATTGCCTGCCGCCAGTCAGCAATCATCCATGCGGTTTATTGAATCACCTTGGGATGTCAGGCATATTGTGTTGTTAGTCAAACGCAAACGTATTGTTGATTAAGAGAGGATTAAGATGACAGCGCCCTCCGATGGACCGGCACATGACGTCAAACGTTTCCCGTTGATAGTTTTTGTTCATGTGCATAAAACAGGGGGCAGCACTGTGAATAATGTGCTTTCGTCATGCTCCCATCGAGGCCAGCCCTATTGCAACTTGATCCCCGGTCCCAAACTTCTCGACTCAGCGCGCCCTTGTGATTGGCTTAGCGGGCATCTTCCGAGAGAGATATTCGCCGCCTATTTGATCTCGCTTGACCGCCCGATAGAATATTTCACAACTATCCGAGAGCCTATCACTCAAATTCTTTCACATTTGAATTGGCAATTCGAAATATACAACCGCGGTCCAATTGTCTTTTTGGCGCATCATCAGAATTCCCGGCTCATATCGAACGAAGTACGAGCAACGGATTTTTCCAACACGTCCTCGATAACTGCGCTTTTACTACGACACAGTACTTTTCTCAACTTGCAAGCTCGGATGATCATCGGCGACGATTTCGCCACAATTCCTGCCAGCGAAGTCGCTCGGAAGGTAGCGGCCTACACTTTCATCGCGACCACGGAAAATTTGTCCGCCCTTTATCCGGCGTTCGGTTTTGCGCAGCTACCCAAGCAGATCAATGAACTGCGCAAGAACGCAGCCCAAAAATACTACTTCGACACGACCTTATTTCAGAGCCAAGAAATGTTAGACTTTCTGGCGCAGCATCACGCTCAGGATTTCCGCCTCTATGATTGCGTCCGGCAAACCTCTTGGTCCGCCCAAGGACGCCGCCCTTTCCGACCCGCTTTTCCACTCGTCACGGCTGACAACTATGAAGAACAGGCTTATCTGAACTTCAATCCAGATGTGGCCAAAGCTTTGAAACGTCACCGGACTTGGCGTTCCGGCCGCGATCATTTCGCAGCGCATGGCCATGCCGAGCCACGCCGTCAGCTTATCCTGCCAAGCGAGGCCGACGGGTAGAGGTTGCACGCAACAATTTCTAGATGAGGCCCGAGCCTTTGCCGCCCGTTGACGCAAAGTCATTCATCCTGACATCCCGCAAGATTTTGATCCGGCGGCCTATCTGTTGGCCAACCCAGACCTCCTTATGGCGCGCGTTGATCCACATAAGCACTTCTTGAATCATGGCCGTGCCGAAGGAAGAAGTTGGCGCATCGATGGCGACCAAACTCCGGCGCGGACAAGAACGTCTGGACTCTTGAAATCACTGATCAAGCAATTTCTCGACTTGCAATAATATACTCAGGATGTGACGATCGGTACATCAGTTTCCCGCGATCAAGTTCCGGGCATCTTCCCGCAAGCTGGCGCGCGATTTGCCGTCCAGATAGAGCATGTGGCCGCCTCCATAAACCTTCAGGCGCAGGCGGTCCGGATTGCCCATCGGGGGGACTTGGTCGATCAGAAGTTTCGATGCGAAATAGGGGGTGAGTTGATCGGTGAGGCCATGCGCGACGAGGACGCGCAGGGAGGGATCAAGGGCCATCGCGCGTTTCAGATCGGAAAGCGCCTCGACCTGGTCACGGCCACCGCCCCAGTCCCAGACGCGGTTGACGCTTTCGTCGAGGATCTCATAGCGTGCTTCGACGGTCCAGCCGAGACGATTGCCGGTGAGATCCGCCATTACGCTTGCGAGCGGGGTCTTGATCGCGTCGAGAACGGGATCGGAATAATCGCTTACGGCGGCGTGAGGGGAGGGATCGAAACCGCTGGCGCGCGCGTCGTAAGGGCTCGAGACCTTGCCGCTCGCACGGTCCTTTTCGCGCGCGAATGTCGCCATGTCGATGCGTCCACCGAGCTTGCGGACGAGCGCTGGATCGAGGCCGGTGAAACCCGCGACCTTTTCAGCGATGCGCGAAAGCGCCTGGGAATCGCGCTCGCCGCGGAGGAGATCGGCGAGATAGGGACCCACCGCATAGGCTTCCACATCGGCGAGGGCCGCGCGTCCCTCGGGTCCCGCTAGTCCCCGCGCGACGGCCGTTTGTGACGGCAGCCGGGTTGCGAAAGGGAGCGGATTATTGGTGCCTTCGAACCAGCCGAAATCGAGCACCGGCGAAATCAAGACAAGGCCCGAGACACCGATTCCTTCCTTGTCCTGCAGTCGCCGCGCGAGTTTTGGCGCGCGAAAGCCGCCATAGCTCTCGCCAACAATGAATTTGGGGCTGTCGAGCCTCTTGTTGGCGGCGAGCCACTTTCGTATCGTGACCGCCAGCGCCTCTATGTCGCCTTTGACCGCATAGAAGTGGTGGCGTGTCTCATCTCCTGTTGCCAAAATGCGGCTGTAGCCCGTTCCGGGCGGATCGATGAAAACGAGATCGGTGAAATCGAGCCAGGTATCGGCATTGTCGATCATCACCGGCGGCGCCGACGGCGAAGGCGATGCCCGATCGAGAGGCAGCCGCCAAGGCCCCATGGCGCCCAAATTGAGCCAGGCGGAGGCAGCGCCGGGCCCACCATTGATCGCGAATGTGACCGGGCGCTTAACGGAATCGGTGCCCTCAAGAATGAAGGCCGTGGTGGCGATATCAGCCTTGGGGGCGAGGCTCTCGGCGTCGCTCAAGCGGATCGGCCCTGCGATCGCCTTAAAGCGCAGGCTGCGCCCGGGAAGCTCGATCGTATGGGAGGTCGTCGCGGCGGCGGGCAGGGAATTGGCAGCGACCGCCGGTGGCACTTGCGCGTGCCCGGCATCAACATTTTGTTGCCCGGCCTTTGCCGCCGGCCCTGTTGCCGGTTCCGCCGCCGGCGGTTCCAGCGCGGCGGCTGGCGAAGTGGCGGCAAAGCCAATAACAACCGCGGCGCGCAACCATTTCAAAATGTTAGGCATCGATTTCATCGAAAGGGTCCTTTATCATCGATTAGTGACGGGCTGCGCCGCGCGCCGAGTCGAATGTTAGACTTCGACTGACCTGCGCAAGGTAGCGGAATCCACAATGAGCGACCTGCATGTTGCCTTCGTTTCAAAGAGCTTTTTGCGGTCGCATTGGGATTTGGAATATCACGCTTGGCAGGGTTCGGACGAGGAGGAAGCTCTCAAGGGTCGCCTCGCCGATTGGGCGAGACGCATAGAGCTCAAGGAAACTTCGGCAGAATCAGCGTTCATCGACGTATTCTTCCGCGAGACATGGGGCTACGTCCAGACCGGCCAGCGGGGTTCCGAGTCTGGGTTTTCTCTCTATCCGAAGTTCGCTATCCCCGGTGCAGGTGCAAACGGCGGCAATGGCGAAGCCGATCTTGCTATCGGCTACTTCAGCAAGACATCACCGGGCCAGATTCCGCAGGTGCTCTGCGAGTTTAAGGGTATCCGAAGTGCCCTGGATGCCGACCAAAAGCGGAAGGAAAATACTCGATCCCCGTTCGCCAATGCCTCGACTATTTGAGCTTTGCCCGGCGCGGCATGATCGGGTCCGAGCCGATCCTCCCTACTTGGGGGATCGTCACCGACATGAACGAATTCCGGCTCTACTGGTATGATCGCGGCCATCAACAATCGTTGCGTTTCACTGTCCAGCCGCGCGATCTTTTCCAAGGAAAGGGGATGCTCGAGGAGACCGAGGACGCCTGGTTCGACCGTTTCGTATTTCAGAAGGTGTTTCATCGGGACACCCTGCTCACTCCCGGCGGCAAATGCCTTCTGCTCGGTCTTATTGGGCAACAGCGATTCCGGGAGCGTGAGCTCGAAAACGCATTCTATGCCGAATACCGAAAGTTTCGCGAGCGGCTCCACCTGATGCTTCTCGAAAAGAAACCGGAAGGGACGCCACGCTTTCCCGGCACCAGGGGCCGGCTCGTTCGCCTCGCTCAAAAAATTCTCGACCGCTGCATCTTTATCTTCTTCTGTGAAGACATGGGACAGGCGCTTGCCTTCCCTCCACAACTTCTCCGCAATTTCCTCATCGAGCGAAGCAATGACCCTTATTACGACGCCGAAGCGTCGAATATTTGGCAAGACCTCTTGCGCCAGTTTAAGGCCATGAACGAGGGCAAGGCCTTTGGCGGCAAGGCTCTCAACCAGTTCAACGGCGGTCTTTTCGCACCCGATGCGGACCTCGAAAAGCTGCGTGTCCCCAATTCTATTTTCTGCCAGCATACGCATGGACAGAACGGGGCAAGCCTCTATACCTATAAGAAAACGGTCCTCTACCTTTGCGCCTCCTATAATTTCGCCGCCGGATGGGTGCATGGCCTCAGCCGCCCGCCGGTCGCCGAGGGAGCCGCGGGCGAGCGGGAGCATTCCAAGAGCCTCGGCCTTTACACGCTCGGCCGCATTTTCGAGCAATCAATCACTGAACTCGAAATTATGGAGGCCGAAGCGGACGGTCGGCCGTCGATCAACAAAGAAAGCAAGCGCAAGCGTGATGGCGTGTATTACACACCAGAATGGGTCGTCGAGCGCATCGTCGATGAAACACTTCGTCCCCGGCTGGATGAGATCAAGCGGGAATGCGGCTGGCCCGCCAACGGTCTGCCGGACAAGAAGGCAATCGACGCCTTCATTGCGCGGCTGAAAACATTTACCGTCGTGGACCCGGCCTGTGGTTCGGGAGCCTTCCTGATCACGACGCTGCGCTATCTCCTCGATACTTGGCACGCCGTGGACGGGCTGCGGAAATCGGTCACCGGCGAAGTCATGAAATCGACGGAGGACGATGCGGCCCTCATCCGCGACATACTCCAATCGAATATCTACGGCGTCGATATCAACTCGGCGTCGGTCGAGATCGCGCGCCTGGCGCTTTGGCTTCATACGGCGCGCGGCGACAAGCCTTTGTCCTCGCTCGATACGACGATCCGCGAGGGCAACAGCCTGATCAATGGCGACTTCTACAAGGGCCAGATCAACCTCGCCCTCTACGGTGAAGCGGAGAAGGAGCGCATCAACGCATTTGACTGGAAACAAGTGTTCCCCGAAGTGTTTGAGTCAGGCGGCTTCGATGCGGCCGCCGGGAATCCGCCTTACGTGAAGCTCCAGAATTTTCGCAAGGTCCATCCCGATATGGCCGAATTTCTGCGCACCGGGCGGCCAGAAGTTGACGTCCGGCCATACAAGAGCGCCCAATCTGGCAACTTCGACCTCTACCTTCCCTTTATCGAGAAGGGCCTGTCAATCCTGAACGAACATGGCCGTCTAGGCTTCATCGCCCCAAGCCTTTGGACCGTCAACGAATACGATAAGGCTCTCCGCGCCATGATTGCACAAGGCCACAATCTCGACCGCTGGCTCGACTTCAGGGCGCACCAGATTTTTGAGGAAGCGATCAACTATACGGCTCTTCAATTCTACACGAAGCAGCCGAACGATGTGGTCAAGGTTGCGTTCGCACCCGATGGCATTGTCGCCGGTGATCCGTCGGCTGGTGCCAGCGGCGGCGTCGGCTACGACAATCTTGACTATGGCGATCGCTGGCTGCTCCTGGCCGGGCCGGAGCGAGCGTTGATTGACCGACTTGGCGCGACCTGCCGCCACCTCGACAATCCGGCCATTGCGGCGAATATCTATCAAGGCCTCATCACTAGCGCCGATGCCATCTATCACTTGGAGCGCCTCGGGACACACCGCTACCTGTGCAGCCGCGGCGGCAAAGGGGCCGTGCCTTATGAAATGGAAATCGAAGACGAAGTGATGAAGCCGTTGGTATCAGGAGCGGAGGCAAAGCGGTATCTTTCGCCACTTACACGCACGTATCTGCTTTTCCCCTATGACCTTACTGAAGTAGGGATGCGTCTCATCAAGCAGGCGGCATTCAGGGCAAGATATCCGAAGGCCTGGGCATATCTTTAGAGTTTCGAAGCATCTCTCAGGCTGCGAGAGGTCATGCGAAATAGCAGCGGAGAAGTTATCGATGCACCCCTTGATGATGACAATTGGTGGCGCTTCGGCCGTAATCAAAACATCGACTAACAGACGGCACCGAAGCTGATAGTTGCTCAGACCGTTCCGAAAATGCGGGTCTGTTTCGACGATCAAGGCGAATTTTACTTAAATAATGTCCGCGTTAATGGGATCATCGCCGCAAACGACACCGATCCATGGTTCATACTTGGTGTTATGAATGCGCCCCTTGCCGAATTCGTTTTTCGGCGAATTGGCAAGGTCAAAGCGGGAGGCTTCTACGAGGCAAACCGGCAATTCATCGCGCCTTTGCCGATTCCAAACGCCTCCCCCGAACAAGCCTCCGAAATCGCGCGCCGCGCGCGCAACCTGCAGTCGGCTCATACGCTACGGCGCGATAAGCTTGCTGCACTGGCTAAACGAATGGAGACAATCAGGCGGTGCTCAAAGCCAGAGCCGTGGCTCTTTCCAGATCTTACATCTAAGCGAGATTTCGAAGCTGAGGCGCCTTCCACACTGGACGCCGACGGCCGCCGGGCGTGGGCCGCCAAGCAATATGGCGACGCCCTCGAAGCTTTACACGAAGCCATCGGACAGCGCCTCAATTCCGGCGCGGTACTCGATGCCGCCTTCGCCGATGGCGAGCTATCGTTTTCGATCGAGGGAGTAACCGTCATCGATCGTATCTTTGAGAGCGAGGCCGAAGGCACTTTCATTCTGGCCCAATGGAAAGTGCTGGCGACGACCTTTTCAATCACGGAACGGACGGCCGGCAAAAAACTTTGCGACGGCTCCGTAAATTGGCCACGAGCGACGGCTCCCCCGTGGTCTTGCAGATCATGGCCCTCGAACGTGAACTGGCCTCTCTGGACGCCGAAATCGCCGGGCAAGAAAGAGAGATGAATGCGCGCGTCTCCGCGCTGTATAACCTCAGCGCCGAAGAAATCGAAATGGTGGAGAAAGGATAGCTTGCTTGTTCTTCTCCGCTCACATTGCCGGTTCGCGCCGGAGCCAGCTACCGTTCCTGGACCCGGCATTTTCCTCCGCCATCGCGGGCAATGCGTCCATTACCCGTTCGGGCGGGAAGATCACAATGACTTCGGTCCCTTCGCGAAGCTTGGATTTCAGGGTGAAGGATCCGCCGTGGAGTTCGACGAGGCCCTTCACGATTGGCAAACCCAGGCCGGAGCCTTCCTCTGCGTTTTTCTGCGCGAGCGCGCCACGTCCGAACGAGGACATGACAATCGGGATCTCGTCTTCGGGAATTCCGGGACCGCTGTCGCGCACGGCCACATACTGCCCGCCGCTCACGGTCCAGCCGACCCTGATCTTGATCGTACCGCCTTGCGGAGTGAACTTGATCGCGTTCGACAGAAGATTCAATATGACTTGGCGAATAGCCCGTTGGTCGGCCCAAATCCGCGGCAAATCCGGCTCGGCGGCCTTTTCGATGGTGATCTGCCGTTTTTTCGCGCGCAGGCCAAGAAGATGCCGGCAATCCTCGACAAGATGAAGCAGCGCGACCGCTTCTTCCTTGAGGTCGAAACGTCCAGCCTCTATCCTGGAGAGATCGAGGATTTCATTGATCAGCATCAAAAGGTGCTGCCCGCTCGCATGGATGTCGTTTGAATATTCCTTGTAGGATGCAACGGCGTGCGATCCGAACAGTTCGCCTTTCATGACTTCGGAAAACCCAAGAATGGCGTTGAGCGGCGTGCGCAATTCATGGCTCATCGTGGCGAGGAAGCGGGATTTGGCGAGATTTGCCGCCTCGGCGCGGCGGCGGGCCAGATCGCTGCTTGCGTTGGCTTGTTCGAGTTCGGCGATCAGCTCGTCCTTTTCGGCTTGTAACGACAGCGCCTCGAACAACGCCGCGTGCAACCTCCTGGCAACGAACATGAAATAGAGCTGCGTACCGCAGGCCAACGCGATCAGCGGCAAGGTTCCATCGGAAAAGCTTGATGGACGCAGGAAACTAAGAGTTGCGAGGGTCATCGGCGTCAAGGCGCCGGCCACTGCGGACGGAATCGCGGCAGAGATCGTCGCATTCATTGCGGCAACGAGCGAAAGGAGGACGAGGGCATAGCTGCGCGCGGCTGGATCACCGGACTGGCTGACGAGCCAGACGATCGCCGCCCATGCGATTCCCTGGAGCGTTTCTGTGACGATGAATTTGTAGCGCCAGCGGCTGGCGTCGAGCATCGTTTCTTCGGCGTCCAGCAACTGGCCGGCAATCCGGTAAGCCACACCGACCGCCGCGACGTCGAGGGCGAGCCAAATCAGGACCGCGTCCATGGCGACCCATCTGGCGGCCGCCGCGGCGGCCACCGCGCCTAGCACGGCCATAACGGGGCCCGACGACCTGCGTCCTTTTGCGAAGAGGCGAAGCAATTCGACGTCGAAACCACATTGGGATGATGCGGACGACGTCAGCTTCTCGCGCGCTTCGCGTAGCTCGGCGGCCAGGCGTCCGCGCTGCGTGGCGGTGGCCGTACCGCCAGCGCTGCGCGCGGCGATTTCCGCAGTGACGTCGGTCATCCTTTGCAAGACCCGTACAATTCTCGCTTCGCGCGAAAGATTAAGGCGACGATGCCGTAAAAAGACTAATAAGCCGCTCAAGCGACCATTAGATTTGTTCGCAACTTAGACTGGTCTGGGCCTGACGGTCAGAACTGCAGCGCTTTATCACAGAGGCTGCGGGCATGAATCCGCAGGGATAGAACTCAATCGTCGTTAACGGACGTACCAGCAAAGCATGCAGCCCCAAGTTGACCCGAAACCGCTCGCGACGGTCCGGGGCGCTTGCGAAAGGCAAGGAATTAGCCTTGAATCGCCGGCTTTCTGGCGAAGCGGACCACCGCCGCTCAGATGCGCGAATTGGCCTGGCGCGGCACCCTAGAATGGATCCGGCGGGACTTGCGGTTGCTATGACGGACAGACATTCGATTTCCAGGCTCGCGGCGCTTGCTGGGCGCATCAGGGCGTGCCGTATCTGCGTCGAGACTCCGCGTGGCGCGCCGCTCCCACACGAGCCGCGTCCCGTCTTGCGGCTGTCCTCGACCGCGCGGCTGCTCATCGCCAGCCAGGCGCCTGGCACGAAAGTGCATGCGAGCGGGCTGCCTTTCAGTGATGCCTCCGGCGATCGGCTGCGGCAATGGATGGGCGTCTCGCGCGAAGCCTTCTACGATGAGGCGAGGATCGCGATCGTGCCAATGGGTTTTTGTTTTCCGGGCCACGATGCCAACATGGGCGATCTGCCCCCGCGCCGCGAATGCCGCGCGACTTGGCATGATGAATTGTTTTCGAATTTGCCTCAGATCGAATGCATTCTCGCGATCGGGCGGTTCGCGCAGGATTATCATTTCTCAAGGGTCGGAAGGCCATTGCCGAAAGTCCTAAAAGTTGACGATATCGTTCGCCGTTGGCGCGAATTCGCTGGTGAGAGGCCGACAATCGTCGCTCTGCCGCACCCTTCCTGGCGCAACAGCGGCTGGATCAAACGCAATCCTTGGTTTGAGCAGGAGGTTTTGCCAACTCTGCGGGCCGAAGTCGCGCGCGCGATTTCCTGACGCGCCCGAGGCTTTGCGACCCGCCGGCTATGAGGTCAACGGCCCCGCCCCAGCGGGCAGGGGGCTTCTGCGGCACCTTTGCCGCAGGGGCGGCTTGGCGCGCCTGGCGTTTGGTGTTTAGGGTTCGGCTTGGTACATTCTCGCCCGCGATGGAAAGGGAGCGCATGCCGGAGGCTTCGGGGTGTAACGTGGGACCGGACTCACACGGGCGCGGCACGGCGAAAGCCGTCGCCGGTGCCTCGGCTCGCGCGGTAGCGGACCGGCAGAGGCAGGAACACACCTATGCCGCGCTTGATCTCGGCACGAATAATTGCCGGCTTTTGATCGCCTGGGCGGCGCCCGCGGAGAGCGGCCAAGACGGCTTTCGCGTCATCGACTCATTTTCCCGGATTGTCAGGCTGGGCGAAGGTCTGTCGCGAACCGGCGAGCTCGGCGCGGCGGCGATCGAACGCACCCTTTGCGCGCTCGAAATATGCCGCGATAAAATGCTCGCGCGCGGCGTCACCCGCAGGCGATTGATAGCGACGGAGGCCTGCCGGTCGGCAAGCAACGGCGCCGAATTTCTCGCCGAGGTGCGCGCGGCGACCGGGCTCGAACTTGAGATCGTGGATCGTGAAACCGAAGCGCGGCTGGCCGCCGCCGGCTCCGCCTCGCTTGCCGATTCCGCCGCCGAAGGCGTAATTTTGTTCGATATCGGGGGCGGGTCTTCAGAGCTTGTCTGGCTGGCCAGGGCCGCGTCTCCAACCGCGCAACCGGTCGCCATGACGCTCGGCGAGCGCATCCGTTTTTGGGTTTCCCTGAACGTTGGCGTCGTCACCTTGGCGGAGGAATTTGGCGGCATCGAGGTTTCCGGCGCAATGTTCGAGGCGATGATCGATCATGCCGCGCGGGAACTCGAGAGCTTTGTCGCGATGGCGGACGGCGAGCGGCGCGGCCGGCATTTTCATTTGCTTGGCACCTCCGGAACGGTGACGACGATCGCCGGGGTCTTTCTTGGACTGGCCCGGTACGATCGCCGCCGCGTCGACGGTTTGTGGATGTCGAGCCGGCAAGTGGATCATGCGGTGGCGAGCTTGCGCAAGATGACTTACGAAGAGCGTGCCGCCAATGGTTGTATTGGGCATGGCCGCGCCGATCTCGTTCTCGCCGGCTGCGCCATTCTCGAGGCGATCCGCCGCGCATTTCCGGCCGATCGTGTCCGTATCGCCGATCGGGGTCTGCGCGAGGGCATGCTGATCCAGCTCATCCGCGCCGACAGAGACGCGGCTCGGAGCGAAGGTTGATGGAAACGCGAGCCTTGTCCGGCCGCGAAGGCGGGCGCTCGCTGAAGACGCGGGTCAAGACCGCGCGCAAGCGCTCGCTTTCCTCGACCTTGTGGCTCGTGCGCCAGCTCAACGATCCCTATGTGGCAAGGGCCAAGCGGGAGGGTTATCGCTCCCGCGCCGCCTATAAGCTGCTTGAGGCCGACGCCCGCTATCGTTTCCTGAAACAGGGCCAAACAATCGTCGATCTCGGCGCCGCGCCGGGGGGGTGGTCGCAGGTGGCGGTGCAAAAGGTGGGCGCGGAAAGGGGCTTTGGCAGGGTCATCGGCATCGATCTCCTCGCCATCGAGCCGCTGCCCGGCGCCGAATTCAAGGTCCTGGATTTCACGGCCATTGGCGCGCCGCTGCTGCTCAAGGATTGGCTCGGCGGCAGGGCGGACGTCGTCCTCTCCGACATGGCGGCGAATACGACCGGCCATAAGAAGACCGATCATTTGCGGATCGCCGGCCTCGTCGAGCTCGCGGCCGGTTTCGCCTGCGAGATTTTGACGGATGGGGGCGCTTTCCTCGCCAAGGTTTTTCAAGGCGGAACCGAGCACGAGCTGCTCGCCCGTCTCAAGAGCGAATTCGCGGTCGTGCGCCACGTGAAGCCGCGCGCAAGCCGCCCCGATTCGGCCGAGCTTTACCTGCTTGCGACAGGGTTTAGGGGCGAGGGCCAGCGGTGAGCGAAGGCTCGCTTATTGCCCCGCGGGCGAGATCGCTTCGGCGGATTTTTCCGAGCGGCTCCGCGTGAGTTCAGACCCGGCGTCCGCCGGTAGCCGCAAAAATGCGAAAGCCGCACTCAATGAGACGGCCGCCATCGCAACAAACGCCCATTTGAAATTTCCGGGCGCGAGAACGTCCGTTCCGGGGTTGAGCAAAGCGAGCCCTTGCAGCGCCCCGGCTCCGGCCGCGACGCCAAGGCTCAAGGACAATTGCTGCGCCACCGAAGCAAAACTGACGGCCGCGCTCATCTTGCCGGAATCGATGTCGGCATAGGCAATGGCGTTGAGGCTGGTGAACTCGAGCGACCGCACGAAACCGCCGGTGAGAAGCAAGCCCATCATGACCACAACCGGCGTCGATGGGGTAAAAAAGCCGTAGCAACCTAAGAAAGCGGCGCTCAGCATCGCATTGTAGACAAGCACGCGGCGAAACCCGAACAAGCGCAAGATTGGCGCCGCCGTGGCTTTCATCGCCATCGCCCCGACCGCGGCAATGAAGGTGATTGACCCCGATTGCAGCGCGTTCATGGCAAAGCCGGTTTGCAACATGAGCGGAAGCAGAAAAGGAATCGATCCGATGCCGATCCGGAACAATGACCCTCCGGTCACGCTTGCGCGAAAGGTTTTGACCGAAAGAAGCTTGAGATCGAGCAGCGGCAAAGCCGCGTCGCGGGCATGCGTGACATAGGCGGTCAAGGAGAGGGCACCTACGCCCGCCAGAGAAATCGCGACTTGCCAGGGCAGGAGGCCGCGCCCAATCCCGCCAAGCCCGAACAACAGAAAGGCAAGCCCGAGGCCACAGAGAAGAAAGCCCGTCTTATCGAGCGGCAAGGCCGCCCCCTCCCCGACGTCCTCGATGTAGATGGTCGCGAGCATAATGCCGATGGCGCCAATAGGCACGTTGATCCAGAAAATCCAGCGCCAGTGGAAATAGGTGGTGATGAAGCCGCCGAGCAGCGGCCCGGTAACGGGGCCGAGAAGCGCCGGCACCGTCAAGTAAGAGAGCGCGTCCACAAGTTCGGAGCGTTCGACGGAACGCAAGAGCAAGAGCCGCCCGACCGGCACCATCATCGCGCCGCCAAGGCCCTGAATGACGCGGGCGCCGACTAATCCGGGCAAGGTCCCCGCCATGCCGCACAGGATGGAGCCTCCGACAAAGACAACAATAGCGGTTCGAAAAATCGTTCGCGCGCCAAAACGGTCGGCGGCCCAGCCGCTTGCCGGAATAAAGATCGCGAGCGAGACGAGGTAGGAGGTGAGCGCGAGTTTTAGCGAAATCGGGTTTTCATGCAAATCCTTGGCGATCACGGGCAAAGACGTAGCGATAACCGTCGAGTCGAGATTTTCCATGAACAGCGCGCACGCGACAGTCAGCGCGGTAATGAGATAGTAAGGCAAAAGCTTGGTTCCCAACTACTTGTCGCAATCGCAGCCGCCGAAGCCGGTCCTTTTCCAAGACGCAAGACGAACCTTTCGTAGCGAAGGCCGACGGCGTCGATCCACGTCGGAGGCGTCAAATGATATGGTGTTTGGTGGTCAAGATCGAAGCAAGAGGAGAGGCGGAGCGCAACTGAGTTTGAACTGATACGCTGACACAAAGTTTCTATGCCTTTTTGCGCGAGGAGAACCATGCTATTCCACAGATAGGGAAACCGGCCGACCCCGCCGAAAGCGATCACTCGAAAGCTGTTCTGCGAAAGCAATTCGGTCAGGGTTGCTCGGCTCCAGAACTTGATGTGGCCTCCATGGCGCAACGCGGTGTGATGGAAATCCCATTTGTCAAAGACAGAAAGAGCAAGGTTTTTGAGGTAACCGTGATAAGGTGTTGTGATCAAAAGATACCCGCCCTCCTTGAGCACGGCTGCGGCATACCGTGGAAGCAAATGGGGGGAGAAAAGATGTTCGATCACCTCGGTCGATACAACCGCGTCGAATGGCTTTTCCTGTGATAGGAGAAGCCGAGGGTCGTCTTGTATTCCGTAATTGTAGAAGGAAATTCCTGGATAATTCGACTTAGCGATCGCAACACCCAGTCGGTCAAATTCTGTCCCCACCACATAATAGCCGGCCCGAGCTAATTCCGAACAAAGCTTGCCGTTGCCAGACCCCAAATCGAGCATCCGCTTAACGCCGCCGAGCCCGCCAAATAAAGACAGGACCTTGGGCGTGATGATTCCGCAAGATTCCGGACCTTCGGCTGATTCCCACCCGAAACACTCAACAACGTTATCAGCCATGGGTATTCCGCGAGGGGTGGAAGTTCAAATGCTCGCCATCCCATGAACGGCGAAATCTGACGTTGTCTGTCGTCTTAAATTCCGACTTCTACAAATAGTGAAGCTGGATTAAGCCAGCAAGGCATAGCCCGCAAAATGTTAGCTGGCTCGGAAACTCTCGGCTCGGGCTTCAAAAGCGAAAACTTGAGAAAGAGTCCGCGAGCCCTCGGCTCAAAGTACCAAGTACTCAACCATTCCGGCCAAAAGTTTCGTCGAAAGCATAGCCGGCGCCGCGCACCGTGCGGATGGGATCCTTTTCCGCCTCCCTCGACAATGCCTTGCGCAAACGGCCGATATGAACGTCGACAGTGCGCTCGTCGATTTCCGCCGAAATCCCCCAAACGCTGTCGAGCAATTGCGCGCGCGAAAAGACCCGGCCGGGTTTCCTCATCAAATGGTCGAGCAGGCGGAACTCGGTTGGCCCCATATGCACCTCGCGGCCGGCGCGGCGGACCCGCCAGTTTTGCCGGTCGAGATCGAGATCGCCCGCCGAAAGCACGCCACTCGCCCGGTCTGGCCGCGCGCGGCGCAGAAGCGCATGAACGCGGGCCATGAGCTCGGGAACCGAAAACGGCTTGACGACGTAATCGTCGGCCCCGATAGCGAGCCCGCGCACCCGCTCGCTTTCCTCGCCGCGCGCGGTCAGCATGATCACCGGCAGGCTTCGTGTCGTCTCCCGCGCGCGCATCCGGCGGCAGATCTCAAGCCCCGAGACGCCGGGCAGCACCCAATCGAGAATGACGAGGTCGGGGACCGTTTCGATAAGCCTGATTTCGGCTTCGTCGCCACGCTCGACCCGGTCCACGGTGAAGCCTTCAGCCTCGAGATTATAGGAAAGAAGCATGCTGAGCGCAGCTTCGTCCTCGACAACCAGAATGCGCGCAGTGGCTGGAGAAGCTGCCGCGCGCGCCGGGTTGAAACGGCTCTCATTCACTTCCTGCATTTCCTTTGTCATGTTCAAATCACCGTCGTTGGTGCCTCGGACAGCGTGGTCC
>JBOHJQ010000048.1:0-26064 GCA_050728655.1 Methylocella sp.
CTGTTGAAGAAGACGGTGCGGCGATCGAAGAAGTATCACGCGCATGACGAGATGAGGGCTTTCAAGGTGGGGGACACAGTGTCGATCGAGGAGACGAGGCCGATCTCGAAGCTGAAGCGTTGGATCGTCGCCGGCGCGGCGGCGAAATGACGGGTTAATTGATTGGGAGGCGAAAACCTCCCGCGGACGAAGTCCGGTTGGCCGCGTGCCGCCGGAAACCGGTCTAGGATGAAAGGTGGCAGGCGATGATACAGATGCAAACCAACCTCGACGTCGCCGATAACTCCGGCGCACGCCGAGTGATGTGCATCAAGGTGCTCGGCGGCTCGAAGCGCAAGTATGCCGGCGTCGGCGATATTATCGTCGTCTCGATCAAGGAAGCGATTCCGCGCGGGCGCGTCAAGAAGGGCGACGTGATGAAGGCGGTGGTCGTCCGCACCGCCAAGGACATCAAGCGCGCCGATGGTTCGGTGATCAGGTTCGATTCCAACGCGGCGGTCTTGATCAACGCCCAGTCCGAGCCGGTCGGCACCCGCATTTTCGGGCCGGTCCCGCGCGAATTGCGCGCGCGGAACCAGATGAAGATCATCTCGCTCGCGCCGGAGGTGTTGTGATGGCGGCGAAAATAAAGAAGGGCGACAGGGTCGTTGTCCTCGCCGGCCGCGATAAAGGCCGTTCCGGCGAGGTCGTGCGGGTTCAGCCCCAAGAGGAGCGCGCGATCGTGCGCGGCGTCAACACGGTGCGGCGGCACCAGAAGCAATCCGCCAAGCAGGAAGCGGGGATCATCACCAAGGAGGCTCCGATCCATCTATCGAATCTGGCGATTGCCGACCCCAAGAACGGCAAGCCCACGCGGGTCGGATTCAAGATCTTGACGGACGGCCGCAAGGTTCGTTTCGCGAAGCGCTCCGGAGAATTGATCGATGGCTGAGGCGAAAACCGGCAAGGGTGGAAGCAAGGGCACGGGCAAGCCCGCAAGCAAGGATACAGGCAAGGGCACCGGTAAGGATGCCGACAAGGACGCCGCGAAGGGCGCGCCAAAGGCAGCCGCCAAGGCTAAGAAACCATCGGAGAGCCGGGCCGACGCGAGGCCCGCGGCCACCGCGGAGGCACTTGCGCCGCCCAAGGATTACGTGCCGAGGTTCAGGAAGCTTTACGACGAGGTCGTGCGGCCCCAGCTCGTCGCGCAATTCGGCTACAAGAACCGGTACGAGGTGCCGGGCATCGAGAAGATCGTCCTCAACATGGGCGTCGGCGAAGCGGTTAACGACACCAAGAAAGTCACCCTCGCGGCGGCCGACCTCGGCCTGATCGCCGGTCAGAAGGCGGTCATCACCCATGCTCGCAAGGCGATCGCGACGTACAAGGTCCGCGAGAACATGCCGATCGGAGCCAAGGTCACCCTGCGCAAGACGCGGATGTATGAATTCCTCGACCGGCTGATCACGATCGCGCTGCCCCGGGTCCGGGATTTTCGTGGCCTCAACCCGAAGAGTTTCGACGGCCACGGCAATTTCGCGTTGGGGATCAAGGAACATATCGTGTTCCCGGAAATCGACTACGACAAGGCCGAAAGCATTGTGGGTCTCGACGTGATCGTTTGCACGACGGCAAAATCCGATGACGAGGCGCGTGCGCTTTTGCGCGCCTTCAACTTCCCGTTTCGGCAGTGAAACGAACAGGTCTCAAACGCGGAAAGGAGAGGCTCGAGTTCATGGCGAAGAAAAGTTCGATCGAGAAAAACAACCGCCGCATCAAGCTGGTCAAGCAATATGCCGGCCGCCGCCGCCGCTTGAAGACGATCGCCAACAACGAGACCCTGACCGTCGAGGAACGCTTCGCCGCGCGCCTCAAGCTTGCCGAACTACCGCGTAACTCCGCCGCTTCGCGGATTCGCAACCGTTGCGAGGTGAGCGGGCGGCCGCGCGGCTTTATTCGCAAAATGAAAATGTCGCGCATCGCGCTGCGGGACCTGGGCTCGAGGGGCCTGATCCCAGGTCTCGTGAAGTCGAGCTGGTAGGAGGGGGGAGCATGGCGATGAACGATCCGCTGGGCGATATGCTCACCCGCATCCGCAATGCCCAGATGCGCCGCAAGGGCAAGGTGCAGACGCCGGGATCGCGGCTGCGCGCGCATGTGCTCGACGTCTTGCAATCGGAGGGTTATATTCGCGGCTATTCCACGACCGAATATGGCAATGGCCGCACCGAGTTCGAGATCGAACTGAAATATTCCGACGGCGCCCCGGTCATACGCGAGATCGAACGGGTGTCGAAGCCAGGGCGGCGCGTTTATGCCGCCGTCGATGCGATGCCGCGCGTCGCGAACGGACTGGGAATTACGATTGTTTCGACCCCCAAGGGCGTGATGGCCGACCATGCCGCGCGCGAGGCAAATGTCGGTGGCGAAGTCCTCTGCAAGGTCTTCTAACTGGAACAACGAGGAAGAATTAGCATGTCGCGCATCGGAAAAAAGCCGGTTGTCATCCCCGCCGGCGTAACGGCCAAGGTGGACGGCCAGTCCATTTCGGTGAAGGGCGGCAAGGGAGAGCTATCCTTCACCGCGCCCGATAACGTGAGCGTGACTTTGGCCGAAGGCAAGATTGCCGTCGCGCCGCGTAACGACAGCACGCAGGCACGGGCGATGTGGGGCACGACGCGGGCGGTGGTCAATAATCTCGTGACCGGCGTCTCGCAAGGGTTCGAACGCAAACTCGAGATCACCGGGGTCGGCTATAAGGCCGTGGTCTCAGGCAAAAGCCTGCGGCTTTCGCTTGGCTATAGCCACGAGGTGGAGTTCCCGATTCCGGCAGGAATCGCCATTGCCGCGGCAAAGCCGACGGAAATCGCGATCACCGGCATCGACAAGCGGCGGGTGGGGCAGACCGCCGCGGAAATCCGCGCCTTGCGGCCGCCCGAACCCTATAAGGGCAAGGGCGTAAAATACGCCGGTGAATTTATTTTCCGCAAGGAAGGCAAGAAGAAGTAGAAGAGACGAAAGCAAGGATTTGCGCACGTGGCAAAAGATAATACAGTGACGGCCCGCCGAAAGGCGCGTGTCCGGCGTTCGCTGCGGGCGCATGCCTATGGCAAGCCGCGGCTGACTGTCTTCCGCTCATCAAAGCAGATTTATTGCCAGATCGTCGACGACGGCGTTGGCCGCACGCTTGCCGCCGCGTCGTCGCTCGAAAAAGCCAACCGGGAAGGCCTGAAGAGCGGGGCGACGGTGGCGTCGGCAAAGATCGTCGGTCAGCAGCTTGCCGAGCGTGCGACGCGGGCCGGAATTCGCGAAGTCGTGTTCGACCGCGGCGCCTATATGTATCACGGACGTGTCAAGGCGTTGGCGGAGGGCGCCCGCGAGGGCGGCCTCAAATTTTAAGGCGAGCGGCAGATACGTTTGACCGCGCGGCGGAATAGGCGCGCGGAGAATAGGCAAATGGAACCAACTCATGGCGCGTGACGGGGAAGGCGGCCGGGGCCGCGATCGCGAGGATCGCGACAGCGAATTCATGGATCGTTTGGTCCATATCAATCGCGTCGCCAAGGTAGTGAAAGGCGGCCGCAGATTCGGCTTCGCCGCGCTCGTCGTCGTCGGCGACCAGAAGGGCAGGGTCGGCTTTGGCCATGGCAAGGCCCGCGAGGTTCCCGAAGCCATCCGCAAGGCAACCGAATCCGCGAAGCGCTCGCTCATTCGGGTGCCGCTGCGGGAGGGCCGCACCTTGCACCATGACGTCAACGGGCGGCACGGCGCGGGCCGCGTGGTGCTGCGCGCGGCGCCGGCCGGAACCGGCATCATCGCCGGCGGTCCGATGCGCGCCATTTTCGAGACCCTCGGCGTGCACGATGTCGTCGCCAAGTCGCAAGGATCATCGAACCCTTATAACATGGTGCGCGCGACTTTCGATGCCTTGCGACGGGAAGACTCGCCCCGCGCCGTCGCGGCGCGGCGCAACCTCAAGGTATCGGCTCTCCAGGCGCGTCGTCAAGGTGGCGAGGCGGAAGCCGCGAGCGAAGCGTAAGGGAACAAACCATGCCGGCAAATCCAGCGGTCCGGGTCATCGTGGAACAGATCAAGAGTCCGATCGGGCGTCCCGCGTCGCAGCGCGCGACGCTGATCGGTCTTGGGCTGAACAGGATCGGCCGGCGGTCGTCGCTTGAAGACACCGCCGCCGTGCGCGGCATGATCGCGAAAGTGGCGCACCTCGTGCGCATTGTAAAAGACGCGCGGGCGGGGGCCGAAGCGAGGTCAGGACGATGAAGCTCAACGAGATATCGGATAATCCCCGGGCTTCCCCGTCGCGCATGCGAGTTGGGCGCGGGATCGGGTCTGGAAAGGGTAAGACCTGTGGCCGGGGCGTCAAGGGACAGAAAGCGCGAACCGGGGTCGTGATCAAGGGTTTTGAGGGGGGGCAGATGCCGCTGCACCGGCGGCTGCCAAAGCGCGGCTTCTGGAACCCATTTTCGATCAACTATAACGAAGTCAATCTCGGCCGCATACAGGCCGCGGTGGATGCGGGCAAGCTCGATGCGGCGGCTGCGGTGACGGTTGAGGCGTTGATCGGCGCCGGGGTCTGCGCCAAACCGCGCGATGGCGTCAAGATCCTGGGCAAGGGGGCGCTGGCGGCAAAGCTCGCCTTCGAGGTGGACGCGGCGTCGAGCCGCGCGGTGGCGGCGATTGAAAGTGCCGGCGGGTCAATTGTTTTGTTGAAGAAGGAAACCGCGGCTCCGGTGGCCGGGGCTTAGGTTTGCCGCCAGGACGCGAGGCCGGCGTCGTTTCCGCAGGCCGCGGGAAAAAGCGCCCGCCGCCGAACGCGGGCGTTCTAAATGTCTTGGCCGCGACGACGGTTGGCGTCGGGAGGAGATTTGGAACTCTCTCGATTTCACCCTATGTCACATGGTAAAAAACGTTCTGGCACCGCGCATGTCAAGGGAGCAGTAAATGGTATCGGCGGCGGAGCAGCTCGCGGCGAATATCAATTGGGGTGCGTTCGGCAAGGCCGAGGAACTCAAACGGCGCATTTGGTTCACGCTCGCGGCGTTGGTCATCTATCGTCTGGGGACCTACATCCCCTTGCCTGGGATTGACCCGGTTGCCTTTGAAAAGAGCTTTACCGGCAACCGCCAGGGCGTTCTTGAATTGTTCAATATGTTCGCCGGCGGCGCGGTCCAGCGCATGGCGATCTTCGCATTGAACATCATGCCTTACATTTCCGCCTCGATCATCATCTCGATGCTGACGTCGGTCTTTCCGACATTGGAGGCATTGAAGAAGGAGGGCGAGTCCGGGCGCAAGGTCATCAATCAATATACCCGCTATCTGACGGTCGTTCTCGCTGCTTTCCAGGCCTATGGCATCTCGGTGGGGCTCGAGGGCCAGCCCGGAATTGTCCTCGAACCGGGGCTGTTTTTCCGCATTTCCACCGTGTTGACCTTAATGGGCGGCACGATGTTTCTGATGTGGCTCGGCGAACAGATCACCTCGCGCGGCATTGGCAATGGATCCTCGCTTATTATTTTTGCCGGCATCGTCGCGCGGTTTCCCGCGGCCATCATCAATACCTTGGAGCTCGGCCGCCAGGGCGCGATCTCGACGGGACTGATCCTCGCGGTGCTGGCGATGGCGGTTGTGGTGGTCGCTTTCATCGTGTTCATGGAACGGGCGCAGCGGCGGCTTCTGATCACCTACCCCAAACGTCAGCAAGGCAATAAAATCTACGAGGGCCAAACTTCTTTTCTGCCGTTGAAGCTGAATACGTCCGGGGTTATCCCGCCGATTTTTGCGTCCTCGCTTCTGCTGTTGCCGGTCACCATCGCCAATTTCTCGCAGAGCCAGGGCGGCACCGGAATTCTGGCGACCATCACGACCTATCTCGGCCACGGCCGCCCGCTGTACATGGTCGCCTATGTCGGGCTGATCGTCTTCTTTGCCTTTTTCTACACCGCCATTGTCTTCAATCCCGTGGAGACGGCGGACAATCTCAAGAAACACGGCGGCTTCGTGCCAGGGATAAGGCCGGGCGAACGGACGGCGCAATATATCGACACGATCCTGACCCGCGTCACGGTTCTCGGCGCCGCCTATTTAGCCATCATCTGTCTATTGCCGGAAATGCTGATCTCCTATGCGGCGCTGCCGTTTTATTTCGGCGGAACTTCTCTTCTCATCGTGGTCAGCGTCACCATGGATACGGTGGCTCAGATCATGGGCCATCTGCAGGCGCATCAGTATGAGGGGCTCATAAAGAAAGCCAAGTTGCGGGGGAGACGCAGGTGAGACTGGTCCTTCTTGGACCGCCTGGTGCCGGAAAAGGCACCCAAGCGGCGCGGCTCAAGGAGAAATATCATATCCCGCAATTGTCCACGGGAGACATGCTGCGGGCCGCGGTCAAGGCGGCGACGCCGGCCGGGCTCGCGGCAAAGGCGATCATGGACAAAGGTTTTCTCGTGCCGGACGAGACGGTCGTTGGCATCGTCGCAGATCGTATCGCGGCGCCGGACGCCAAGGCGGGCTTTATCCTGGATGGATTCCCGCGCACGGTGCGTCAGGCGGAGGCCTTGGCCAAAATGCTCGGCGCTAAGAACCTCGAACTCGACGCCGTCATCGAACTCAAGGTGGACGAGGCGGCGCTGCTTGCGCGGATTTCCACGCGCGCGAACGACACCCTCGCGTGCGGCGAAACGGTGCGCGCCGACGACACCCCGGAGGCGTTCAAAACCCGGCTCGACGCGTATCACGCCGAGACGGCGCCGGTCGCCGGCTTTTATGCGAAACAGGCGTTGCTAAAAACGGTCGATGGGATGGCCCCAATCGATGCCGTCGCCATGGCGATCGACCAGCTCCTTGACGGTGCCGTCCGGACCGTTCGCTTGGGCTGACGAGGTTTTGATCATGCGAGAGGAATATTTGCCGAGTGCGGCGCGCCGCGCTAGTTGCCGCCAGGCTTTAAGATCGCTGCGGTGCGCCGGCTGTCGCCGCCGGTCACCCTGTCGCGAGGAGGGACTTCCGGGTGGCCGCACTTCGACCAGTCCGCGTTCAGCAACTTGCCGCCGTAGCCGTTGACGACTCCGTAGGCCCACCCGCCGGGGACCTCCAGGGTCGAATGCGCCTTTTGCGCCATTTCCGCCGGATCGCAAAGCGCTCGCCCGATGAAGTTGGCCAGCGCAGTCAGCCGCGCGGTCTCCTGCGGGGTCTCTTTGTAGCCGAGCGCCTCGCGCGCCGACCGAAGGATCAACGTCGCCGCGAACGAGTAGATGTGATAGACGGTCGCGCGCTTGCCGCGCGAAAGCTCGGCCTCGATGCTGCCGTCATCGCGAATGGCTGCAATCGCCTCGCCCCAGACCTGATTCTGAAATTGGACGGAGGCCGGATCATGCTCGATGACGGCGTGCAAGGCCGCGGCCGCGCCGGCCCTGACGCGCAAGTTGCCGCGATTGCTGGCGCGCTCGTAAAATCTGAGGTTTTCGGCGTTCAAAGTGTGCAGCCAGGTCATTATGTCCGGATCGAGCTCGAATTTTTCGCTGCGGAATTTGAGCGCGAGGACTTCCAGGCCGACGAGATACTGGAACCGCAGCACCGTTCCCTGGCGATTGTAGGGCTTCGCCTCGACCGTCAGAGCGCCGGCCCGCGCCCATTGCTCGAAGCTGGCATAGGCGCAATCGGCGGCGGCGTCGCCTGACTTGGCACCCGGTCTGTCCATAGCCTGCTCCACCGAATTCAGGAAATTGTCGACCGTCGCCGAGGCGGCGGCGTTCCTATTCTCCGCCGCCTTGTCTTCGACAGACGCCTTGGCGTCGGTGTAGATGTCGCTCAACGCCAAGGTCTGCGGCGGGTCGAACGACGGGCGGGCCGGTCCGGCGGCAGCGTGCTCGGCGTTCATCCAGACCGCGGCGCCGATCGCGCCGGCGGCGATCATCAAACCCGACGATGAGAGAGAGCGTGCTCGCGTTCGCTTCATGGCCCATTCTCCTGTTAATCAAGGGCCTCGCAGCTATGTCGCGGCGGGCTCGCAGCGGACCGGACGAGGCCCCAGGAAAGCACGCAACGGGCTCTTCGGCCGTCCGCTCGCATGAGTTGACGTGGTTTTGATCATGCGAGATGAAAATTTGCAGAGCGTGGCACGCCGGGCGGGCTTCATCGTTCCGCCAGGACTTCGTGCGTCAGATGCAATGCATCAGTTTTTTTTCGTCACTGCCGGGCAGCGCCCGCATCTCGGCCAGCGTGCGATTGTCGAGCACGGTCGCGATCGCGTTGCGGGCTTCGAGCATGACGAGACGGACACTGCAATGATCTTCATCGGCGCAGTCCTCGCAGCGGCGATAGGAATTCTTGCTTGCGCAGGCGAGGGGAGCGAGCGGCCCATCAAGGACGCGAACGATATGACCAACCTTGATTTCATGCGCCGGCCGGGCCAATGCGTAGCCGCCGCCTTTGCCCTTTTTTGAAAACACGAAGCCGGCGTTGCGCAGCTCGCCGAGAATCGTGTCGAGAAATTTTTTCGGAATTTCATTCGCATTGGCGATGTCGTTCACGAGCGTCGCCTCGCCCATTGGGCGTCCGGCAAGGTGAACCATCGCCTTTAGACCATATTTTCCTTTTTTCGTGAGCATTCTTCCACCCTCGGAGCGGCGATTTGCCGTGCAACCTTATCCAGCCGCCGACAATATTGACCCGATTTGCAAACATCCACAAGTTTTATAGTCTTTGATGTCAAAACAAGCCGCCATTCTTGAGTCCCGTCGATGTTGAGGGGCCATCTTTAGGCGCGCTACCGCTCGATGCAGCCAGCCCTACCTAAACAAAATGCGAATCTCGAATTGAACCTGACGAACGGAGAAGGGGAACCGAAGAAGTGCTTGCGGCAATCAGGGCCGCGTTCCGCCAGGTTGTCACATGAAGCTGGCCCGCGGATCAAAGCCCGACTGAATGGAGCGCAATGGCCGGCAGGAAAATCGATTGGAGGAGGCCTGCGAAAGCACCACCGGCAAGTGTTGTCCGGCTTTTTTGGACAGAGGATGAAAAGGTGCCAGAGCAGGCCTCGCAGCCCGCGGGGCTGTTGTATGGCGTCCGCGGACCTGTCCTGCATATGAGCACGCATCCACACAGGCTGACACCCGATTGACCAGGCTAAGGCTATTTGGACTTGAGGCCCAGCATAACGTCGAGGGGCGTTACGGGCATCGCGTTTTCTTTGTAGTGTTACCGCCTTCCGTGAACTGCATGGTGTTGCCATTAACGAGGATGTCTACCTCTCTCCGTTCCGTTCCCCCTTCGCCGTGACAGCTCATCCAAATATGCCACCGGCCGGAACCGCCGCGAATTCGATCAAATCGGCAAGACAGCTCTTCTCCTTTCATGCCCCGGATCGAGAACTTAAGTTCGTTCTCGATCGGCGGCTGACACCGCGGGTTATCTATCCACCGGCCAACGAAGGAGGGCTGACCCGATTTCGTATCAGCACCCGGCTTGCCGGCCAGTGAACATTGGGGATGCAGTGCTGTGCCAAGCAACAGGGTCATCGCCCCGGTGGAGGTGGTTTTGCGATTCATGGCCTTTTTCCGGTTACTCTCCCAACGATGAAGCAAGCACATTTGTCAGGGTACCGCCCGTCGACGCTGCGGCTGACTTCCAAAGTTCGCCCATATGCCGCGTTGCGCGTACCGTTCAATGCCGTCCCCTAACCAGGTTCATATCGATACGTGCCGCAGATATCGTCCATACCCTTTGGCTTCGTTGTCCTGGAGGATGGTGCCATCCACACGCCGCCGGATTTTGGCTTCCAGACAGCGATAAAAGTCACAGGAACAGGCTTGGCGCCCCCACAGAGACGATTGCCATTCAGCAATTTGGGGTCCGAAGGTGTGACAACTTTGTAGATGTGGGCCATCACGCCGCCCTCGATGTCGTCTTTGAACAGCGAGGCTTTTTCGAAAAGGGTCAGAGGCAGCGCCTTTCCATTTTCAAAGGTGATCTTCGAAGGCGAAAACCTCACGTCGCCAGTGATAGCCATTGCGGTATGGCTGGTCGCTGACCACTTTTCCGGGATATCCGGTTTCGTCGTTCCCTTCGGAGGCTCAATCTTTCGGGTGTAGACGCCGGAGAAGCTCACATTCATTCCACCGCAATTATTGTTGTCATTGACCAAAAGGTAGGGCCCGAGCCGACGCATCCACACCTTGCAGTCGCCTTCATCACCCTTGTCGACGGGCAGTGTGGCGCCCTCACCCAGTGTGAAGCTCAAAGCAGCCCCCTTTGGGGATGTCATGCCTTCGATATTGCCAACGTGGACAGCGCCGCGTTTAACTCTGTCAGGATCGAGCGAACCCCAGGTGGCGTCGCCACTGATCGAAAGTGTGCCTGCCTTGCTCCCGAGCTTGACGGTGATCGTGGCTTCTACTTGTGACCATGTCCCGACCCAATCGGCGAGGCTGATCGGCGGCGTCGTTTCCGGAGTGACGGCGCTCGCGGGCAACCAGCCGGGATGGTCGAAGCTTTTGGCGCCAATGAAATCCGCGCAAACAAAGGCTCCGCTTGTCTGGCTGAGAATGACGCGGTCGCCAGGCACAAGAAACGCCTTGGCACGGCATACAGCCGTTGCATTAGGGCAATCCTTCGCGTCGGAACCGTTCCGAACAAAATAGGTTCGCGCCGCGTCCGCGCCGATCCGCCCTAACGTGATCTCGGGGTCCCCGGACAGTGCGCCAAATCCCTGGCAATCTCTGTCGGCTGCGCGCGCCACAACCGTTGTTGCAAGGACCACAGAACTCGCTGCGACCATGCCAGTAATAAGCAGACGATAGGTGACGCGCATCTTGTTCCCCCAATTGGATTCGCGCAGGAAAATAGCAGGTGATCCAGGAAATGCGAGTTTTGAGCGGTCTCCGCATGAGAAGAGTCGCGTGCACAGTCGTCTTCTCGTCAGAACCGTTTCGTGACTATTCGTGAAAATGCTCGATCTTTTCTAAAACATCGGCGCATCTGCCTTCGCAACGGCCGCCGACGCTAACTTCCCGCGCCCAAGCATCCCTCCAACACTTCGCACATTCAGCGGCAAACCGCCGGTCTGCTGGAGACAGCTTTGCCGCCTCCCGGGCCGCCTGACAAGTTTCCGATTTGCCACTACAGAATGGCCTCGCCGTCGCGGGCAAAGCCAGCAAAACGGCAATGGAGATAATCAGCGAAAAATTGCGTTGCATGATATGGCCCCATTCCTGGTACGCGGGACGACCGGTCACATATGGCAAACGCGGCGCACGGTCTCGCGCGCCTTTCCGGCCCCACCTAAATCGAAATCAACGACCTTTTCTCCCCTGCCATTGCGAATGGTCAGCAAGCCGCCCCGACCGAACTCGTTCATGAAGGCAGGGGGCAACCGGTTGCTCATATCGATGACCCACTCTTTATCCCCTCCATAATAGTACATTGTTGATCGGAATTCCCGGTTGGCGCCATCGTGGGTTTTGATGATGAAAATGACGGAACGGCTTACGTCCTCGATACGATCGAGTGCTTTCCCTCGATAAGGCCCAATCGAGACATGGAGTCCAGGTTCGGAGTTAGTGTTGCAAGTTCCGTAAAATATTGTCTCACTGTTCACAGCCGTTGCGTGAAAGTTAGCGCCTTTCTGATTGGCAAAAACTGCTGCGCTCCATTCCGCGAATGCCTCATTTGCACCCACCACCAAACCAAGGAGTGCAGCGGCGGCGAGGCCCTTGCGGCTTAGAATCGTCATGACCGTCGCCCTTTCGCGCGGCTATTTTTGCTTGACGGATAGCTTGAACGGTTGATCTCGCTGCCTGCTCAACAGTTGCATAACTCGAACTCTATAGATCCTGTTTTCAGTCAGAAACGAGTAGCTTTCATTACCCGCGTTTTTGTTCTCCCGGGGCCCACAACGCCGTCAATGCCGAAAATCACCTTCTTGCTTGGCTGAACCGGGGAGAAGCCTGACTGAAGCATGTTGACCGCTTCGTGTTGCAGTTTCAAGCGCAGCACCACTACTTCAAGCTCAGCTGGGGTTGCCGGTGCAGGCATCTCCCGGGCAATTCCCTGAACAACCGTTGAATTACCGCCGGGCTTGAACTTGAAACTCAGACCGGGATGTCACCGAAAAAAGCATACGACCGATTCCCCGTCGAAAGCCTGGCGCATAGAGTCGGTTGACGCCTATATGGCATCTTCAGCGATTCAAAGAGCAAGCTAAGCCATATTGCGCGGTCGGTGCGAGCGCGCCAAATCACCCCTCATTCGCGAGATCGAACGCGCCACGGTCGATGCCGCCGCCAACCAAAATCGCCCTTTTTCCCGAATGATTGGGCGCGCCGACCACGCCTTCGTCTTCCATCCGTTCGACGAGAGAGGCGGCTTTGTTGTAACCGACCGACAGGCGGCGCTGAATGTAGCTCGTCGAGCATTTCTTGTCGCGCAAAACGATATTGACGGCGCGATCGTAGAGATCGCCCGCTTCCTCGGCATCCATGCTGCCTGGCGCCGGCCCGTCGCCATCCTCGCCGTCCCCGTCGTCGTCCTCGGTGATCGCGTCGAGATATTCCGGCTGGCCTTGGGTCTTCAGATGCGCGACGATCTTTTCGACCTCGCTGTCGATGACGAATGGCCCGTGCACGCGCGAAATGCGCCCGCCCCCCGCCATGTACAGCATGTCGCCTGAGCCTAGAAGCTGCTCGGCGCCTTGCTCGCCCAAAATCGTGCGGCTATCGATTTTTGAGGTGACCTGGAATGAAATCCTCGTTGGAAAATTCGCCTTGATGGTCCCGGTGATGACGTCGACGGAGGGGCGCTGCGTCGCCATGATGAGGTGAATGCCCGCCGCGCGCGCCATCTGGGCCAGCCGCTGGATCGCGCCCTCGATGTCCTTGCCGGCGACCATCATCAGATCGGCCATCTCGTCCACGATCACCACGATGAATGGCAGGACCGAAAGCCGCATCGCCTCGTGTTCGTAGATCGCTTCGCCGGTCTCTGGATCATAGCCAGTTTGGACCGTCCGCATGAGGGCCTCGCCCTTGGCTGCCGCCTCTGCGACGCGGGTGTTAAACCCGTCGATGTTGCGGACGCCGAGCTTCGACATGTTCTTGTAGCGCTCCTCCATTTCGCGAACCGCCCATTTGAGCGCGACGACCGCCTTCTTTGGGTCGGTGACGACCGGCGCCAGCAAATGCGGAATCCCGTCATAGGCCGACAATTCGAGCATTTTCGGATCGACCATGATGAGGCGGCATTCCTGCGGCGTCAGCCGGTAGAGCAACGACAGGATCATCGTGTTGATGGCAACCGACTTGCCCGATCCGGTCGTGCCCGCGACGAGGAGATGCGGCATTCTGGCCAGATCGACGATGATTGGCTCGCCGCCGATTGTCTTGCCGAGCGCGATCGCCAGCCGGTGCTTGGTTTTCTCGAAATCCTGGGAGCCGAGCAATTCGCGCAGATAGACCGTCTCGCGCCGCTGGTTCGGCAATTCGATGCCGATGGCGTTGCGCCCCTGAACCACGGCGACGCGGGCCGAGACGGCCGCCATCGAACGCGCGATGTCGTCGGCAAGACCGATCACCCGCGAGGATTTGATGCCGGGCGCCGGCTCCAGCTCGTAAAGCGTCACCACCGGGCCTGGCCGGACATGAACGATCTCGCCCTTGACGCCGAAATCCTCGAGCACGCCTTCAAGCAGTCTGGCGTTCTGGCTAAGCGCGTCCTCGGAGACGTTGTTCGCGGCTGGCTTGCGGGGCTCGCCGAGGATATGTAGCGGCGGCAAGCGATAGACGTGCCGGGCCAGCTGGTTGAGCAGCGAAGGCTGCACCTCCCTAAGCGCGCGCGATCCGGGCCTTAGCGCGCCGGCTGCCGCCGCGATGACCCGGCGCGGCGCATAGATGTCGCGATCCTGGTCGTGGGTTTGCCCCGGCGGGGTCCCTCTGCTTGCCGTGCGGGCAGCGGGCGGGGCATAGGCGCTGGCGTCGAAATTGGACTCCCCCGGCTCGGACGGTGGCCAGTGCAGCGGCTCCGTGGCGAGATCGAGCGGCCGCTCGAAGGCGGCTTCGGGCTGCCGCCCCGCCGCCGGCCATGCGGGCAATGGCGGCGAGCGCCGGCGCGCGATTTGCCGGGCCAACGCCGCCTTTAGGCTGAGACCGGCATGAATGATGGCGCCGAGCAAGACGAGCGCGAAGCCTGGCGCGCCGGCGGCGTCCTGATCCTCCGGCGCCGCCGCGTCAGGGCGGTCCGGCAAAGGGTCTTCCTCGTCCTCGTCCTCGCCAAAATTCGTCGAAGCATAGTCGCGCAGGCTGATCGAGGCCGACAGGCAGAGGATCGCGCCGCCCGCCAGGATGGCGGCGAATACAAGCATTCCCGAGCGGTGCCCGGCGAGCATGCGGTGAGGTGCCGCGAGAATCGCATCGCCCACGACCCCTCCGAGGCCGGTCGGCAAGGGCCAGCGAGCGGTGGGAGGCAGCAATCCGGCGAGCCCCGCCGACAACACGCCGCCGCCGAGCCATAGCACCAGTCGAGCCTTGATCCGTTCGAGACGCCGGGCGGCGATGAGCCGCCATCCCCAAAAGCTCACTGGTGTTAGAAACGCGATCACTGAGAGGCCGAGCATCTGCATGAGGAGGTCGGCGGTAACGGCCCCCGGCGCGCCAAGGAGATTGCGCACCGGTCCCGGGGCAGCGTGATTGAAGCTCGGGTCCTGGACCGACCATGACGCCAAAGCCAAGCCAAGCCCTGCCGTCGCGGCGATCAGGCCGAGGCCGGCGACCTCGGCGCCGCGCCGCAGCGCGAAGGCGCGCAAGGATTCCGGAATGCGATCAAGAGCCGTGAACCTTGCCGTTGTCCGCATTCTTTCCCGCCGCCGGTGCGCCGCTTCCATTTTTGCGTGATCCTTCTGGCGGGCGCGCTGGCAACGCGCGCGAGCCGCGGAAAAAGACCCTGTTTCGCGGCAAAACTCATGCGAAACAAAAGGCTTAGAGCAGGACCAGGTTCACTTTAAATCCGGTGCGCTAAGCGTGATTGGACGCGACGCCGGCGCGCTTCGAGCCAAATTATCAGGCTGCGGTTAAAGGTGTTTTAACCTTGCGCCGGCCGGCGAGGCCGCAAGAGGCGTGGCTTCCTAGCACATTTGACAGAACTACTGATAACCAGTACACAATGAATGAAAATGCGTTCGAATGGGATAATGACAAGGCTGCCGCCAATTGGCGTGCGCTTGGCGTCGCCTTCCATCAAGCGGTCAAGGCGTTCCGCGATCCCTTTGGGGTCGAGTGGATCGACGAGCGCGAACACTATGGCGAAGAACGCATCAATTTGCTCGGCATGTGCGATGGCGCGATCCTTCATGTGACCTTTACCGAGCGCGGCGAACACATTCGGCTGATCTCGGCCCGGCGAGCGGAAAAACATGAGCAAGACTACTACTACCGCGAAAATTCGATCTGACGGCACGGTTGTCGAAGTGCTGAGCGACGGCGCCGGGCGGCCGTTCCTAGTCACGCATATGCGTCCGATGACGGAAGCCGAGATCGAAGCGGCGGCGGATGCCGATCCCGATGCGCGGCCCATGACGGCCGAAGAGCTGCGGACGGCGCGGCGAGTGCCGCGCATAAAGACATTACGCCGGGCGCTCGGGCTGACGCAGGAGGAATTCGCCGGGCGCTATCTCATCCCGCTCGGCACCCTTCGGGACTGGGAGCAAGGGCGAACCGAGCCGGATCAACCGGCCCGCGCCTATCTCAAAGCGATTGCGGGCGATCCCGAGGCGGTGCGGCGCGCGCTTGAAGTCAGGCCGCCTTGATTATCGGCGATATGTACGGGCAATCACGGAATAATCATTGCTAATCGCGCCAGTTTGTAGCTACAATGTAGGTACAAGGAGCTTTTGCCATGGCGACCGGTACGACTGTGCGAGCCAGAATTGACGAGCGGGTAAAAAGGGAAGCCGCCCACGTTCTCGAAAGCATGGGCCTCTCGGTTTCCGACGCCATCCGCATGATGTTGATGCGCGTCGCCGCTGAAAAGGCCCTGCCTTTCGACGTCAAGGTGCCGAACGCCACCACCGCCCGGACGCTGCGCAAGGCTGACCGGGGCGAGGATTTGGTGCGATCCAAGAATGCCGCCGATCTATTCGGCAAGCTCGGGATTTAATGCGGACCCCAGTTCATACTGGGCAGTTCGGCCGCGACACCCGTCGAGCCAAAAGGCGGGGCAAGGATATGTCGAAACTGCGTGACGTGTTGAGCCTGCTTATTGCCGCCGAGCCACTTCCGCCGCGCTTGAAGGATCATCCCCTGACAGGCGATTGGGGCGGATACCGCGATTGCCACATCGAGCCGGATTGGTTGCTTCTCTACAAAATCGACGGCAACGATCTTATTCTGGCCCGCACCGGCACCCACGCGGACTTGTTCAGATGCTGAAATTCGGCTCTAACGGCCAGTATATTTCCGCCGGGCGTCACAGGTTCGGGCAAATTGCGCCGCTGACTATCGCTGCGTCCCATGAATCGTATCTGAAGGATTTTTCGGCCTCCTTTCGTCAGGCTGACGGGGCCATCCTTTCAATCACGAAAGGAGATTCGTTATGAGCAGCAAAGACATTCTCAACAAGATCGCCAACCTACCGGTAGGCCCGTTAGACATTCCCCTCGTTCCCCCACCCGAACTGATCGGCTTTTGCGTGCGCGTGGAGCGCGGTCTTCGGCAATGGAAGCGAAGTACATTGGCCGATTTTGCGTGCGTCTCGGTTTCAACAATCGAGCGCGTTGAGCGTGGCGAAAAGGTCAGTAAGGAGGCTCTTGATCGCATCGCTCGGGGACTCGGGCGCGAACCCGGATACTTTACCGCGCCCCGTTGCCGTCTTGCTCCTGAACAAGCGGCGGCCAGTTTCGTTGAGGAATTTGGACAAATGGAGGCCGTCGCTGTCGCTCCTATGAAAACACATCGTCAGCTACGAGAAGCAGCGAGCTGTCATACGTTCCTCATGCACCGGCCGGATGTCCCGGAAGTGTACTACTCCGACCTTGCCAACCTTACCGAGTGGCTGGACCTCGCTTGCTTCGTTCTCTCGACGCAGATCGAGAGAACGTCAGCCTCTGAAAGGGGAAGGCGTGACCTCTATAGCGATATCCTCGGCTGCATTCGCGAAATCGAAAAGCGTGGTCTTACGGTCCTGTCAGGAGTGATGAACGCTCCACAGGAGGGCATTCCCGACTGGAAAGTCGCTGTCATTTCCGTGACACCCAAGCTTTCCGATCCCGGTGCATCCAAGCGCAGACTCATCTTTGTCGATCGCCGCCTTGTCGCCTTGCCGCCCTTGCGAACCCAGTGAGCCTGATAAGCCCCGGTTATCATTGGCCGGGTTTTTTTGGGTGCATAATTCCGGTGCGAAAACATTCCACCGATCACAGCCGTACCGGTGTCAAATTCTGGTGACGGGCGCTACCAAGCGGCGGCGGCTCGCGCATCCCATGTGCAACCTCGATCCGGTCAGCGAACCTTAGGCTCCTAAAAGAGGCAAGGAATTAGCCGGGACGACCGGGGGCGGTAAGCATCGTACTCGGCGCCGAACTCTTCCCGCAGCAGCCTCTCTTCCGCGCCGATGCGCGCGAGGAGCGGCGGCCACCTCGCGCCGCAACGAACCCCCAGGGGTCAACGCGCGATCCAGAAGTGCGAGTCCTTCGGCTCGTGCCGGATCCGCTCGACCGAAAAACCCCGCTTGCGAAGCCGCGTCAGGGCAGCCGGGAATTCTCGCCGTCGCCGGCCGGTTTGCCTTCGAGAGGCACGCGTCTCTTTGCAAGAACGCTGTGCCGGCGACCGTACGAAAAGTAGAGCAGAAGGCCGAGCGCCATCCAAACGACGAACCGTTCCCACGCGACGGCAGGGAGCTTTGATAGCAACCACAGGGAGAAGCCGATGCCAGCGAAGGGTATCCAGGGGACCAAGGGCGTCCGGAAGGTGCGCCGGACGTCGGGCCGGGTCCGCCGGAGCACGATGATTGCAAGGCAGATAATCACAAAAGCGGAGAGGGTTCCGATGTTCACCAATTCGGCAACCTCCCTGATCGGGAAGAAACCCGCGACGAGGGCGGTGAGTCCCCCTGCGATCAGCGTCGGGCGGTACGGCGTGCGGAACCGCGGATGCACCTGCGCGAACCACGCGGGAAGGAGCCCGTCACGGCTCATGGCGAACCAGATGCGGGCGCAGCCCAGCGTGAAGGCGAGCATGACGCTGGCGATACCCGCCACGGCGGCCGCGGACACGATGAGCGTCACCCAGGGCAGGCCAATCGCGGTGAACGCGGCCGCGACCGGAGCGGCGCTGTTTAGAGTGTCGTAGCGGACCATGCCGGTCAGCACCAACGACATCGCGATGTAGAGCACGAGCGAGATCGCGAGCGACAGCAGAACAGCGCGGGGAAGCTGGCGCTGCGGTTCGCGCGCCTCCTCGGCGGCGGTGGTGAGCGTATCGTAGCCGAAGACCGCAAAGAAAACGACGGCGGCTCCCTCGGCCACGCCGCCGAAGCCGTAGGGCATAAAGGGATGCCAGTTGGCGCTGTGCACATGCGGCAGACCGGCGGCGATGACGAGGATGACTGCCGCGATCTTGATGATCACCATCGCCGTGTTGAAGCGCGCGCCCCATTCGATGCGCAGCGTCAAGAGGCCCGCGACCGCAAGGCTTCCCAGCATTGCGGGGAGGTCCAGGAAATGGCCTGGGCCTGTTCCCGACGCGCCCATGGCCCAGCGCGGGAGCAGCAAACCGAGCTGGCTGAGCAGGGCTTGCAAATAGCCCGACCAGCCGATTGATACGACGGCGACTACCAGCGCATATTCGAGCAGCAGATCCCAGCCGATAATCCACGCGACAAGTTCGCCAAGCACCGCGTATCCATAGGTGTAGGCGCTGCCGGCGACGGGGATCATCCCGGCAAACTCGGCGTAGCAAAGGGCGGCGGCGGCACTCGCGATGCCTGCAATCACGAATGACAGCGACACGGCCGGCCCCGCTTGGGTGGCGGCCACTACCCCGGTCAGCACGAAGATACCGGCCCCAATAAGTCCGCCAAGCCCAATAGCGGTGAGCTGCCACAGACCAAGCACGCGGCGAAACTGCCCCGCACGGCCGAGCTCGGATTGGAGCTGCTCGATGGACTTGGTGCGCAAGAGTGCCTTTAGAGACATGGATTTTCCCGATAGATGGAGTTGGCGCGGCAGATTGGTTCCGGCTCACATCTATAATCGTCCACGCTGGTTTTCGATTGCATGCGCACGCCACCGCCTGGTCGAACCCACTGAGGATGATGTCTTGCGACCGGCGAAACAGCCGTTTTTATCGGAACTTTGAACGAATGGTCATCGCCTTCGACGACGCGGACTTCGGCAGGCGCCGCCAGGTTCCTGATGATCGGTGTCGGTTCAAAACCGGGAAGTGAGACCGCGGCTCCTCCGCCTGGCGCAAGAGTCCGTCTTGACCGGCGTCGGGCTCGATTTAACCTGCGGCGACCAATCCGGCAGCGAAATCGCCACTGAAGCCTCGAAGACAAGGACTGGCACTGCATGGCCCGGCAGGTGGGACAATCGGCGAGCGGGCCCGGTGCCATGCCACGCGGTTGGCGGTTGTCTTATTATAGCCGCATTGCGGAAGCTAGCGATTCCGCGCCAGCTTCGAACCACGCTGGCGGCGTAACGTTCCAGGTGTCGCCTTGTGGCGCCCCGACCGAGCGGATTTGGTGCGAAATGGTAACCAATGCGCCAAAAAGCGCTTCCGCCGGGATCCTGCCTTTTTGTTTTCGCATTGACAAAATACGATGACGGTTCAGCTTGATAAGGCGTTGCGTGTCGCTCTAAGCGAGCACGGCGCCGATTCGACAGGAGAAAACGAGATGTTTCAAAAAGGTGGAATGCTCGCCGTTGCCATCTGCATTTTCCTTTTTGGAATTTCCGTTCAAGCTTCCGCTGTGCCGTTCTTCTCGCATATGCTGCCGGAGGCTACGCCGCTCAAGGCCGTGCCGGTTGTCGTCTTCGGCAAGAACAGCCGGCGCAGCGTGGAGGAGTTCGCAGCCGAGCACAAACTCGACCCCGCCGAGCTTCGCACCCGGTTTGCGGGCTCCGGCCTCATCGAATGTGGCGATGCGCATGGCGCGGGCCAGCTCACCCTTGCCAACGACCTCGTAACAACCGCGGCTCATGTATTTTTCGACGAAAAGGGCGCTCCGCGAGCAAAGACGTGCTTCTTTTCGTTCGAGAACCACGGCAAGGAGACAAGGGTGCCAATCAACCTCGGCTCGATCGTTGCCGGCAGCACCAATCCTTACGCGGTCGCGGCGGTTCATGATTGGGCCGTCGCGCGTTTGACGCATCCAGTTGAAGGGGTAACCCCCTATGGCCTTGCCGATGCGGCGGGCTCCAACACGCCGGTCGCGTTCGTCGCGCGCGGGCACATCGACTGGGGCGACGGGCGCAGGCTGTCGATGGAAAAATGCCTTCTGCACGATCAATTGGCGGCCGGAGCGGAAGGAACAAGGGAGTTTTCGTTCGATTGCGAAACCGGGGACGGAGCCTCCGGCGGCGCGCTCGTCATGGGAACCCACAAACCGGCGATCGGTGCGATCCTGGTCGGCTGGCGCAGCAACAAGCCATTTCGTTCGGCGCCGTTTTCGCGCTCCCATTATAATTTCGCCGTGACCATAGAAGGGGCTTTCAAGCGAGCCGTCGTTGCCGCCGCTAGCAAGGTCGTCGTCGCCAAATAGGCGCCGCTTCGCTGATCGTTGCGCGGGGCTGACACGGCGATGGAGTAAAATAGGTCCGTTGCGACACATGCTTCGAAGGCTGCACAACTGCGGCCCCCGTCCGCACAGCGCGATTACCTCTTTGTGAACGCTGAGAAGGTCCACACTAGCCGAATTTTGGCGGGTAATCAGATTGCGCGAGACTCCACCTCGCGCGTGATGGGCGTTGAAGGTAGCTTGTTATTAATATGCCAATAGGAATTCCCCTTGCCCTTTGTGGATACAAGCAGTCTTAAGGTCGTTGAGCGATTGCCAGGTTGGAATGGACGCTATTTCCACACGGCTTATATGACATTCGCGCATTACAACTTCACGCGCGGTTCTTCCATTCACGAGCACTTTCATTCTGAGGAAGAAGTCTACGAGGTGATAGAGGGCGAGATTGAGGTGACCATCGACGGCGTGGCCCAAATCGCCCGCGCAGGTTTAGTTGCGATTGTGCCGAGCAATGCCCGTCATTCGGTCAAGGCCCTCACCGACGGGCGGGTCATAATCGTCGACCATCCAGCCAGGCCAGATTTCGATTAGGTGCGACGGCTGACGTGGGTGTCGCCGCTGATATACCTCCCTAACGCCGCAGGGTTTCGGAATCCCGCTTGGTCGTATCGGCGTCGCGGAGAAGTGGCTCCGTTCCCCAGCCGTGTTTCATGCGGGTCCCTTGCCGCGCCTTGGCAGCTGCCTACCACCGCATCAAGGCACTGCCCCATGTCATCCCCGCGCCGATTGCCATCATCGCGACGAGATCACCCGGCTTGAGGCGGCCCGCCCGGTTGGCCTCGTCGAGCGAGATTGGCAGCGAGGCACTCGACGTATTGCCGTAACGTTCAAGGTGCAGCCAACATTTTTCGAGCGGAATGCCGAGCCTCCCCAGCACCGATTCGACGATCCGGGCGTTGGCCTGATGCGAGACAATGTGGTCGATGTCGCCGACTGTCAGCCCGTTCGCGGCGAGCGCTTCGAGGATCGCCTGCGGCAGGACGCGGACCGCGAACTTATATATCTCGCGCCCATTCATCGCTATCTTGTGCATGTTCTTGGCAAGCACTTCGGCGGACTGGGGATGCTGGCTGCCGCCGCCCGGTATCGATAATATTCCAGCGGCGGTTCCGTCGGAATGAAGATGAATCGACAGGAGGCCGCATCCGGGATCGCGCGCCGGTCCGACGACCATCGCGCCCGCCGCGTCGCCGAACAGCACGCAAGTGTTGCGATCGCTCCAATCGACGAGACGGCTCAACAGCTCGGCGCCGATGACGAGCACCCGCTGGGCCTTGCCGGTCTTTATGAATTGGTCGGCGATGCTCAAAGCATAAAGTGAGCCCGCGCAAGCAGCGGAAACATCGAAGGCAAAGGCGCGCGCCGCCCCGAGCTTGGCTTGAATGATGACCGCGCAAGACGGCAGCGGCATGTCGGCCGAGACCGTGGCGACGATGATCATGTCGAGATCTTCGGCACTTGTGCTGGCCATTGCAAGCGCGTGCCGCGCCGCTATAACGGCCATATCCGAAGTGACTTCTCCTTCCGCCGCGATCCGGCGCTCCTTAATGCCCGTGCGCTCGCTGATCCAGGCATCGGTCGTGTCGACCAGCTTTTCAAGATCTTGATTCGTCAAAATCCGTTTCGGACAATAGGCGCCGGTCCCGAGGAGGTGCGAGTGTAACAACAAACCCGGGCCCCTATTTGCCACCGCAATCGAGCCCCAAGGGAGACCGCAGCATCGCCGGCTTAAGCAATCAGATACGCCCAAACGGCATGTTTCGCCAGCCGCCGTAAGCCACACCGCTCGAAGAAGGTGGGGGTAACCATCAACACTCGTTAATATTTTGAAATATCGGGCTCCGGCGGCATCGACATCGGGCGAAATGAGGATTGCGGCGACGATCCGCCAAAAAAAGTCAGTTTCGCGGCCAGCATCAAGGAAAAACAAGTATAGGTATCGCAGCTTAGCCGCGGGGCGTGTTGCGGTCTGACGCCTCGCCCGCGATCAACCGGTAAGTTTGCTGCAGAAATCCAATCGTCTCGCGGGCGGCGCGCAGCGAGCGATTATCAACGCGCGGCCTTACCGCCGCCACAGTCCAGTTAGCGCAACCTTCGGCATTGTCGCGCGGCTGGATCAAAACCTTTTTGACCTGTTCAAACCCAGGGCATTGCTTCAGGGTCCGCAGGCAGACCTCTTGCAGCTCCGCGGAAGACCTGACCCTTGGGTGTATAGTTTTACCGGTCATCGTGTCTCCTCAGTTCGTCACTTCGCGGTTTGATTACAGCCACCCGCGCGACACAGAACACCGCGAACTCCGCTGCTCGCGCGGGGCCGGCGCGTGAAGTTAGAGCCTGAAGTTAGAGCCTGAAGTTAGAGCCTGAAGCTAGACCCTGAAGTTAGGCCATTAAATTAGGCCATGAAATTAGGCATTGACTGCGCCGGGTTCCCGATCTTCGCAAAGGCATTCCAAGACTCTTTGCCGCGGTGCGCACAACCGGTCGGTGGGTGAACGCGTCAATGGCGATTCGGTTCCCCGACATGCTGCCAGACCCCTTTCCTTTTGCCTGTCCACGACGCCGGCGAAGCAGCGTCTTTCCACTGCGGAGATGACCGGAGCCGACCAGCGGCGCTGTCTGGGCTCGGACAGGTGCTTGACCGGAAGCGACGACAAAAGCTAGAGTGCGCTTGAATAGGGGGGAATCACTCTGGACAAAAAGGGGCTTGAATGCGCATGTTTTTCGGGATCATAGTTGGCATAATCCTCACGATCGGCGCGGCCTATGTGTCCGATTCTATACGCAATACGAGCGGCGGCGAAGGCACCTTCGATCGTCCAGTGGTCAATTGGGATGTGGTCAACCACGGTATTAAAGCCTTATCGTCCACCGTCCAGGGCGGCTGGGCCCGTTTGACCGGGCACGCCAAGGACAACTGATTTAGCTTGAACGTAACGCTTCGCTACTGCCATTGCCACGTTGGATCATGGCTGGGATCGGGGCACCGCACAGTCCGGGGAAGCTTGCATAAAGCATCTCCGGGCAAATCGACGTGCTGCTCAGCTTCACACGGCAAACCTCGAGTAAACAATGGTTCCGGCGCGCCATGCTTCGCGCGGCGGCGATGCGGAAGCCATCCAGCGGGTGACCCAGGCCGAGCGGGGCCCGCGGTTTTTAGCGGGCGCCGGGTCATTCGATTTTTTCATTCGGATAGACGCCCCACAGATTCGATTGCTGAATAAAGCCATCGAAGCCGTCGCCCGAGACACGGCACCAAACGCCGTCGCAGCCGCGCACGCTTACGATCACATTTGACTGCAACTTCGCGACCGGCGCCGATGTCGGGCTCGCCTTGCGGTAGAGGATCAGATCTGTTCCCTTCTTCCAAGGCGCAATGAGAGCCGTGCGTCTTCCCGAAAGAAGCGAATGGAGCACCCAGCCCTCCGCGCCTTCGGAATCGCGGACCTTACGCCAAATTTCAAATTCGGCGGTGATCTCGACGGGCAGTCCCGCGCGTTGAAAGACCCATACGGTCCGATGGTCCTTGGAGGGGCCTTCGCGCAGGTTCACGCGATCGGACTTCAGGCTCACGTAACGCGGCACCGGTAGGCCGCTAGCGGAGCCGATTTGGTCAGCGCGCGCGGTTCCTCCAGCAGCCAAGGCGCAGAAAGCCACGGCGATGGCGAGAAAGGCGCGATGGAAGATTCTGTTCCAAGATGGTGCGATTTGGCGCATCCGTGCTACCTAAATTCTCTTCATCGGTGCGTAGGCTCGTTGATGTTGCGGCGCCGCAAAGCGGGGGGCTTATGGCGTCGACCATGAACCGCGCTCCTTCGTGGTGTTCTCGGATTACGCGCTTCTTTCGAAAAGCGACCGAAATCAAAGCGAGTACACCGCACGTCTCCTGCTGGCAAAGGAGACCTGCCGGCGTTCTTGTCTTTGACCGGCCATCTGCTACAGAAACCGCGAGGGGGGCAACGTACGAGAAGAGACGCTCCTCTTGTGTGCCGGGCATCGTTAACGCCCGGTGAAGACGGCGTGGCAAGTCCTCGCAGGTGGTCGGCAGGCGGCTTGGCTAGGCGTGATCGCGGCAAGAGTAAATCGGGCCACTGCGCGCGATTCGGCGGTTGTTTTTAAAGTCGCATCCGGTGTGCCCAAAGGACAAGGAAAAGAATGGGCCGGAAAAAACCGCTGGTGATCGTGACCCGCAAATTGCCGGACGCCGTCGAGACCCGGATGTGCGAGCTTTTCGATGCGCGGCTGAACATCGACGACAAGCCGATGCCGCGCAGCGCTCTCGCCGAGGCCATGCGTGCCGCCGAGGTGATCGTTCCCACCGTTACCGATAGAATCGATGCCGAGCTGATCGGGCTAGCCGGGCAACAAATGAAGCTCATCGCCAATTTCGGCAATGGTGTCGACAATATCGATGTGACCGCCGCCTTGGGACGCGGGATGACCGTCACCAATACGCCTGGCGTCCTCACCGAGGATACCGCCGACATGACCATGGCGCTGATCCTCGCGGTGGCGCGGCGGCTCGTCGAAGGGGCAAGAGTAATTCCCGGCGGCGAATGGAGCGGCTGGGCGCCGACCTGGATGCTAGGCCGCCGGATCTGCGGCAAACGGCTCGGAATCGTGGGCATGGGCCGCATCGGCCAGGCTCTTGCCCATCGGGCCAAGGCTTTCGGCTTGCAGATCCACTATCATAACCGGCGCCCTGTCGCCGCCCCGATCGAAGAAGCACTCGAAGCGACCTACTGGGAATCGCTCGATCAGATGCTCGCCCGGATGGACATCGTTTCGGTCAATTGTCCGCATACCCCCGCGACCTATCATTTGCTGTCGGCGCGCCGGCTAAAATATCTGCGCCCGCATGCCATCCTGGTCAATACCGCACGCGGCGAAATCATCGACGAGGCCGCGCTGACCCGAATGCTCGAGATAGGCGAGATGGCGGGCGCCGGGCTTGACGTTTTCGAACACGAGCCGGCCGTCTCGCAGAAGCTTGTCAGGCTAGCCAACGCCGGTAAGGTCACGCTTTTGCCGCATATGGGCTCGGCGACGGCGGAGGGCCGCGTCGACATGGGCGAGAAGGTCATCGTCAACATCAAGACCTTCATGGACGGCCACCATCCGCCCGACAGGTTGCTGCCCGCGATGCTGTGATCGCGCGCCGCAAGGCAAGCAACGGCCATAGCACACGACCGCCGGCACGATGATAAGGCGGGCCGACGCTCAGTGGTCGTGCGGGCCCGGCGGCGGCGGCGCCGGCGGCTCCCGCGCCAGCATTTCGAGTTGCGTTGC
>JBOHJQ010000049.1:0-25557 GCA_050728655.1 Methylocella sp.
GTTCGATACGGCCCTGTCCATGCTCACCCACATGGCCACCGTCATCTTCATGGGACTGGACGGCAAGCCCGCCGGGCTCCTGGCCATCGCCGATCCGGTCAAGGAGACGGCGCTTGCCGCGATCAGGGCGCTGCGAGACGAAGGCGTGCGCGTGGTGATGCTCACCGGCGACAACAGGACAACCGCCGAGGCGGTCGCGCGAAAGCTCGGCATCGAGGATGTCACGGCTGGCGTTTTGCCAGGCAATAAGAGCGACGTGGTCGAGGAGCTACGCGCCAACGGCCGTATCGTTGCGATGGCCGGCGATGGCGTCAACGACGCCCCCGCGCTTGCCGCCGCCGATGTCGGCATCGCCATGGGGACGGGCACCGATGTCGCGATCGAGAGCGCGGGCGTCACCCTGCTTAAGGGCGATCTGCGGGGTATCGTGCGGGCACGCCGCTTGTCCCAGGCGACGATGCGCAACATCAGGCAGAATCTCTTCTTCGCGTTCATTTACAATGCAGCCGGCGTCCCGATCGCCGCCGGCGTGCTTTACCCGGCCTTCGGCATTCTCTTGTCGCCGGTCATCGCGGCTGCCGCGATGTCGCTCTCCTCGGTCAGCGTGATCGGCAACGCCCTGCGGCTGCGCAGGGCCGCAATCGCATGAGGAGGTTTTGCCCGATATTTCAGCCGCCGCTGAATGCCGCAATTAGGTCAAAGAGAAGGGGCTTGTGGGCAAGGAGTTCAGCGCCTTTTCCAGAGACCCAAGAAAGGCATGAACTGAGCCGGAAAGTAAATGAAAAATGGGAGAACCTGCCGTGACTCATGCATCACGCTGCGCTGTGTCGATATTCCTCGCCGGTGCAATTCTCGTTGCTTTGGCAGCCGCGGTCGTTAAGGCCGAAACTGTCATTGTCGAGAAAGTGATGCCGGCGCCTATCGTCGAAACCGCGCCGCCAGCCCCGCGTCCTGGAATGGGCTGGGTTCCAGGGCATTGGGTGTGGCGCGGTGGCGAGTGGTTCTGGGTTAAAGGCCACTACGCCGAAGGCCCTGTCCCGACCATGCCGGCGGTAATCGTAGAGACGCCGCAGCCTCGACCGTCGCCTGCTCATGTTTGGGTGCGCGGACATTGGGGATGGGAAGGCAACCGCTGGAACTGGCATCCAGGCATTTGGTTCCGGCCGTAGGCCAGCGTCTCAACCAATGACCGCCGCGCGCGGCAGATTGAGGACTGGAATGCGAGCCTTTTCAGAGTCGCTCGTGTCGCGCGAGACGACCCGTCAGGCCATGATATGGCATGGCACCGGCACGTCCGCCATGGATCAAGGTGGCGTTTTCAGGTAGCCGCACGGCGTCGCTGGCGCCGGGTTGGAGGCCTCGCCCGGAATCGAACCGGGATAGAAGGATTTGCAGTCCTCTGCGTAACCATTCCGCCACGAGGCCCCTGCCGCCACGAGCCGAGGGGCTCCCGCCTATACAAAGGACCGGGACTTATCGCAAGGCGCGGGTAGTCCAGAACTGATTTGTCGCATGATCTTATCCAAAAAGTCTGCAACTTTTTGGGATCATGCTCCGGCCAGCGCGAGCGGGGGCGCGGCTGGTAGCGCTTTGCAAAGGCGGCACGGGCTTGCTATATGCGCGCGCGAAAACACGCGATCCCTGATAGCTCAGCTGGTAGAGCAATCGACTGTTAATCGATCGGTCGCAGGTTCGAGTCCTGCTCAGGGAGCCAAATCCAAGCGATAAAGCTCGCCATATTTGGCACGAAGATAAGCGAGGTAGGGCTTGGTGCTCATCGGCCCGCCTGTCGCCCGCGTGACGACCTCACTCGGCTGGAATTTGCGCCCATGCTGGTAGAGCTGCTCGCGCAGCCAGGCATGAAGCGTTCCGAATCCCCCCTTTGCGATCTCGAGAGGGATCTCGGGATGAGCTTTGACTGCGGCGGCATAGAACTGCGCGCTGAGAATATTGCCTATGGTGTAGCTCTGAAATCCGCCACCGACGGTGCCGCCATACCAATGCACGTCTTGCAGACAGCCATCGCGGTCGCCGGCCGGAGCAACACCGAGATCGGCCTGCATGCGCGCGCGCCAAGCTTCCGGGAGATCTTTGACGCGCAGATGGCCTTCGAGCAATTCTAGCTCGAGGTCGAAACGCATCATAATATGGAGGTTATAGGTGACCTCGTCGGCATCCGTGCGGATCAAGGAGCGTTGCACCTTGTTGATCGCGCGGTAAAAGGCCTCGAACCCTGTCTGCCGGAACTGATCTGGAAAAGTGTCCCGCAGAACCGGGTAAAAATGCTCCCAGAAAGCGCGCCCGCGCCCGACCACATTTTCCCAAAGCCGCGACTGGCTCTCGTGCACGCCCGCCGATGTCCCCGTTCCTAGCGGTGTGCCCTCAAGCGCGGCGGCGACGCCCTGCTCGTAAAGCGCATGACCGGACTCGTGCATGGTCGAGAACAACGCGTCGCCAAAATGCTTCTCGTCGACTCGGGTGGTAATTCGGACGTCGCCTGAGGAAAACTTCGTGCAAAAAGGATGGAGGGTCTTGTCGAGCCGGCCGCGACCGGTGTCGTAGCCAAATTGCTTGACCACCGATAGGCTGAAATCTAGCTGCGCTCGCTCGCTGAAAGAACCACGCAGGCAGTCATCGCCGGGAACGGGCTGACCGGAAATGGCGCGCACGATCGGTATCAATTCGCTCCTGAGCTCGGCAAAGAGCGAGCGGACCGAAGCTGCCGTCATGCCTTCCTCGGCGGCATCAATTAGAGGGTCGGCAACATGCTGATAGGGCGCAAAATAGCCAGCGTATTCGCGGCTGAGATCGACCGCCTTCTCGAGGAACGGCAGCATCGCCGCAAAATCGTTCGCCGGCCTCGCCCGCGTCCAAGCGTCATAAGAGGCCGAGCCGAGCGCGCTGGCCCGGGCGACATAAGCGCTGGGTAGCTTGATCGCCTTCTCGAAGTCGCGGCGCGCGATCCGGATCAGGCTCGCTGCATCGGAATCTGACGGCAGGCTAGCGGCATATGGCGCAAGTGCGTCGAGCAGTGTGCCCAGCGCTGGATCGACGGATTTTTCATGCGCTAGCCTGCTGAGCGTTGCCCCCTGGCGCGCCCGCGCGCGTGCTCCGCATTCCGGCATATAGGTGCATTGGTCCCAGCCAAGCAAAGCTCCCACCGCCGCAAGATCGCTGATTTCGAGCAGGCGGCGCTTGAGTTCGGCACGTTTGGACTCGGCCGGCTGGAGGTTGCGCGTTGCCCAGGCAGTTGCGGCGCGCGCCTTCACGACGTCAGCGCCGGCCTCGGCCTTGCCGGTCTTGTTCATGTTTGGGGATCGTTCTTGCCGGGGGCAGCGCGGCACAATCCGGCCGATCCGAACAAGGCATCGCAGGACAACGGTTTCACTCGGCATTCCCACAATAGTTATCGGTGCTGGCCGCATCATACCTTTGTTTGACTTACCCGCAAGGCATGGAACCGTGGGCCACGAATTGGCACCGGATTTGGCGTCAATATGCGGCGCCATAGAACTCCGCGCTGAGAATATTGCCTGTGGTGTAGCTCTGAAATCCGCGACCGACGGAGCCGGTGCGGTCGCGTTCCCGGCAGTGGTGTAGCAAGGCTGGAGCAAGCAGCTCGCGAAGCGCGCCATTGATATAGCGCCGTAGCGAGCGAGCGGCCTGCGGCGGTCATCGACGATTCTCCGATAGGGTCGGTTTGCGATTTCCCGCGACAGTGGCGGAAATCTCAAATCCCAACTTCTATGGGAACCAGTGACGCGCTCCTGCGTTCACCGCGACATGACCTTACGCTCCAATCGTTATTCCCGAATTTTTTCGCTCTCTGCCGCATAACAGCCATAACCATCCTGCATCGACACAAAGCCAACCGCTATAGGTAATTCACGCAAAAATGATTATTCTTGACAGCGCCCAGGGGAGGAGGACCTTGCCCGCCAAACCAAGGCGCCCATCGAAGTCCCGGCCGGAGGGGAAGCAAATATGGCGCGATTGTCTTCGGCCTTTCCGGCCGCGCCGCGTGGGCCTTGCTCCCTAAGCTGGCGTTTATTCGAAACGAGGCGCCTTTCTCTGGATCTCGCCCGCCCCCTCACCGCCGAGGATATGACCGTCCAGGCGATGGACGACGCCAGTCCAACCAAATGGCATCTTGCGCATACGACTTGGTTCTTCGAGACCTTCGTTCTCGCCGGCCACCTCAACGGCTACGGGCCGTTCGACGAGACATTCAACTATTGCTTCAATTCCTACTACGAATCGCACGGGCCGCGGCAGCCGCGCGGCAAGCGCGGGCTTCTCACGCGGCCGTCGAGCGATCGCATTTTCGCCTACCGCGCCCACGTGGATGCCGGGCTCGAAAAGCTTCTTTCGGTCGATGTGGCCCGGGGGTCGGAGCTGGCGCGCGTTATCGAGGTCGGCATCAATCACGAACAGCAGCATCAGGAGTTGATGCTAACCGACATTCTCGCGCTTTTCGCCGCGAATCCGTTGCGGCCGGTTTACCTGGCGCCGCGCCCGCGCGCGGATCAGCGTGAGCCGGAGCCTCTCCGCTGGATCGAGTATTCCGGCGGGATCCATGAGATAGGTCATTGCGGCGAAGGCTTCGCATGGGACAATGAGTCGCCGCGCCACGGCCAATTGATCCAACCGTTCCGTCTTGCCGACCGCCTCGTCACCAACGCGGAATGGGTCGCATTCATCGAAGACGGCGGCTATCGAACCTTCGCGCTCTGGCTTGCCGACGGATGGGAGATCGTCAATCGGGAAGGCTGGCGGGCTCCGCTCTATTGGGAAGAGCGCGATGGGCAATGGTTCGCTATGTCGCTCGAAGGGATGCGGCAGATCGATCGCGCGGTTCCCGTCGCGCATGTAAGCTACTACGAGGCGGACGCTTTCGCGCGCTGGGCGGGCCATCGGCTTCCCACCGAATTCGAGTGGGAGGTTGCGGCAAAGCGTGTTGAGGCGACGGGAAACACGCTCGCCTCGGGCGCGCTGCGGCCCCTGCCAGCCGCGCCGCGCCCGGATGGGCGGCCCCGCCAAATATTCGGCGATGTCTGGGAATGGACCCAGAGCGCTTATCTGCCCTATCCAGGCTACCGCGCGCCAGCGGGGGCACTTGGCGAATACAACGGCAAGTTCATGGTCGGCCAGCAGGTTTTGCGCGGCGGCTCCTGCGCGACGCCAGCGGGGCACGCGCGCGCAACCTATCGCAATTTTTTCTATCCCCAACAGCGCTGGCAATTCATGGGACTGCGCCTTGCCTCGGAGGTCGAATGAAGTGGACGAGCAGCAAAGCCCTGCGCCAGCCCGACGTCATTACCGGCCCGGACCGCGAGTTCGCCGCGAGCGTGATCGAGGGCCTGTCAAAGCCGCGCAAGAGCCTGCCGTGTCGCTTTTTTTATGATGCGCGCGGCAGCGAATTGTTCGAAGAAATTACCCGGCTGCCGGAATACTATCCGACCAGAACAGAGATCGCGATTCTCGACGTACATGCGGCGGAGATCACGAGCCGCGTGGATGACGGCGCGGTGCTCGTCGAATTCGGTTCGGGCTCAAGCCGCAAAACGGAGATTTTGCTTGCGGGCTTGCCGCGACTGCGCGCCTATGTGCCTATCGACGTGTCAGAAAGCGCCCTTGAGGAGGCGAAGCGGCGCCTGATCAAGCGCTTTCCGGCGCTCGCCGTGCGCCCCATCGCCGGCGATTTCTCGCGGCTGCTCGCCTTGCCGGCGGACCTCGCCCAGCCACGAAAATTGGGGTTTTTTCCTGGCTCGACGATCGGCAATTTCTCGCCATTTGCCGCCAGAACGTTGCTCACCGCCATGCGGCGCTTGCTGGCGCCAGAGGGCAAGCTCATTGTCGGCGTGGACTTGAAGAAGGACGCGCGAAAGCTGATTTGCGCCTACAATGACGCGGCCGGAGTTACCGCGGCCTTCAACCTCAATCTTTTGACGCGGATCAACCGCCAGCTCGAAGGCTCGTTCGATCTCGATGGCTTCCGCCACGAGGCGATTTACGATCCCCGCGAGGGCCGCGTCGAGATGCATATTGTCAGTATAAGGAATCAAGCAGTGAGAATCCGGGGCCTGTGGTTTCGGTTTTCTGCCGGCGAAACCATCCATACAGAGAACTCCTACAAATATACTATCGGCCAATTTCAAGATATCGCCTGCTCGGCGGGATGGCTGCCGGGCCGCGTTTGGACCGATAGCGAAAATCTCTTCAGCGTGCATGAATTGATCGCCAACAGCGCCGGAACAGTGGTGACTTAACGCATATTCTTAACGCGCACCGGCGGCTGCTTTGCGGAAGTGCGCGAGGAAAACGGGGCACGTCCACAGCAAGGTCTCGGGTCACTTGGCAAAGCCGCGATGGCGCATCTCCGGTCTCTGCCGATGGCCGCAGAAGCCGGCGTGATTACATCGGGCGCATCTCGCCGAGGCGCGCGAAATCTTCGAGCCAGGCAAAACAGCGGTCCACGACCATGGCGAGCAGCGCGACGATGGCGGCGCCTTCCAAGACATACGCCGGGTTCGACGCCGAAAGTCCCTCGATGATCGGCGAGCCTAGCGACAAGGCGCCAGCGGCCGATCCGATCGCCGCCGTCCCGATATTGATGATGACCGCATTGCGAAGGCCGGCGAGAATGAAAGGAAACGCGAGCGGCAGCTCTACTCGCCATAGGACGTCGCGTGGCGCGAAGCCCATTCCCATCGCCGCGTCGCGGACGGCGGCGGGCACCGCGTGAAGGCCCGTCACCGTCCCCTCGATGATTGGAAAAATGGCGTAGAGGCAAAGCGCCGCGACGGCTGGGGCCGCGCCATAGCCAAGAATTGGGATCGTGAGTGCGAGCACCGCGACAGGCGGAAACGTCTGTCCCGTAGCGGCTATTGCGCCGACCATTGCTGCGAACTCACGTCCACTTTCGCGCGTGACGAAAATGCCAAGGCCGATCCCGATCGCCGCTGCCGCGAGGCTCGAGAAAGCGACAAGCTCCAGATGGGCAAGCGTGAGCTCGAAGAAGCTCGCGCGCGCGTAGACTGGGCGCGGATCGCCCGGAAAAAGCGCGCGCATGAGCGGCTCGGCTGCCGGCATAAGGAAGATGGCGGAGATCAATAGGAGCGTAAGCCAGAGCCCCGGCCAGCGCGCGCATTGAATCATCCCAGTGCCCAGTCTCGCCATGGCATACCAACTATCAGGATACGATGACAGTTGGTTTTAATCTCGAATTTTGGCCTTTGCAAAGTGCGATTTTTAGTTTGCGCATCCTGGGATCTGCCAAACCTTTACATACCCTACTGTAAATGGCTGGCCCGTACCACTGCCGAGAATAATCATAAGATGATCGCGATCAAGGACGCTGAATGCAGTGGAACTATGAAGCGGGTCTATGAACGGAGACGCGAGATCGTCCCATCCCGTCTTCGAAAGCGGGGTGAACTTTCCTGTTCCGTCATATGCATATGCTCGCCGACCATCGATGAAATTCTGCACATACCCCGGCGTGCGATTTTGACTGCTGCCAGGCACCCAAAGCTGCCCGACTGTATGCCATTGGGTCCAGTCAATCGTGGCTTTGTTCCGCTTTGTCGATACGAAATTGTTATAGGCCGTTCCCACCCCGTTATTCGTCACGTCGCAGAAACCAGGCGATCCCGCGCGATATCCCTCCTGGCATGTCGACGAATAAATTCCGTACCAATCGTGAACGGCAGTCCCATAGGCGACAGGTGAAGCCCAGCCGATATCAAACTCGAAGAAGTCATCCTCGATGAAATGCTGGAACCCGGCCGGCGTCCCGGCTGGGTGATCGGCCCCCATATTTGCCGCGTGCTCGATGGAAAAGCCCCAGAAAGCCGGGAATCCTAGCGAGAAATTGACCGTCGTTGGGTCGAACTTGATCTTCGCCTCGAAATAGGCCCCGCCGCCGAAGGCTTGCCCGACATAGCCGTGCGTGTTGGTGGCCGGGGCAGCCGTCGCGATATTATAGTTTCCCCCGATGTCGCTTGATGGCGTCAGCACGAGGCCGTCCGGGGTGATCGCAATAGTTGAGGCAGGTTCCGTTCCATAGCCAAAGAATTTTGTCAGATACCAATTAAAGCCGGCGTTCCCCGAGCCGGTGAGATCGATCGTTTGCGGATTGGTGAAGTCATCCGAAAAGACGAGACCAAACCCAGCGGACGTTGGATTAGTGGGGTCGAATGGAACCCCTGGGATGCATGCGCTGGATTGTGCCCGCGCTTCTGACATTGGCGTGACGAAAACGCTAAAGACCACCGCGGCAAGCGCGACTAACCTGGTATCCATAATCCATTCCTTGCCGCCTATCGCAACTCCGCTGAAAATGTTTTGCCGACCGCATATGTCGCGAAAATCCCACCGGTGGCAATGGATGTTGGCTGCAACTGTATGTTAGGGTTAAGACCATGTTCTGATCGAAAAAGTCGATCAACTTTTTTGGATCAAGCTCTGGGGATCGCGCGCGCATTCATCCATCAGCGCCTCATGGCCTTTGAGGTCATACCTGGCATCGCGCCCCTCGCCACAATGTCGCTTAAGTGGATTTCGCCGAGCCTCGCCCCGCTCTTCTCCACGACACAAAGTGAGGGAATGCGGCGCGCCAGCATCAGGTTCAGCGCATTTTTGAGGCTGGCGTCCGCGGCAATCGTTTCGGTTGCCCGCGTCGTCTTGCCGGGCTTCATAAGCTTGCGGACCGGCACGAGGTCGAGAAGCCGCAACTGCAATCCTTCGCCGCCCAAAAAATCGCGCACGAAATCATCCGCCGGCGCCAAGAGAACCGAAGCCGGGGTGCCAGCCTGGATCAGCCGGCCCTCGTTCATCACCGCCATGTCGGTGGCGAGCCGCAACCCTTCGTCCATGTCATGTGTGACGAAGACAATGGTCTTGCCGCTCCGCGCATGTATCCCGTGCAGCTCTTCTTGCAAGGCCGCGCGGCTCACTGGATCGAGCGCGGCGAATGGCTCGTCCATTAAGATAATGTCGGGGTCCGCGGCGAGCGCGCGGGCGACGCCGATGCGCTGCTGCTGACCGCCGGACAATTGCCTCGGGTAGCGCTTCAGAATGGCAGGCTCGATGCGCAACATGGCAACGAGCGCGTCGAGCCGCGCCGAGCATTTCGACGGGCTCCATTTGAGGAGGCGCGGCACCGCGAGAATATTATCGGCCGCCGTCCAATGCGGAAAAAGGCCCGCCGACTGGATCACATAGCCGATGCCGCGCCGGAGTTTTTCGGGCTCACTCGCGCGGATATCTTGGCTCCGTACTTCGATTTGCCCTGTATCGGGAATAATCATCGCATTGATCATGCGCAGCACTGTTGACTTGCCGCAGCCAGACGGGCCGATAAGGACGAAAAAGGCGCCGCTCTCGATCTTGAGCGAAAAATCGGAGACCGCCGGCGTGGCGGCAAAGTTCTTCGACACATTGCGCAACTCGATCACAGGTTTCTCCGCGCAAGGCCAAGCAGCATTTCAAAGATAAAGTTCGCCAAAAGCGCCAGCAGAATGACCGGAATAGCGCCTACCAGGACAAGATCGAGGGCATATTGTCCAATGCCTTGAAAGATGAAGGTGCCAAGCCCCCCCGCGCCGATCAAGGCGGCGACGCTTGCCAAGCCGATCGCCTGGATCGTCACGACGCGCAATCCGGAAACGAGCGCGGGCAAGGCGAGCGGCAATTCGACCTCGATGAACATCCGGCGCGCGCCAAAGCCGATGGCGGTAGCAGCGTCCTTGACCTCCATGGCGACCTCGCTGAGCCCTGTATGGAAGCCGCGAACGAGGGGCAGCAGCGAGTAGAGCGTCAAGGCCAGGACAGCCGGCGCCGGGCCGGTTCCATTGATCCCCAGCGCGTGCAAAAAAGGCAGCGCTTCGCTCAATTTCGACATCGGCGCGATCAAGACGCCAAAGAGCGCGATCGAGGGAATCGTTTGCAATATGCTGAGATTCGCAAAGACAAAACCCGCCACCGCCTTCTTGCGCAAAACGAGCACGGTCAGCGGCACCCCAATCATCAGGGCAAAGAAAATCGCCGCGCCGACGAGCCCGAGATGGCGCAAGAGCTCGGTCACGAAAATGCCCCGGTTGTTCAAAAATTCCCTCGCTAGCGACAGATTGTCGAAATCGCCCGCCGCGGCCATCAGGAAGAAGCCCGCGCAAAAAGCGGTCCCAATGGAGGCGCGGGCGAAAAAACCAAAATTTCCTCTTTGCACGGCATCGACGATCGCGAGGATCGCAACGCTTGCCAAGGTCCAGAACGCCGGACCAAGCGAAGCGCGCGCGGCGGGCGGCCCTCCCTGCATGAGAAGCGCCGCGAAGTGGCCGGCGCCCGCGAGGCTCCCCCAAAGAATCAATGCTGCGCCTAGGATCGTTGCGAAGGACCGGAGTTTTTGGCCCCGGGCAAAGCTCAGAAACGCCAGTGCACAAAGCCCAATCATTGCGGTCGCGGTCTCCAGAGCCGGGGCGTTAAATAGGGGATAGGCAACGCCCGTCGCGAGCCGGTTTTGTGCATGATTCAAGAAGCCGCCAAAAGAAACCACGGCAAGGCCAAGGCTACAGAGCGCAAGAAGGACGCGGTCATGCACTTTCGGCATCGGGGCCATTCCGTGTTCGAACCAGAAGCCTTAACGAAATGCTTATCGAGAGAGCCCTCGCGCGCGGAAAAATTCCCTTGCCACGGCGCCTGGATCATCGCCTTCGACCGCGACTTTTTCGTTCAAGTCGCGCAGGCTCGCAAGATCGAGTTGCGCGAAAACGGGGCTAAGAATATCGCCAATTTCCGGATAGCTCGCGAGGGCTGCCTCCCGTACCACGGGTGCTGGCGCATAGACCGGCTCGGCACGGCTTGTATCTTCGAGAGCACGAAGGTCGAGGGCTTTGAACGCGCCGTCGGTGGCATAGGCCATCGCGGCATTGACGCCCGAAATTCCGTCCGCCGCCGCTTTCATGGTGGCCGAGGTTTCGCCGCCAGAGAGAACGAGGAGCTGGCGGGCGGCAAGCCGGAAGCCATAGACCGCCTCGAAGGCGGGAAGGCCAGCCGTACTCTCCACGAATTCCGCCGAAGCGGCAAGTTTGACTTTGTTGCCGTCCCGCGCAAAGCGGGCGAAATCGACCATCGTCCGCAGATTTTGTAGCCGCGCCAGCGATTCAGGGACCGCGATCACCCAGCTATTGTCGGCCGGCGCCGGGGCGAGCCAAACAAGACGGTTTTTTTCATAATCGAGTTTTGCCGCGCGCAGGTAACCCGCCTTCGCGTCCTTCCAGACAGGATCGCCGTCTTCATGAAAGAAAAAAGCGGCGTTGCCGGTATATTCTGGGCAAAGGTCTATGGCACCGGACAAAAGTGCCGCCCGCAAAATCGCGGTCGGGCCGATCTGCAGCCGGTTTTCCGTCGCGATTTTGGCCTGGCCAAGAGCGAGCAGCATCATATGGCCGAGGAGTCCGCCTTCGAGATCGAGCTTGGAGCCAACGACAACCGGCCGTGCTTCGGCGCTCGCGCGCGCCAACGTGGACGCGGCAACTCCGGCCAAAAACAGGCGCCGCGTAGGGGTGCCCGGCGCATTGTTCGGACCATCGTTGGTAGATGCCGGTCGAGAACTCGACATCTGCAGACCCTTCCGTGCCTAGCGGCTTGCGTCCGGCCAGCGCCCTTATCCCGCTCGGCGGCGCGGTTCAGCCGGGAGGCAAGAGAGTAACAGCATTTGCCATGAGCGGCGATAGAGATGCCACCCGCAGCGAGAGTGTATCGTGTGCAAACGAGGACCCTGGACGGCTCGCCGCTTTCCCGAGGTCGACCGCGCGGAATGGTATACGCTCGACCTCGCTCGAGACGAGATCGTCAAGGGAGAAGCGTTGTTCTCGATCGCCCGGAACAAAACCTGTGGCCGGTCCTATCGATCCGGGAAGTAGCTTTACCCATCAAGCTCAGGATAGTGACGGAATATCCCTTGCTCGTTGAATGCGAAGCGGCGATCGCTGTTGAGATAGGCGCGAATGCGCGGACGTTGCGCGACCGCTTGATGCAGAGCCGCCACGCGCGGAACCTCTGTGAGAGTTCGCCGCATCCTTCGCGGAAAAGCATAGGCCAGGCCTTCGACGATCTGGAATACCGATAGGTCGGCATAGGTCAAGGCGCTGCCGACGAGTTGGCCCGCGCCCTCGGGATTGCGCGCCAGGATGCGCTCGAACCATCCCAGGAACTTGGGAATTCGGTCTTCACGGAAATGCCTTGCGCGGCGCAGCGCTGCCGGTTTTTGGTCCTCGTAATAGAGATCGCCCCGCAACGGGTGATGCGTGTCGTGAGCCTCCGCGACAAGATCGGCGATGGTGAGCTGGATCTGGTGGACCCAAAGCCGCTTGGCCTTCTCTCTTGGGGCGAGGCCGTGGCGGTCGCCGAGATAAAGCAGGATGGCGGCGGTCTGGCCGATCAGGACATCTCCGTCCTTCAGGAACGGCGGCGCAAACGGCGGATGGGGGATGTCGTCTCGCTCCAGAAAAGCCATGAGGGCCGCCTCGCCGCTGTCTTCGTCACCTGAGCCACGGGCTATGTCGACGTAGTCCGCCCCGGCCTCTTCCAGTGCGAGTCGGACGAACTCGCCGCGCCCCTGAATGCCGGGCCAGTAGTAGAATTCGTAGGTCATGTGCAAACTCCATGTGTGGCCGCCGACTACGCGTTTGCGGCAGTTGAAGCCGCGTGTTTCAGGCTATCCACGCCTCCGCCGCGGATGTTAAGAGTCCCAGCGTTTTGTCCCGCCGGCACGATCGATCGGCAATGTTTTCTCGCGACGGGCGGTTGCTGGCGACCTTGGTGGCGGGCATGCCCGGGCGCGGCGTGGCGATTGCAACAAGTCGCAACAAGACCTGAACTTGATGGCGTGAACATGATCGACTACGAGCAAATCGGCGAAATCAGCGTTACAAAAATCCTGCGCGACTTTATCGGCGACGAGGTCTTGCCTGGAACGGATATCGGCGCTGGCCAATTTTGGAGCGGGCTCGCGGGACTTGTCAGCGAGTTCGCGCCGCGTATTCGCGACCAACTGCGGTTTCGCGCCGAGCTGGAGGAAAAGATCGACGAATATCATCGCGTTACGGCGAGCAGGCCGTTCGATCCGGCGGCCTACGGGAACTTTCTTCGTGAGATCGGATACCTTATCCCGGAGCCGCCTAATTTTACCATTCGCACCGAAAATGTCTTGGAGATCGCGCGGGTCGCCGGTCCGCAGCTCGTCGTTCCGGCCTCGAACGCGCGCTACGCCCTCAATGCTGCAAACGCGCGGTGGGGCAGTCTTTACGATGCGCTCTATGGCACGGACGCGATTCCCGAGAGTGATGGCGCGGCGCATGGGAAGGGTTACAACAAGGTACGTGGCGCCAAGGTCATCGACTGGGTCCGCGCGTTTCTCGACGACGTGGTTCCCCTCGCGGGAGGCAGCCACAAGGCGGTCACCGCTTACAAGGTCGCCGGCGGCGAGCTCATTGCGACGCTTGAAAACGGCCTGGACACACGGTTGCGGCATCCTGGCCGTTTCGCCGGATACCGGAAGAAACCGCTCGACTCGTTTGCCGTGCTGCTTCGCCACCACGGCCTGCACATCGAGCTCGAGATCGATCAAAACAGCCTGGTCGGGGCGGAAAGCAAAGCCGGCGTGGCGGATGTCATCCTTGAAGCCGCTCTCAGCACGATCATCGATCTCGAGGACAGTGTGGCGGCGGTCGATGCGCAGGACAAGGTCTCGCTTTACCGCAATTGGCTTGGGCTGATGCAGGGCGGCTTGACCGCAACTCTTGAAAAGAACGGGTTGATAGTCGAGCGGCGGCTGGCGGAGGATCGCACCTATATCAGCCGGGATGGCGCCCCGATGACCCTTCATGGGCGCGCCCTGTTGCTGGTGCGCAATGTCGGCCATCACATCGAAACCGGCGCGGTGCTCGACTCCGCGGGGAGCCAAATCCCGGAAACCATTCTGGACGCCGCGGTCACCTCGCTGATCGCCATGCACGATCTCAAGCGGGTCAACGGTCCGCGCAATAGCCGCCACGGCTCGATTTATATCGTGAAGCCGAAACTGCATGGGCCGGCCGAAGTCGCGCTCGCCGATGCGCTATTTGCCGGCGTCGAGGACATGCTGGCGCTGCCCCGGCATACGATCAAGATCGGCATCATGGACGAGGAGCGGCGCACTTCGGTCAATCTCAAGGCCTGCATCGCGGCGGCGGCCGATCGCGTGTTTTTCATCAATACCGGCTTCCTCGACCGCACCGGCGACGAGATTCATACCTCGATGGAAGCTGGTCCCATGGTCCGCAAGAACGACATGAAGAACACCGATTGGATCGCCGCTTACGAGAATGCCAATGTCGACGTTGGCATCGCCTGTGGGTTGCCTGGACGGGCGCAGATCGGAAAGGGTATGTGGGCCGCGCCGGACCGGATGGCCGACATGCTCGCGCAGAAAATCGTGCATCCGCTCGCCGGAGCGAATACCGCCTGGGTGCCCTCGCCGACGGCCGCAACCTTGCACGCGGTGCATTATCACAGGGTCGATGTCGCGGCCCGCTGGAAAGTGCTCGCCCGGCGCAGCCCACCGCAACTTTCCGATCTCCTCGCCATTCCGGTTGGCCGGGCGAACTGGGCCCCAGACGACATTCAGGCCGAGCTCGACAACAATTGCCAGGGGATTTTGGGCTATGTCGTGCGCTGGATCGATCAGGGCGTCGGCTGTTCCAAAGTGCCGGATATCCATGACACCGGCCTCATGGAGGATCGCGCCACCTTGCGCATTTCAAGCCAGCATGTCGCCAATTGGCTGCACCATGGGATTGTCACGCGCGAGCAAGTGATGGACACGCTGCGGCGGATGGCGGCGGTCGTCGATCAACAAAATGCCGGCGATCCGCTCTACCGGCCTATGGCGGCTGGTTTCGACGGTCACGCCTTTCAAGCGGCGGCGGATCTGATCTTTAAGGGCCGCGCGCAGCCAAATGGTTATACGGAGTGGATTCTCCACGCCCGTCGGCGCGAGGTGAAGGCGGCAGCCGGCTAGAGCGTGTCCCCATAAAATAGAATCATTTGATCTATTGTGGATGATTGCCGTCGCCGGCTGGCGCCCGATATCCGTGTTTCGTTGTTTACAATAATTGGGAGCGGGGAATGATGATCGGAGTGCCCAACGTCGACTCAAGCGCTGCGGACGAAATAGCAATCAGCGTACTCATCGAATCGGGCTGCAGGTCGGCTTCGCGTGTCGCAGTGGCCGACAAGGCGACCCTCTATGCGCAGGGAGAACCAGCGAGCGCCGCGTTTCTCATTCTGGACGGCTTCGTAAAGACATCGCACATCTGCGAAGACGGGACGGAGGTCACAATTGAACTTTTGAAATGCGGCGAGATCGCTGGCCTATTTTGTAATCCCCAACTGCCGCTGGAATACGAGGAAACCGCACGGGCAATCGGCGATGTGGCGGCGCAACGGGTGCTGGCAAACGACTTGCGCGCCGCCATGGAAGTCAATCCGCGGTTGGCGATCTTTATCGCCGAGCACCTGGCCGGATCGAAACGATGGGCTCAGCGGCGGGTGCTGCGCGCGATGACGCAATCCGTCGAACGGCGGGTGATCGAAACGCTGGGCGAACTCGCCGGAACCTTCGGTACGCGGTGTCCCCATGGATTCTCGCTGGAAATAAGACTCACGCAGCAGGACATAGCCGACTTCGTCGGCGCTTCGCGTCAGGTCGTGAGTTCGATCCTCAGCGATCTTCGCAAGCGCGGCCTTCTAGACTATACTCGCGACATGATCTGCATCAACGATAGGGCACTCTCACTCCTCGCGCAGCCGCCGGATATCGCCCCAAAGGCAGTGTCATCCATCTGACAGACAGGCAGTGCGCCCCAATCTAGTGTCTTCGACGAATATTGACGCTGGGAGCGCAGATATGAAGCCCATCTCACTCACCCTGCATGGTGCGATCGACTACCTTGCCGTCTTGATTTTTGCCGCAGCCCCGGCTGTTATCGGGCTATCAGGTTGGCCTGCCGTGCTGTCTTATGCGCTCGCAGGAATTCATTTACTCATGACGCTTCTGACCGACTTCCCGGCTGGAGCCATCAAATTGATCCCGGTCGCTCTGCACAATTGGGTCGAGCGGATTGTCGGCCCCGTATTGATCATTTTGGCGTTCGTTCCACTGATCGGGGCGGCGCAGAATGCGCGGATCTTCTTCGGGATCATGGGCGTAGTCATTCTCGCCGTCGAGCGGCTGACGGCCTACCGTTCGATAACTGACGCGAAATGACTCGATCGTCGCTTCAGCATGACAAACCGCCTATTCCGGCGGCGTGCCGTTGAGCGCCAGCACTTCTCCGGCAAGATAAAGACTGCCAGCGATCAGGATGCGCGGCGGGGCGCGCCAATCCCGCGCGGCGAGAAATAGAAGCGCCGAGTTGACGCTTTCGCAGGCCGCCGCGTGGAGTCCATTGGCATTGGCGACAGCGGCGACATCGGCAGCGGGCTTGGCATATTGGTCCGCGTTCACGGGTACGGCGAGAACCTCTTGTGCGAGGCCCTTAAAAGGGCGCAGAAACCCGCCCGTATCCTTGGATGCGAGCGAGCCGCAGATGATGACGAGCGGCCTTTGCGTCTTGTCCTCGAGTTCCGCCATCGCTTGCGCGAGCGCGCGCCCGGCGTCGGCGTTATGACCGCCATCGAGCCAAACCTCCGCGCCCGCCGGAGCAAGCGCCGCCACCCGGCCGTTGCCGAGGTTTTGCAAGCGGGCGGGCCAGACGACCCGCGTCAGGCCCTCTTCGAAGGCAGCGGGGGCGAGGCTTGGCTCGATGGCGCGCAGCGTGGCGATCGCGGTCGCGGCATTTTGATGCTGATGGCGGCCAATGAGACGCGGCAACGGCAGGTCGAGAAGGCCGCGCTCGTCCTCGAAGACAAGGCGGCCATGTTCTTCCCGCGCTTCGTAATTCCGCGCCGCGGCAAGCAGCGGCGCGCCGACGCGGCCGGCCTCCCGCTCGAGCACCGCCAGGGCGGCGTCTTGCTGGATACTTACAATCGCCGGGGCGCCGGGTTTAAAGATTCCGGCCTTCTCATAAGCGATTTTATCGACCGTCGCGCCAAGGAACTCAGGATGATCGATCGACACCGGCGCGATGACCGTGGCCTTTGGCCGCGCGATGACGTTGGTCGCATCGAATCTTCCACCGAGACCAACTTCCAGCAGGAGATAATCGGCCGGATGCTCGCTGAAAAGCTTGAACGCCGCCGCTGTGGTGACCTCAAAGAAAGTGACCGGTTGGCCTTTGTTGGCCCTATCGCACGCGGTCAAGACGGCAAACAGCGCGTCGTCGCCGACGAGGCTTCCGCCGCCTTCCGCGCCAAGCCTGATGCGCTCGTGAAAACGCACCAAATGCGGCGAGGTATAGACGTGGACTCGCTTTCCGGCCGCTTCGAGAATGGCGCGCATGAAAGCGATCGTTGAACCTTTACCATTGGTTCCGGCAACATGAATGGTCGGCGGCAGACGTTTCTCCGGTGAGCCGAGCGCGGCAAGCAGCCGCTCGATCCGGCCGAGCGACAGTTCGATCGTCTTGCGATGCAGAGTGAACAGGCGGGAGAGGAGCGCGTCGAGCGAATCCATGATGGCCTTGCTTCGCGGCCCTCAGGCGGCGGCGTGCTCGATGGGCTTCGTCCGCGTCAACAGCGCGCAAATGCGGGCGAGCGTCGCGCGCATGTCATGCCGTTTGACCACCATGTCGATCATGCCGTGCGCTTCGAGATATTCGGCGCGCTGAAAGCCTTCCGGCAGACGTTCACGAATCGTTTGTTCGATCACCCGAGCGCCGGCAAAACCGATGACCGCGCCGGGTTCAGCGATGTGGATATCGCCGAGCATGGCATATGAGGCCGTGACGCCGCCCGTTGTCGGATTGGTCAAGACGACGATATAGGGAAGCCTGGCGTCGCGCAGCTGCTGCACGGCGATCGTCGTGCGCGGCATTTGCATCAGCGAGAAGATGCCTTCCTGCATCCGCGCGCCGCCCGAGGCCGTGAAAATGATGAATGGCGTGCGGCGCTCGACCGCCGCCATCATGCCGGTCACGATGGCCTCGCCCGCCGCCATGCCGAGCGAGCCGCCGAGGAAATCGAAATCCTGCACCGCGGCGACAATGTCCATGCCCTGTAATTTGCCAAAGGCGAGCTTCACCGCGTCGGACGTGCCGGTTTTCAGGCGATATTCCTTAAGCCGGTCCGTGTAGCGCTTGACGTCGCGGAATTTTAAGGGGTCCAACGGCACTTCCGGCGTCGCGATCTCTTCATAGGCCGCGGCGTCGAAAAGGTTGTCCAATCGCGCCTTGGGAGCGAGGCGCATGTGATAGCCGGAGCCCGGCACGACGAAGAAGTTCGCTTCGAGATCCTTATGAAAAACGAGTTCCCCTGACTCAGGACATTTGATCCAGAGGTTTTCGCGGGTCTCGCGGCGGAGCAGAGACCTGACCTTGGGCGGGACGACATTGGAGATCCAGTTCATAGGCAATCCAAGTCTGGGCGATCCAATTTTGCGACGGCGTCGGTGCTTGCGGGACTTGTTGCTTGGGCGTCAGACCGGGGCGGGCGGTGCCGTCCGCACGCCCTTGGCGATAGCGGCGACCAAACCAGCGACTGCTTCTACGCTTTTTCCGGTCGCCTTGCCATTCCTATCGAGCGAGGCCCGCAAGGCGTCGACGATGGCCGAGCCAACCACCACCCCATCGGCATGAGCGGCGATCGCGGCGGCGCTTGCGGCATTCTTCACCCCGAAGCCGACCGCGACCGGCAAGCTCGTATGCGCCTTGATCCGGTTTACCGCCGCGGCGACCTTGGCAAGTTCGGGAGCGGCCGCCCCGGTGATGCCGGTGATCGAGACATAATAGACAAAGCCCGAGGTATGGGCGAGGACGGCTGGCAGCCGCGCATCGTCCGTCGTCGGCGTCGCGAGGCGGATGAAGTTCAGCCCCGCCGCAAGCGTGGGCAGGCAGAGTTCCGCATCCTCTTCCGGCGGCAGATCGACGACGATCAAACCATCCACCCCGGCGGCCTTCGCATCGCGCAGGAAAGCTTCGACGCCATACACATAGATCGGGTTGTAATATCCCATGAGCACCACTGGCGTCGTCGAATCGCTTGTGCGGAAATCGGCGGCGAGGGCCAGCGTTTTGGCGAGAGTCGTTCCGGCGCCAAGCGCGCGCAGCCCCGCCGCCTGGATTGCCGGGCCGTCCGCCATCGGATCGGTGAAGGGCATGCCAAGCTCGATCACATCGGCGCCCGCCTTGGGAAGCGCTTTCAGAATAGCAAGGCAGGTCGTAAGATCGGGGTCGCCGGCCATCACGAAAATCACGAGCGCGGCGCGGTTTTGCCGCGCAAGCTCTGCGAAGCGACGGTCGATGCGTGTTTGCATGAGAATCTTGGGGCGACAAGGAGAGAGACCGGGCCGCGGACCACGCGAAAAGCGCTCTACCACGGCGGCCGGCTTCCCGCGCTTGGGTTGCAAGCGCCGATCGTAAAAGCCGGCCCGCAAATGGTGATCGCCCGCCGACGCTATTTGAGGGCTAGCTCCTTACAATGCTCTACCACGGTCGCTTTGGTGTCGTCGGCATTTGTTCTGTCAAAGAGAATACCTTCCGAGATGCGAATCTGGCCACTCGCGGTGTTCTCGGAGTTCCCAGAATCATACTCAAGCCCGAAGGCAAGCGAATTCTCTGCCGGTCCGCCCGATGGATTGTTTACCCCTAGTGGGATGACAACAAAACTATTTACATCGAACTTGCCGCCAGCCGGGACGGTCGTTTCGGGGGCCAACGAAACGCTCAGGCTTTGCGGGATTCTCGAATCCACAGACGCGTAGCGGCGGTCCCATTCCCACAACTGCTTGGCGTGTTGCTGAGGCGTGGACTGATCAATAAAAACAAGCTTCGGGTCGAAAGCGAAAGCTTTACCGGACTTTGTATTGTCCACGGTTTCGATTTTGAAGAAGGCATAGCCTTCATCAGCCTTCGAAACGACTGGGCCCGATGCCGCATCAAACCCTTTGCATATGCCGACTTGGCGATATGAAATGATCGTGGGTTGACCGGAGCTCTTTCCGCATCCAGATAGCATCGACATGGCGATAAATACCGGAACGGATAGAAAGAACAATCTTGACGTTTCCATATTTCTCTTTCTCTTCGTACTTGGTTGGACTCGCCGGAAGAGCGCCGCATCTACTCCTCCGTGTTTGGATACCACCTCTTCGGCCGCGCCGATCCATGAGTGCTCTTCAGGGGCGGAGGGGAGCCGCCACGAAGCGCGAGTTCCGCATTCCCCCTAAAACCCGGTTGGCCCTGGGTTGGTACGTCCCCTGTCCCTCAACCCCGTCGAAAACAAGACCCATTCGGAGTAGCGGCATCGCGGTCAGCCGAGGCCGCCGCGCGATCTTCGTGGTTTGAAAAAGTCCGCGCCTCGGACTCCGAGCCGTAACCGATCTGTCACACAATGTCCAATTTTTACTGAAGGGCGCCACATCGCGGGCATCGGCGGAAACCGTCCGGCGGCTGTTCCACCCCTGCGTTGTCATCCCTTGCGGGCGATCCGCGGGATCGCCAACGAAGCCGGCGGGGCTTGCCACCGCCTTTTTTTCGGGGCGCCCCGGGCGCCGGTCGATGAGCGGCGCGGCTGTCCGGCCAACAGCTTCTATCCACCGTTCTAGGCGCCGCGCGGCATCGCGGCGATCTGCCGCTCGTCGAGCGCGCTGGTCTTGATCAAAGCAAACACCCGCGCAGCGCGATCGAAGCCGAGTTCGTCGAGCGCGTGGCGCGTGGTCACGGCATAAAGGCGTCCCTCCCCTTCGAGCACGATCTCCACGGCGGCCAATGGACCGTTTTTTTCGATTGACCCGATTTGTCCGCAAAGAGAACTGCGCACGCTGAGATCGTGCGGCGGGCGGGCAGCAAGCACGACGTCGGTCGCTTTAACGATAAGCCGGACCTGCGCTCCCAAAGGCCCGGCCGGACCAGCGAGCCAAACTGTCCCCGCCGGATGCTTCAGCTCGGTGAGGCCATAGGCGGCATTGATGCCGCAAACTCTCATCGATAAGACAGAGATGCGATCGAACCTCGGCCAGGGGCTGGCGCGACCGAGCGTACCAAAAACCTCGCCGGGACCACCGATTGCCTTGACCCGGCCCGCATCGAGAACAACAATTACATTCGCAAGCCGCACGACTTCCTCGATCGCATGGGAAACGTAGACGATCGGCACCGCGAATTCGTCGCGCAAACTTTCTATGAGCGGCAGAATTTCGAGCTTGCGCTCCATGTCGAGCGCGGCAAGAGGCTCGTCGAAGAGGAGAAGTTTTGGGCAGCAAAGAAGCGCGCGCCCGATTGCCACCCGCTGCCTTTCGCCGCCCGACAATCTTGCCGGATGGCGCGCCAGAAGCTTGCCGATTGCCAAAATCTCCACCACCGAATCGAAATCGATCGCCCGCTCGCCGCGCGGTGCGAACCAGCGTCCAAACCGCAGATTCTGGCGCACGGTCAAATGCGGGAAAAGATGCGAATCCTGAAACACAACGCCGATGCGGCGCCGGTGCGGGGCGACAAAAATGCCGCGTTTCCTATCGACGAGAGTACAGCCGTCGAGCTTGATGGTTCCCCGGTCAGGGCGCATCAACCCCGCGATGAGATTGAGCGTCAGCGATTTGCCCGAACCGGAAGGGCCAAACAGCGCGGTAATGCCATCGCCGTTCTGGAAAGCCACGTCGAGGTCGAAGCTTTTGATCTTAAGCGCGACATCGAGCTCGATCATTCGAGGTTTGCCAGAATTTTCCCGGCCCGCCGCTGGACGATTTCCGAGGCAACCAGCGCGGCGAACGAAATCGCGATCGATACGACGGTCAAGCGCATGGCGTTCGCGTCGCCGCCGGGAACTTGGGTGTAGCTATAGATCGCCGACGCGATTGTCTGGGTCTCGCCCGGAATATTTGCAACGAAGGTGATCGTCGCACCGAATTCCCCGAGCGCCCGGGCAAAGCCAAGAATGGCGCCGGCAATGATGCCGGGGAACGCGAGCGGCAGGCTGACGAGAAAAAACGTCCACATGCGATTTGCACCGAGGGTTCCGGCGGCCTGTTCCAACCGCCCGTCGATGGACTCGAACGAAAGCCGCATCGCGCGGACCATGAGCGGAAATCCCATGACCGCGCAAGCCACCGCCGCGCCTGTCCAGCGAAATGACAAGACGATCCCGAGGTTGGCGAGAAATGCGCCGAACACGCCCTTCCGGCCAAAGAGAACGAGCAGGACGAATCCGGTGACGACCGGAGGCATCACCAAGGGCAAATGGACGGCGGCATTTAGGAGTGTTTTGCCTGGGAAACGCCAGCGCGCGAGCGCGTAAGCGACAAAAATGCCAAACGGAAGGCTGGCGATTGTTGCCGCGGTAGCGATTCTCAAGGACAGCCAGATCGCCGTCCATTCCGCGGGCGATAAATCCGCCAAGCATCAGCTCCTTCAATCCGGATTTTCGGGTAATGTCTCAGTTTGAATTTCTACTTTCCACACCCATAAGCGACATTGGGCGGCGGGTCCTCGACACCATGCTCGACACCTAATATCACTGGTTGTACCCACAGCGGAGCACAGCATGATGAAAATGCGCGCAATAATCGTGCCGGAACCTGGCGGGCGCTTCCGCATGGAGGAACGCGACCTGCCCGAACCCGGCCGCCACGAGGTCCGCATCCGGATACACGCCTGCGGGGTCTGCCATAGTGACTCCATGATCGTCGAAGGTCACCTACCGGGGCTTAGCTATCCACGTATTCCCGGCCATGAAGTGATCGGCGTGATCGACGCCCTGGGTCCGGACGCGGATGGTTGGGACGTGGGCGCGCGGGTCGGGGTAGGCTGGTTCGGCGGTTCGTGCGGCACCTGTGGCCATTGCCGGCGGGGCAACGCGTTCGCCTGCGAAAACATTCACGGCGTCACCGGCGTCACCCGCGACGGCGGCTACGCCACCCACATGCTGGCGCTCGTCTCGGCCCTGGCGCACGTCCCGGAGGCTCTCGACCCTGTGGCGTCCGCGCCGCTCCTCTGCGCCGGCATCACCACCTTCAACGCCCTTCGCAACTGCGGCGCGAAGCCTGGCGATCTGGTGGCGATCCATGGGGTCGGCGGTCTTGGCCACCTCGGCATCCAATTCTCCGCCCGGCAGGGGTTCAGGACCGTTGCGGTAAATCGGGGGCGCGACAAGGAAGACCTGGCGCGGTCCCTGGGCGCGCATGATTACATCGACAGCGAAGCGGACAATCCGGCCCAAGCGCTGCAGGCCATGGGCGGAGCAAAGGCCATCATCGCCACCGTCACAAGCGCCGAAGCCATGCAAGCGATCTCGGGCGGCCTCGGTGTCAATGGAACCATGATGGTCATCGGCGCCGTCGGCGCTCTAACCGTCAATTCTCTGGACCTCCTCGGGAAACGCGCTTCGGTGCGGGGCTGGTACTCGGGCACCGCGGTCGACTCGGAAGACACGCTTCTGTTCAGTCAGCTCAACGGCATTGCCTCGATGAACGAGATTTTTCCGCTCGAAGAAGCCCAGGCCGCCTATGACCGGATGATGAGCGGTAAGGCGCGCTTCCGTGTGGTTCTCAAGATCGACTCGTAGAAATGTCTGATCGACTCGAGCATTAGGAACGCCTCGGCAGAATTGAGTGCGGGTAGCCCGCGAAGCATTTCCGCGTCCCACCCGAAGGCGATGACGGCGCCCCACCCGCCAAGCGACAAGGTCATAACGCCTGTAAGGCTGAGCGCGATCTCGGTGCACTACTCAATGAGCGTGGCCAGGTTCTGCAAGGATGAATTGCAGCCCATTTCATTGTCTTCGGGGCGAATGCCTGCTGGTATGTCCTGGCAAAGTACTGTGATTTCAGTTCCTTGGTCGGTGTCGGCGAAGCTCGTGGTGATTTTCATCTCGCCCCCGAATATCGGGTTCCGCGATTCGAACTCAATCACTTCCACGATCTTCTCGTAGGGGACTAATTCGATAAATCTGCCATGGAAGGTATCTGTGTCTTCCGACGTCTTGCCACCCGGCGAATGGTCCGGATCCTGGTAGGTGAGCGACATTCGGAACATGCCGCCTTCGCGCGCGTCGAAGACGTGCACCTGACCCTTCATGTTATCCGGCGCTCGCCACGAGGCCACAGCGTCCGGGTCGAGGAAGGCTTGGTATACGGCCTTGCGCGGCGCCTTGATTATCTTTGAGACCTGCGTGCTCGCCTGCTTGGCGGATGGTTCCGTCATGTTGCTGATCTCCACTACGATTGCGGAAGGCTACCCACCTCTTGCTGTGCTTGCCTAGGTCCGTTTTCGCGATGGAGGCGATGTCCGCCCTCCACCCATTGCTGAAATTCAAACTGCGAGACACGGGGCAAAGGTCACTTCGACAGAATTTCGAAACCCTGCCCCGTAAAAATCTTGGTCGCCGCCTGCGACGATAAAAAAGCAAGGAAAAGCGCCGCGTCTGGATTTGCCGAGGCCGCTATGAGCGCAACGGGATAGACGATCGGGCTATGGCTCGAAGCCGGAAACGTGCCAACCACCTTCACCTTAGGATCGGCCTTGGCGTCGGTGGCATAAACAATCCCTAACCGCGCCTCCCCGCGCGACACGAGGGTTAGCGCGCTGCGGACATTTTCGGCCTGCGCGAGCTTCGGTTCGACGCCCGCGAAGACGCCAAGCGATTCGAGAGCTTCCTTGGCGTAAATTCCGGCCGGGCATGAGCCGATCATGCAAACGGCGATTTTGCCATTTCCCGCGGCGCCCGCGAGATCGAAACCTTTCGCGATCTCAAGCTTAACATCGGCGTCGCTGGGCTCGATGAGGACAAGCTTATTGCCAAAAAGATTGCGGCGTGTTCCGGCACGGACGAGCTTGGCCTTTTCGAGGTAAACCATCCATTTGAGATCGGCGGAAATAAATATATCCGCCGGGGCGCCCTGCTCGATCTGCTTCGCAAGGACTGCGGAAGAGGCGTAAGCGATCGACACGGTCTTGTTGGTATCCGCTTTCCAGGCGGCGGCGGCGGCATCGAGAGCGGTCTTCATGCTGGCGGCCGCGAACACGATGGGCGTGGCGGCAGTCTCTTGTGCAATGGTGCGTGCGCCCTCCCCGGCAAACCCGCGTGGCGAAAAAGCGGCCGCCCCGATCGCCAAGCCGAACAACAGGGAGCTGAATACGCGCCGCGTGGCCACGATCGCCAAACCCGTGCCGCTTGTATTAGCTGTCAATTCCAAGCCTCTCGCTTCAAAGGGAAAGCACGTCGCGGAATCCACCGGCGCAGCGCGTCAGCGGACGATCGTCTGTTCTCATTGGCGCCGAATACAGCGAGTGTTTAGGTGTTTAGTCCCACGTTGTGCTGGAATGGATCGACCTTAAAGCGGTCCGGCTCATTCGTCCAGATTTTGCAGATGTATTCATAGGGGGTCAGACCTTTGAGGGTTTTGAGGCGTTTGGCGAAGTTGTA
>JBOHJQ010000050.1:0-24911 GCA_050728655.1 Methylocella sp.
GGGCTGTACTATCGGGGATCGATGACTGGTTGGACGCTGACGAACAACTATAACATGGTTACTGGGGCTCCCGACTAAACATCTCCATCGCTTCCTCATCAGCCCGTTGACGCCGCCGCCGCGGGCTCACACCGCGCAAGGCGTCACGCAAGTACCGCGGTTTCGTCGCCTGTATGTCAAGTCTTGGCCTTCCGTGCCACGCCCGGGGCCGAACACCACCGCGGGATTTCCCCGTTGTTGCCCATGGATAGACCTCATTCCGCCTGAAAGGCAAGGCTCATGCTCGCCAGGCTCAAAATTCTCATGAGGTTACCATGCACACTGGCCCTCAATTCTGTCGTCGTTCTCTAAGCTCTCCCGTTAAGCTTGACCGTATCAATGCTGACGCGGGAGGCGATCGGCATCGCGGCAGCAGACAAGGCAAGCCCGAGCGGCATCCGAGCTGTCTTCTATCAGGGAGTGTGCCTCAAAGCGGCCGTCGCCGCAGACTTTTTCCCACGGGGCCATCGCGCGCAAATACGCTTGCTGAGGCGGAAAAATTGAACCGTCGAATTCCCGGAAAAATCCGAGCCGCCGCGATGCTTCTGATATTTATAGCGGCGCAAACGCACTTTTCCGCGCTGGCGCAGTCATGCCCGCCGCCGCCGCCGCCGCCGCCTCCAGCGGCAGCGGGCGCCCAGCACCCCACTTTGCTCCAGGGCTACGCGCTGCGGCCACCCTTTAGAGTTGCCGGCGTAGACTATCCGGTAGGTGTTCCGGCGGGAACGAAGCTGACCGATTGGCAGGCATTGAGTGGCCCCGGCATCACCGTTAGAGCGGACGCCTCGCCGCCTTATGTCCGCGTCGATGATACAAGCAACGTCGTGATATCCGGCGTCGATTTCTCCCTGCATGGCGGGGCATATCTTTGGTTTAAAAATTCCCCAAACCCCACGGTCATAAGCAGCAATTTTGGGGGGCCAAATCTAACCCTAATCTCGGCCGGAGTTATTAACACCGACAATTGGTCTCCTAATCTTACTGTATCTTATTCTACTATCGACGGCGCGGGTATGTACGTCAACATTGGAGTTAACGGGCCAGGTGGATCAGGACTTATCTTTAATCAGGGCGGCGGAAGGAACACGGTTATACATAACTGGCTCAAGAATGCTCCGGAACATACTCTCGAGGAAGTCCAATTGCCGACTGTCCCGCTCGTTGTTATTTACCGCAAAAACCTTATTGAACAATCTGGATGGGGTGTTGCTTCGCATCCAAATTACTTGCAGTTTGGCAGCGGATATATTAGCTGCGTTGATGTAAAATACAATACTTTTTATAATACGCCACAGGCTTCATCTGGTGAGTCATTACAGTTTTACAACAATTTTAACGGATATGTTCATAATGCCCACTGGGCATATAATGTAATGATAGCAACAGGTGGCATCCCCGGCGACGCCAGGGATTATGTTATCCCCGGCGGAGGTGACCAAAATTCCGGCGTAGGACATGATAACTATGTGGATACAACCGCCGCTTTTGGTCTATTCTACCCGGGATCGATGACTAGTTGGACATTGAGGAACAACTATAACATGGTTACTGGAGCTCCCGACTAAACACCTGCATAGCTTCCGTATCAGCCGGAGTGACGAAGCCGTCGCGGGCTGATTGCCTCATGATCATGGATTCCGGCGGGGCTACGGCGCAGGCGATGGCGCGTGAGAGCGACGTTTTGAGCGGTCTTTTGGCGAAATGGGTGGAGATGCCGCGTTTGCCGGGCCGTGTCTTCTGCGACCGTTTGCAGAAGCCTCTGCGCGAGGCCGGCCGCGACGCTTTCGTCGAGCAGACCTGTCAACCGTTCGCCGCCCAGAGGATGGTGCGCCCAACGGCCACCTGGCCACTCGTTTTGGCTGCGGATGATCGGATATCTCGCAAGTGAGCAACAGCAATCGGGCATTGTCCGGCGCTGTTCTGATTGGCTGCTGCCCGAGTTTTTGCGGCTTGCAAACCGGCCAAGGTTTCCGATCATTCATGGCTGGCGAAGAAGCGCAGCCCCTGCGGCGGCAGCGCACGCGGCTAACGATTGGCAACATCGTCATCCCCCGAATAGGTGTTGCGGAGGAAACGGATTTGTGACCATCTCGTGCCCATCTAGTGACAATCTATCCAGGCGATGTCGGTTGAAACCAATGGTCCCGTGGGGAAGTATCATGTTCGAGGCGGACAAACCAAGGCTCTACAAGAAAATTACTGTGGCATTAAGAGCGATACCGATCGTCCCGGTATGTCTTTGTATGTACGCCTATACATTGCTTGTCGGATTAACATTGCCTGTCGGAATACTTTTTACCATGTCGCCGACCAACGCAGCATGGTATGTTGCACGAATCATTGCCGGTTTCGCATTTAGCTTGTTCTTTTTTGTGATCTTGACAACGATAATAGAGAATCTGGGTATCTTCATTATAAGAAAAATAGCGTGGTTGTTATTGTCATTATATTTGTTGCTTTACACATTTGTGTATGTGTATCATTTTTTGTTGTACGGCCAATTACCGGGAGCGCCTAGCGTTTTTGCGCTGATTGATACAAATAAGAGCGAAGCTATTGAATTTGCTTCGTCCGTATTTCAGTTAAAATATTTCTTTTACGCGACAATTGCTGCCGTGCCGCTTCTTTTTATCGCAAGGTCTTCACGCGCGCGAAAGAGGTCCGGGCTTACCCCAAATCGCTTTGCAGTCCTGGGCCTTTGTTTGCTACTGGCCGGATTGTGGTGGACAGGATTACCGCATTATTCCCTATATGGCTATAATCCGTTCATGTCTCCATACGCCTCGATCGCGCAGGCATTCGAACAAAAGTTTGCCATTAGAACCATATATTCAGGTATGTCGGCAAATTCACTTAAGGTTAGTGTAGATCCAACGCGATCTCATGCTGTTCATGTCCTTGTCATAGGGGAGTCTCTTACTAGAAATCACATGTCACTCTACGGGTACTCGCGCGATACGACGCCAAATTTAACGCGTATAAAGGGAGAGTTATTTCTAGCAACAGATAGCTGTTCGGCGAGGGGTGGAACGGTTGCAGCTTTACAAGACCTACTGACGTTTGCAAATAGAGACGATTCTGGTCCGCTGTGGAACGGCCCTAATATAATCCAAATTCTCAATGCCGCCAACTTTAGGACGTATTGGATATCGAATCAGCAGCAAGTCGGGGTCATGGATAGCTGGGGCAGCGTTTTCGGTCGCTCTGCCGACATCTCGATTTTTGTAAACAAGCACGATTACGGCGAAATGGGTGATGGAAGTAGTTATGATGAAAAAGTAATCGAACCGTTTGAAGAAGCATTGCGGTCTGAAGGCGGAGCAAAATTTATAATTGTGCATCTTCTGGGATCTCATTCCTATTATCCCAGCAGATATCCTGGCAGTTTCGCAAAATTCCAGGGAATTGACAAAGTTCCTGGTTTCGTTCGCGAAAGGTTTTCTCTCGGAGGACCCTCCAAAGGAGGACTCTTCAAAAACTTGAGTTTCTTGGCATATAACAAAATTGCGCAGTACAATTATTATGATAATACGGTATATTATAACGACTCAATTGTTTATAAGCTGCTGGAGCTATTTAATAGATATAATGGATCGACATTCACGTATTTGTCTGACCATGGGGAGTCGCTTGGAGAAACCTCTGATTTCATCGGCCATATTGATGGACCTGCGCCTCGACAAGTCTATCAGATACCACTAATGTTTTATCTGGCACAGCAATTTCAGGAAAAACTGGATGGGCGCATCGCGACGTTTCGTTCTAACCTTAGTAAGCCGTTTCAATCAGATAGCATGATTCACACTTTGCTCGACCTGTACGGTGTTTCTTACAGTATGTTTCGGGCTAACGGAAGTCTCTTGAGCCCAGAATATCAAGCTCATCAGCGGTTTTGTGATACCTTGGCGCCGTGAGGGTCTCCGTCAAGGGATGAGATTGCGCGCTTGGTCGTAATTCGATCACTCATAATTCTTGCCAACCCGAGAGCTGGCGGTTTCTCACGCCGCAAGGTCGAAGGTATTGCGTCCATTCTCCTGCGACACGGCTTGCGGGTCGAAATCTGCTATACGAAGCAATCCGGCGAAATCAGCCGCATCTCGGAAGAACGATGTGCGGAAGTTGACGCTATAGCAATTCATGGAGGAGACGGATCGATCAGTGAAGCTATAGCCGGACTCCATCGCCGCCGAGGGCGCCGCCCCGTTCTGATCGTAATCCCAGGGGGGACGGCCGATGTTCTGGCAAAAGAACTCGATCTGCCGGTCGCATCGAGTCGGATTGCTCAGAGTATAATCAACGGCAAGACGCTGCCGCTTCACTACGGTCTTGCAAATGGTCGTCCATTTTTCCTCATGGCGTCCGCTGGGTTCGACGCCGCGGTGGTTTACGCCATCTCGCCTGGACTTAAGCAACTCATGGGCAAATTCGCCTTTGTCGTTGCCGCCTTGAGGCTCGTCTTCCGCGAGAAACTGCCCGACGTTCTGGTTGAAGCCGAAGGCCAAACGATCCGCTGTCGGCTCGCGATCGTGACCAATTCCGCTTGTTACGGTGGCGGTTATCTCATTTCCCCCGATAATTCGGTGACACGTCCCGGTTTGCGGCTCATAGCGTTGACTGACGACAACTTTATCTCTTTGGTGCGCGCCGGGTGGCGTTTAATCACTGGCCGTGTTGAAGACGGGGCGGAATTTTTCGTTCGCTCGATCACAAACGTTCGACTCGCAGGAGACCGACCTGTGCTCGTGCAGATTGACGGCGAAGCGTTTGGAACAACTCCGGTCTTGCTCGAGCCGGTCGTTGAAGCGCTAAGGATCGTTGTGGCGCAAGGTTCTGTTGCCAAGCGCCCGGCGGACCGCTCATTTTAGAGCTGGTCGTTTTGTGCGCAAATCAATCAAACGTTTGCTGCCACCGCTTTTGGCGCGCGCTAATCGCAGTGCGATATGCTCCCGTCCGGCTCGGCTCAATCGGACAACATCGTCTATCGCGGCCGCATTACGCGCGATCTTGCCACTTCGAACAACGGCCGCTCCCGCAGAATCGGGCCATGTCTGTTGGATCATTGAGACTCATCCGGGTCAGCTTCATTTCGAACGGACATTAAGGGCATTCCTTCAACCGTCGCCGTCAAGTCCCGGTTCGCGTGGCAGGGCTCCGAGCGCACCCAAGTGCGCTCTAATGCCCGCCAGAAACGTGATCAGAATATAGACTGTCCCCCAATAGTCTACGGTAAAACCTATATAAATGATAAGCCCTAGAATTAGGCTTAGCACTGAGCCTAGCCGCCTCTCCTGCTCCGTCAAATTTAGGCCCTTGTTTCCGATATCCATCGAACCTGAGCATGCGGTGATGTAGGACAGAATAGTAAGTATTGACCCCGGGATGCCAAACAACATCGCCATCCGAAGCCAATTTGCGTCAATCGTAGGCGCGAGCCCGGCCTCGGCTAATATTCCTACGTCGGTTAGGCCCATGCCAAAAATGGGGGAGTTCATGACAAAGGGGCCGACGGTTTCCCATTGCAAAAGGCGATAATAGCCCGACTCCTCGTCGAATGTTACATGGGCAAAAATAAACCCCCACGGTCTGGGATGGGCGCTGAAGATAAATAGGATGACTCCGGCGGCGCTTGCGAACAGGAAACTCCAGCGAAAACGGAAGTTTCGCAAGAGCTTATTGTAAAGTAGAGCACAAAAACCTATCACAGCTCCACTAACTGGGGCCGACGACGCCGATAGCGCCAGCCCCAAGGCAGACCCGGCGAGCATGAATTTTCGCCGCGCTCCGCGCATCGTGGTTGCCATCAGCAGGCCAATCATACAAGCGGTTCCCAGCAAGATCGGGTGTTCCAACGTGCTTTCCGTGCGAAAGAGAAAGCCGCGCATATAGATGCTGTAGTCGACACGCTCTTGGGGATATCCTGTAAAAGATCCCACGAGTGCCCGCACCGCGTTGCGCCTCGAGAACTCATCGAAAATCGCGAGCACGCCTATCGTGGCAATCGCGATGCAAAGGATGCGGACAAGAGCAACTGCTTGGCCTCTTTCAGTGAGAAACACTCGTGTCGTCATATAGGGAATACAAAATTCCAGCGCCAAGATGCCACTAGACACGATCGACCGGTCGAACCCCTCGGTTTCATTCAGCGCAACGATCATCCAGAGTCCGGTGACGGGTACCAACACATCTGACCAAACAAACCGGTAATTTCCGCTGATCGTCAATCGCACAAAGCAGAACAGGATCGCCGGCGTGATAAGCAAAAGGAGTACCCGGCAAATGGTCATGCGTAAGTCGCCAAAATGGAATGATGTTTCTTCCGGCAGGAACATGGTCAATGCGATCAGAACCAGGACGAGCGGCACCTTGACCGAGGATGCGCTGTCGCGGCTTGGCGCGGCCGGCAATACATCGGAAGACTGAAAATCGGAATTCAGCGCTTGAACCATGACACCGTTTGTCCGGGACTGCTACTTGTTGGCTCGAATGAGGCGACGCGCCGCCAGCTCAAAGTGCCCCAATAAATTCAGGCCTATCTGTCAACTCAGGAAAATCGCGGCGGCCACCGAAGGACCAGAGAATCCAGCCCAATTCGTAACTGCGGACTTCCAACGAGAGAGTTCGTCCCGCGCCCCTTGCGGTGCCAATCTCGTCATTCCGGTTAAGCGCCGCGTTCGTCAAGGCGCGCAAACCGCGCGCGGCTCGGCTCGCGCTGATGCCGGAGCGCCTTTGCGATCGGTAGAAAAGGTGCAGGTCAGGCCGCAACATCGTGCGGCCCAATTCGTTGTCGCCAAAAAGCCAAATGAAGCCTTTCACCAAAGCCTCTCGCGCGCCTGGCACGCCACGCATAATCGCATGATGCAAGATTGCTGGCGCCATGCCATGCTGGTGCACCGCATAAACTTCATAGAAGTCGACGACCGTCCCCCGGCCGGGCGCAAAAAACCAGGGCCATTCTCCCCGCGGCCCCTGCAAAGCGATCAGCTGGGTGACGCAAGCGTTCGCCGCCGCGATTGCAAGAGGATCGTCCATTGCCTCGCCATAGTGGAAGAGCCCGAGACAGCTATAAACCTGAGTGGCGAACGACGCGAAATACCTTCTAAATCCAGTGCCGGAATCGAAGAATAACCCGCTCGGCGCGCGAAATGAGGTGAGGATCACATCACGCAATGAAGTGGCTATCTTGCACCATGCTGGATCGACGCGGGATTGGGCGACAACGCCTGACAGCATCAGTCCGATGTCCTGTGCCTTCCAGTGAACCGCGGCGGCTGGATTAACCATTAAATCGCGGACCTTGGCAAGAACGTTTGCAGGGACATCGAAGCCAAGCTCCGCACCCGCCCACAGCGCCATGCCAAAGGCGTAGTTGCGTGCCCGGTGTAACAGAAGTGAACCCGTGGCCGTCTTGAAAATCGCCTCTAGATGGTAGGGCTCGCCGGCAACAATCTCTAGATTGCGCGCGAGGCCCAGCAAGACATTGAGACTATAGAAGCTGTCGCTATGCGGCACAGATTCGTTTGGCTCCTTCCGTCCGTCAAGATGATATTTATGCGACCAGAGCCCGGCGCGCGGCATGTAGCACCGCCGTAAACCGAGCGTCGCGTAGCGGATAACAGCGCTTGGAGGTACCGTGATAGGACATTTCAACTGTCGATCCCCTGCAATGGCCAACCCATGTGGTATGAGACGCGGTTGGATAAGGCATTGAGATGATTCATAAAAGTGCTTCTTTGCCGCTCGGAAAGGAGCGCCGCGATGCAACCAGCATTCGCGAACGCCCGCTCTAAGGCCGGACAAAATCACATCAAACTGTCGGACACAAGGCGTGCGACAATGGCCTGGCTGGCGCTCTTGTGATCATGCCACAAGGCACGATCTCCTTGCGGCGATTGGCGGCGCATATCGCGTGCGATGTCCCGCCTGCGATTTTAGGGACACCGGATGAGGCGGCTTGGCGGGTGGCCTGTTCGGGGGTGATATAGCCGAGGGCGTAAGCGAGCCGCTGACGATTGGAGCATCCTTCGATGCAGGCGAACAGGCGGTGCCGGCCGGCATCCCGGGTTGCGTGGCAAGCCTGGTCCACGAGTTCGGTTTTCCGAGTGCCAAAGCAGCTTTCCAGCGCTGCATTGTCCCCGTCATTTCGCTTGCGGCGCGGGGATTGGATCATCAAGGCCGCGCTGAAATCCTTGCGGTAATCGGCGGCGGCGTATGCGCGGCCGCGATCGAAATGGTTGAGTCCGGCCGGGCGCGAGGCGTCGCCTCTGGAGGCAGGCCAGCCAAACTTCATTGGGCCGCTCGGCTGCGAAGTTCCGGTCGCCAGATCCGTGCTCCATTGCAAACAGGGCGCAACCAGGCCCTGCCTCGAAATGGGGGTGCCTTTGAAAAGCTCCTATGGGTAAACTTGCGCGCAACTGATCCCTGTATCACCCGGGTCTCCGAACTATCTTTGTTTAGCGTGAGGCGGGTTATGGTCTAGACGCCAAAGTTGATTTGTGCGATGTTCAACTAGATCTGTCGGACCGAGAGATTGGAAGCCCGCAACGCGGTGACAAGGCCTAACCAGGAGACCTTTGCGTCGCGCGCCGATGAAAGACAAAACCGTAGCCATTCTCGAAAGCCGGGCGGGTGATCGCTTTGCCAGCCTGGTCCGCAAGCATGGAGGCACGCCATTTTCGGCGCCAGCACTGGCCGAAATCCCAGATGTCGATCCCGCGCGGATCCACGCGTTGATCCGTGACTGGAATACCACACCGCCCGATATATTCGTTTTTCAGACGGGCGTCGGGACGCGCGCGCTGTTCGATGCAACAGATTCGCTAGGGCTAACCGATCTTCTGTTACGGTTGCTGGACAAAGCGCGGGTGGTCGTCCGGGGCCCCAAGCCGACCGCGGTACTGCGCTCGCGCGAGGTGCGCATCGACCGCGCCGCCAGCAACCCTTTCACGACGCACGAGGTACTGGCTGAAGTTCGCAAGATCCCGTTACCCGGCAAACGCGTCGTGGTGCAGCGCTACGGCGACACCAATCGCGCCTTACAGGCCGCGCTCGAAAGCGAAGGTGCGCAAGTAACCGAAATCGTGACCTATCGCTGGGGCCTGCCAAAGGACACGACTCCGTTGCTAAGGCTGATCGACGCGCTTGGTCGCGATGAGATTGATCTTGTGGCGTTTACCACCGCATCGCAGGCGAGCAACCTTTTCGCCGTCGCGCAATTTGTCGGCAAAAAGGCGTCGCTCCTGCAAAGTCTTGGCCGAACGCTCGTCGCGTCGATCGGCCCGGTGTGCAGCGCCGCGCTCCGCAAGTTCGCCGTAAGGGTCGATATTGAAGCACAACCGCCAAAGCTCGGGCCGTTTGTCGATGCGATCAACGCGGCGTTGTCCGATCCGCGTCGATTGGGCAAATTCTAATGCTTGGGGTTTTTTGCAAAAAAACTCCGGTTGTGGTCGCCAGGGCCTGGGCCTCGAGCGAATTGAAGGCGAGACCGAGACTGTGCTCGGTCGATTCGCGCCTGTCGATCGCGCAGCGTTGCGCGGTCTTCCGATCGTCCATAGTTGATCGGATCGAGCGGAGCATTATGTGTTGCTTGCGTAGCGAGCGGTCTGCTTTTGTCTTTCTGCCACACGAGCATGATACAAAGGGATGCCTCCAGTGAAGCTGTTGACCCTGTTCCTGTCTCTCTGTCTGGGCCTTTTCCCCACCGCCGCAATGGCGGCATTGAAGCCGGGCGACGCCGCGCCCGATTTCACTTTGGACGCTGCGCGGGGCGGCAAAGAGTTCAAATTCTCCCTCGCCGAAGCATTGAAAAAGGGACCGGTGGTCCTCTACTTCTATCCCAAATCATTCACGAGTGTCTGCACGATCGAGGCGCATGAATTTGCTGAAAGCATCGAGAACTTCGCGACCGCCGGCGCCAGCGTCATTGGCGTTTCGGGCGACAAGATCGAGGTGCAACGCGACTTTTCGACGAAGGAATGCCGCGACAAATTCCCGGTGGGCGCGGACCCCAGCTTTTCGGTCATCAAGGCCTATGACGTGGCGTTCAACATTCCGCTCGTAGGCGCGGCCTTTGCTAACCGCGTTTCCTATGTGATTTCGCCCGAAGGAAAGATTCTTTACTCCTACGCGGATTCTAAGGCGGAGAAACACATCGAGAATACGCTGGCCGTCGTCAGGAAGTGGCGCGAGCAGCACAAGCGCTAAGGGTCCGAGTCTCTCTGGGTCGTTCGCCTCGACATTCGCAGGAGTGGCTGGGGATGTTTGCAGTGGCGACGTAGGCAGCGGCTCGACGGTTTAGTTTCGTTTTCGTTTACGGCGAGGGGAAGAGCCGGCGCGAGGCGGCGCGGCTCTTTGGTCTCTGCCGGGAGACAATTGCCAAAAGTGCCGCTATACGGCGCCGCCCGGCTATCTGCGATCCAAGGCTCCGGAGTACCCTCGCTCTATTCCCTTCTTCATTTTCGCAGGGGTCGTGAGCATTATCGAATCGATCGGCCCACACGAGCCGCGCCTTAGCCCCGTCGGCGGATCAGTGTTATCTCGGGACAATTGATCGCCGCTCTTCGTGCGTACGATATCGCGCGCCCGACGGAACCTCAATGTCAAACACCCTTCGTGCCCCAGCAAACGGTGATCGAATGAGCGGTTCGCCACGCGTTCATCGTCTCGTATTTGTCAACCGTTTCTTCTACCCCGATTCTTCAGCAACGAGTCAAATCCTTTCTGACCTGGCCTTCGCGATGGCGGAACGTGGCTTCGACATCCATGTCATCGCGAGCAGGCGGCAGCGAGCGGGTAATGAGTTGGCTCTGCCAGCGAAGGAAATTGTTCGCGGCGTATCTGTGCACCGAACCGTAATTCCCGATTTGGCTCACCTTGGGCTAGTTGGCCGAGCTATCGAATATGCCGCCTTCTATCCCGGCGCCGCCGTGGCTCTGCTCTGTCATGTGCGTAGGGGCGACATCGTCGTGGCCAAGACCGATCCGCCGATGATCGCGGTCATCGCCGATTTGGTTTCACGAATTAGAGGCGCCAAACTTGTCAACTGGTTACAGGATCTCTACCCGGAAGTCGCCATCCGCCTCGGCGTGCCACTGGTTCGCGGCCACATCGGCGTCCTTCTCGAGAAAATACGCGACGCGATCTTGAAGAACGCGGCCGCCAATGTTGCAATTGGTGAGCGAATGGCTGAATTCATTGTCGCTCGTGGAGTCGCAGGGGACAAGATCCACGTCATTCCCAATTGGACCGACGACGAGGCGATCGCTCCGGTTCCGGCCACGCAAAATCCGCTACGTGTCTGGTTGGGACTCGAGAATGCGTTCATCGTCGGTTATTCTGGCAATCTCGGTCGTGTTCACGAGTTCGAAACCGTGCTTGGCGCTGCTGATTTGCTGAGGCGCGAGAAGCATCTCGTTTTCGTCGTCATTGGCCGCGGCGTGCATGTTGATACGTTGCGCGAACGTGTTCACGCGCAAGGTCTCGATGGTGTCTTTAGGTTTCTGCCGGTTCAATCGCGCTCGAGCCTTAAGTATTCTTTGTCGCTTCCCGACGTGCATTGGTTATCGTTGCGTCCGGACTTCGAAGGTCTCATTGTTCCAAGCAAATTCTATGGAATTGCAGCCGCGGGTCGCCCGGTGATTTCGATCACAGCGAAGGACGGCGAAATCGCCAGGCTCGTCACGAACGCTTATTGTGGGGTCGTCATCGAGCCGGGGGTCTCCTCTGAGCTCGCATCATGTATCATGCTGCTTCGTAACGATCGAACGATCTGCGAGGTGATGGGAAGAAACGCCCGTGCGCTGATCGATGAGCGTTTCTCGACACAGCGGGCGCTCGCAACCTGGAGCGAGCTCCTCGATAATCTGTGACGACAGATTTATTTCGTCTTGCCAGCTGAGGTAGAGCGGATGCATTATTCCGGGATTCGCGTCACGATTCCAAGCCGGCATCTCCCACAGATCCGTCAGTTCCCGCCCCATCCTGCCTCAGCCTGGCTTTCCGGAAAGGCGTGAATCCTGGCCGCTGGTTCGGGATGCAAGGGAGTACGCCTACCGCACAGCCAAGCACCGGGCAATCTTGATTTTCTCGAAATCAAGAGGTAGCTATCGCACGGCTTTCGCGCAAACTCATGACGATCGAGCACCTCACGCCGACACGGCTGCCGGGAGCCGGTGCAGGATATCGGCGAACAGGTTTCGTCTGAGCTTCATCCGTTCGCGTCCTCGACCGTCTGCGTGAGCGCCGCGGCGAGTTGGCCCTCATTGCGCCGATCGCCAGCCAGAGTGATCGCGATCGTGCGCAAGATGATTATTACGTCGAGTAACAGCGACGCGTTGCGCACATACCACTCGTCCAAGGCATTCCTTTCTTCGGGGGTGATAAGCTTGCCGCCATGAATTTGCGCCCATCCGGTTATCCCTGGCGCCACGGCAAGGCGCAACCCCCGGCCGGCCGGCTGATCGGCGGGCAGGAGAGGACGCGGGCCGACGAGACTCATATCGCCTCTGACGACATTATAAAGTTGCGGAAGCTCATCAAGTCTCGTCGCACGTAGGAACCGACCAATGAGCGGAATCCGTTCCTTTTTGGTTAGACGGCGCCCCGTGCCGTCGATCGGATGACGCATTGTCCTGAACTTATATATCGATATCGGGCGGCCGTTTCGTCCGATACGACGCTGCCAGAACACGACCGGCGAACCGAAGCTGCTTATCACGAGCAGGCCGGCCAGCGCGAACAGCGGAGAAAGAACGAGAACAAGGATTGCAGCAAGCGCCGACTCTAGCATGGGCTTTATCCGGCGATAACCGTTATCGGCGATCGTCTCGGAAGGACTGGAGTACTCGTGGTCGTTCTCATTTTCTCTACCATGGGAAGATACGCCGAGCTGTTCAGCAAGAAGCTCGAGTTCTAGTCCATGTTCGCGGCATAGTGGCGCCAAACGGTCCCGCAATTCGCGCGCCCGGACGCGATCGCGCTCGCACACGACGAAGCCGACAACATTGGTTCCGTGCTCGGCTAAGACGCTGAGGAGCGTCTCCGCCTCGTAAGTGCTCCCCATGATGACATGGCCGTGAATCGAACGACCGCGCAAGGTTCGATCGTCATCGAGGATCGCAGCAATTCGCCGACGACCGGCGGCAGCCGAATCGAGGAGATGAATGTAGAACTGCGCGAGTTGACCCGCCCCCACAATGATCACGCTCCGTTCGTTGGCGTCGGCTTTCACAGGTGCTATGCCAAGGTCGCGACGTCGGGCGATCGTGCGGCCTAAGAGCCGACCGCCGACTAATGCTGCCGTCAAGATCAGGAAATGGAAAGGCAGAATCGAGCGCGGTACTTCGTCGAGGCGAGTAAGGATGAATAACATGACCGCGGTCGCCGCTACCGCGCAGGCGGATGCCTTGGCAATTTGGATAGCGTCATAGAATGAAAAAAATTTTGCTAGTCCACATGCAGCGCGAAATTGAACAAAGAAAAAGATAGACAAGAACGTTGCAACACCAACGTACACTACAATAGCCATCGGGTTGGCGCGAGTGAACACTGACCCCTCCCGCAACCAAAAAGCGATAATGGGCGCGACCATTGCGGCGCCGATGTCGAGCATCAGCAGCCTGCGGCTCAGCCTGCTCTTCAAATATGGAAGTCTCGATCCATGCATGCGCGAAACTCACACGTAGGAACCGATATCGGAGCTGGCTCCGCTTGTTCGAACAGCTTCCTATGTGTAGAAGATGTCCGGCGCGCCGCGTCCCTCCAGCGCCTCGATACAAGACTCCGATGGCTCAACTCAAACGACTAATAGAGGTAGCGTTAAAATAGAAGGAACACAAGGTGATTCTCGATTTCTCCACTTAACTATTGCCTTACAAATTCTTGACGACATCTGATTGCGAAATTCTCGAAAGCGGCCCGGAAACGGCAATCCTCTTGCATGGAGTTGGCGACCGCTGGCGTGCGGATGGCGACGGCTTGCGCCGTCATCGGTCGAGCGAATCCCAATGCGCGCGCAGCTCGGTGACTGTTTCCTGCAGATGCTCGAAGCCGCGCGGGGCGAAGAGCAGGAACATCTTGGCGTGGCCGAGCGTCGCGGCCGCATGCGCGAACATTTCCGGTTGTTGCCCAATCTTGGCGCGAAGTCCCGGACGATAGGCCTCATAGTCGAGCGTCCGCATAGCGTCCGGCAGCGCCAAGCGCTCGATTCCCGCTTTGCGCCGGGGCTGCGCTTCGCGCAGGACATAGATCGCCGCAAGCGGCGACGGCTGAGCGCGGGCATCGAACGGATCGATATAGTATTTCTCGAATGATTCGCGCACGGCTTCGCCACGGCGTTGCGCGAGATCAAGCAAGTTGATCGATTCCGTCCACAACTTCAGTTGCCGTCCGTCCGGCAACACCCTTGGGTGCTGGCTCGCGTCCAGGTCAATGACGCAGATATCGTCGGCGACGAAGGCGCAGCCGCCTTGGCATAGCGCGGCGGCCAGCGTCGATTTGCCCGCGCCCGAGGCGCCGCAGATCGCAACGGCGCGACCATCCTTCGCGACCGCCGCGCCGTGAACCACGAGCGCGCCGCGCTGATACAGCAGAATGCCGAAGGCGGCCCCCAGCACGAAACCGGCGGCATCGCGGTCTGTCGCGCCGGGCTCGGTCTCGACGGCGACGTCGCGCCCCGCCGTAATGAGATAGCGCGCCAACCGGGGAACGCGCAGAAGGAATGCTTCCCCGGTCATCTCCCATGCCGGCCCGCTTGCAGTCGCGCCATCCAACGCCATTGGCACCGGACCGCGGCGGATCGAAACGTCCGTAGCCGCGGCCTGGGAAGGTTCGGGGATCGCGCCCGGCAATTCCAACTCGGAAGCGACGTGCAGCCCACTGATGAGATAGCGAGGCATCAATACTCTCTTACGCCTGATGCCGCTCGTTCATATCATGCGCGCAATCTGAATCGTTGAGGCGGGATTGCGCTGCGCATGCGGCGCGACAGCCGCAATCTTGTCTGCCAGCTCGGCCATCAGCCGAACCGCGCAAGTGGCGTCACGCTGCCAATGCCGGCGGCGCCCACGACAATCGTTCCGCCCGCTACCAGCCAGGCGTGAGCGATCAGTTGGCCTTGCGCATTGAACCCCGCGCCCAGATGGAACGACGAACCGCAGCCGCGCCGCGTCAGCATCGCCTTTGCCGTCATTGCTTGCGGGAGGCACGGCGCGTTCCACGGCACATTGCGCGCGGCAGTCGTTACCGCCGTGCGCACCCGCAACAACAACGCCTCGTCGCAGGCGTCCGTCTCTGGTGCACGCGAAAGCCGCGGCGCCAGCAGACGAAATGGAACCGCAAGGACGATCAGCCTGGCCAGCGCCAGGGCCAGGATCGCCTCGCAGACCAGAAGGCGATCGGCCCTACTCATGCCGAGGAACGTCCAAAACTTACGCCGCGGCTTCATGGACAATGCCGTTGTCGATGAGTTCACTGACGAAATTCAGCACCTCGGCTTCGCAGGTCCGTGCATCGACCTCGAACTCCTCGCACAGCCGCGCGCAGAGCTCGGCGATCGTCACCGGGCGCTCGAGCAATTCCCAAATTCGCAAAGCTACCGCGTTGAGGCCATAGTAGCGGCCCGCGGCGACGCTCATCATCACGGCCTCGTCCGTCCCGGCGCGGGCGTAAAGCGTCTCGCCGGCGCGGCTAACCGTGGTATCAAGCGCGATCGAAATGGGTAATGCCATCCGCGCGATATCCCCAATCAATGCTTGTGTCTGAACGACCAGTCAAAACTTTCCAATTCCCTTGTCGCGGTGGGCCGGGCGTCAGGAATTAGGACCACTTACTAAGAGGAGTTCCACGAGTTCCAATAGTTTGACCAGCTGGGTGTCGCGGGTTGGACGGGACTCGTGGAGCAGCCGGGGGGTAATCCACGGGCGCCTGCTGGGGGAGCCGGGTCGCGGGCCGGAGGGGCCGGAGGGGGGAGGAATGGGGCTCGGTCCAGACAAGGACATCGTGGAAAGCACGCCGTACGGTGTGGACAGGGCAATCCCAAGAGAGATAACCCGCGCGGCACCGTGCGGCAAGAGATAATCGGCGGCACCCAGCGATGGCCCTTAGGTGCATTACGTCCGTTGGTTTAAGCTCACCCGACGCCGGACACGAAAAAAGGAGCCCCGCCGAGTCAAATCGCTGGAACTCCCTCTGGTCGCGTGAAACAATGTGCCGGACAAGATAAGGCGCGCTCGCGTGACGGAAGGACCGATGAACGAAGGAGCGGGTCAACGCGATAGTCAATCGGCGGAATCCCCTGAATTGGCCCTGCTCCTCGTCCTTCTTCGCTGGCCCACGGCGCCCGAGGCCGTGGCGTTGCGGCTGACAGCCACGGGGCCGATCGATTGGCCGATTTTCCTCGCCCTGGCGCGCCGCCACCGCGTTGTCTCCCTGGTGGCGGCAACGCTTTCCAAGGCCGAAATGGCTGGAGTCGAGCTGGGCGCGGAAGGGGCGGCGGCGGCCAAGATTCTGCGGCGGCATGCGCGCGCTCTGGCGCCGGGCAGCCTGAGCCAGATCGCCGAAGCGGTGGGACTGACGAGGCTGCTCGGCGAAGTGGGCATCACCTGCGTGCAGCTCAAGGGGGCACCGTTGTCGGTCCGCGCTTTCGGCCAGCCGCTGCTGCGCGATGGGCGCGATATCGACTTGCTGCTCGAGTCCCGGCATCTGGCGCGGGCGGATGCACTGCTGGCTTCGGCCGGTTACCGGCGGCTGAAACCGGGGGCCGGTTTCGGCTGGTGGTCGCAGGCGCTCTATCGGCGTTATTCCCACGAATATGTGTTCGCCGCCCCATCCGGGGTGGTGGTGGAACTCAAAACGCGCCTTCAGCCGGCCGCGGGCCTGTTGCCTCTTTCGGTGCCGGACGTGCTGGCGCGCGCCGCGGTGGTCGAGGTCGCCGGAACGCGGCTCGCCACCCTCGGCGACGCGGACATGATGGTCTACCTCTGTGCCCATGCGAGCCGGCACTGCTGGTTCCGCCTAAAATGGCTGGCCGATATCGGCGCGCTGCTCGCGGGCCCAGAGCCGGCGAACCGGCTGATGGCGGATGCCGACCGTCTCGGTCTGGCGGTTCCCGCGCTGGAGGCGCTGAGGCTCGTTCATGACTGGTTGCAGGTGGAGGTGCCAGAGGACCTATTGGCGCGGGCACGCGGCAATCGGCGGGTAACTCGGCGGCAATCGGCGGTTCTGCAGGCGATGACGCAGCTGGGGCCGAACGGCGACCCCTTCGCGATCCCGGACTTCGCGAGGCAGCTGGAGCGGTCGGAATACGGCCTTCGGTCGAATCTCGCGTACCGCTGTGCCCTGCTGGAGTGGCATATGATGGTGGCCGGCTATGCGGCGGTGCGCGCCTTGCGACCGGCCGGTAGCGGAGCGAAGGACGGCCGGCGCGCGCGGACGATAATTAATTGAAGTCAGGGCGAAAGCCATCTTTCTGACCGCCGCTCCAGGCTTTTCCCGTGGTTAGGCGCTCGTCGTCCGAGGCGAATCAACGAAAAAATGAGAAGAAGATATAAACGATTAGCAAAAACCAAAATGTGTGATATGCATGAAATGGTGTTATGTAATGAATCCGATGGCATGATAGTAGTCAATGATAAGGGGGAAAGGATGGACGTCATAAATAAAACCGACATTGATGTATCATGGTTTTGTTACAACTCATGCGATGGTTCTGAAGGGATTGCATTAGGGTCAGGCGATCTAAGGGCTGGTGGTGGTAGTTTCTCCTATCAACCGCCCGCCAATGAAACCGGGCGTTACTTTGTCAGATTTACCAATAAAGGTGGAGGTACTAAATATGCTGGAGGTTATATAAAAAAATCAGGTCAAATTGAACTAATTCGAACTCTGGGGGTGTATGAAGTAAATATAAGGTTTAATAACTAAATAGGCGCTGCTAACACTTGCGTGGAGAGGGACGCGCGTTGATTGGCGCGCCCGTTACGCAAGGTCAATGGCCGTGCGCAATTCCAAAAGTTAACTTCGCTGAAACCATAGCGGCGCCTTATCGCGCTGTCTGGATGGTGGAGGCGACCTGAGATATGTACTTTAATGGAGGTTCGATCAAAAAAGGGCGCCAATTACAATGGCAATGCTGGAGCATGCCCCGCGGGATCGAGCACGCGAGCCTGCGTGCGCCGCACAAGGCCTGCGCCTCGGCGTTTTCCGGCACAACTTTCGCAACTGGATCGCACTCAGCCAATACGGCTTTCCATTTACCTTCGGTCCCTGCCGCACGCCGGTTTCCCGCTTCCGCGCCCTGGCCCGCCGGACGAGATTTGCGCGGAGCGGCCGGCCGTTCCGCACGCTTGCACATATTGCGATGACGCTGGGCTGGCCGGTTGGTGCTTGCTTGACCGCGCGCGCAACATCCGCTCGCATGTATCTCGGAATAGACCGACATGAGACGCGTGTTTTCTTCGACATGGCGTGGCTAGCGCTGCGCCATAGCATTCCTCCGCTCGAATACGCTCTCTACCGTTTCAATGAGCCGGCGCGGCGCAAGGACCTGCACGAATACGTTTATTGGAACGATCTTCCCGGCCTGGCGGCGTTGAACGCACGGCTCGGCGCTGACAACCGCGACGTGCAGGACAAGGACCGCTTTGCCCGGATTTGCGCGGCGAATGGTTTTCCGCATGTGCAGACGTTAGCGGTGTTCGAGAGTGGCCGGCAGGTTTATCCCGCGACGCCCTTCGCGCCCGATATCGCGCAAATTTTTGTCAAGGCCCTGCGTCTCAAAGGCGGCGCCGGAGGCGCCAAATGGATCCGGGACGGGGCGGCCTATCGCGACAGTGGCGGAAGGCGCATTCCGGCCGCCAAGCTTGGCGACGAATTTCGCAAGTTTGATTGCCTCGTGCAGCCCTTCGTCGAAAATCATCAAGGTATCGCGCGCGTGACCAACGGCGCGCTGGCGTCGCTGCGCATTGTGACCGGACTTGATGGAAGCGAAAGAGCTGAGTTCGTTACTTCGCTCATTTCTCTGCCGCACGGCAAACGCGAAACGACAGTCGGCGGAATTATTTGCGGCATCGAACGGGAAACCGGCCGCGTCCGGCACGCCGCGTTTCCGGACGGCGGGGGGGTGGAGTGCCATCCAGATACTGGCTTGCCCATCGTTGGCATCATGCTACCCTACTGGCGGGAGAGTATCGAACTTGTGCAGCGCGCACATCAAAGCGCTTTTGCGCGCTTTGCGTTCCTGGGATGGGACGTCGCGCTGACCAATGAGGGACCGCTACTTCTTGAGACGAATTCGGGTTGGGGCGCACTCTTTCATCAGGTGCTTGACGGGCCGCTGGGCCATACTGCGTTTTCGCGCCTCGTCGGCCGATATGCGTGAGCCCTGATGCGTCTGATCTGCGGGATGCTGCATCTCGACGGCAGAAGCGCGAGCGAAGGGCTTCTGCGCGCGATGGCGGCGCAGATCGACGTGGAGCGGCTTCGTCCCTCATTGTGCCTGTGGCGGAACGGACCGGCCGGCTTCGCCGTCCTCGATTTTTCTGCGCGCGGCGCGCAGGCCTCTGCATTGCCTGAACTCGGCGCATCGACAATCGCCGCGGATGTGCGGCTAGATGAACCTTTTGAGCTTGGACGGAAATTGTCCGGCGATGCGCCGGTTACCGAAGATGCATTGCTTCTGGCCGCGCTGGAACGGTTTGGGCCTTCCGGTCTGGACCAGGTGCTCGGCGATTTTGCCTTCGCAAGTTGGAACAAGACGACCGAGCACCTTGTCTGCGCAAGGGACGCATTTGGCATCCGCCCGCTCGCCTATGTTCACCAGCCGGGCAGGCTCTTTGCATTCGCGTCCTTTCCGAAGGCGTTGTTCGGCAGCGGCATCGTGCCAAAGAAAATCGACGAAGACGCTTTGGCACGCCGCATGGTGCTTACGTTCCGCGCCGACGATTGTCTCGTCGCGGGCATCCAGCGCCTTCCTCCTGCTCATTTCCTCGAAGTGTCGCGTGAAGGGCTTTCGCTGACGCGCTATTGGCAGCTGAATCGCACAGCCTTGGGCACGAGGCGTAGTTCCCCGACCGAAGCCGCGCGCGAATTGCGCCGGCTAGTGGACGAGGCCGTCAAGTGCCGCTTGCCGGGCAACGGGGAAATTGGTGCGCATCTGAGCGGCGGGCTCGATTCCTCGGCAATCGCAGTTCTGGCCGCGCGGCGGCTTCGCGAAGAGGGACGCGTCCTGCACGCCTATTCGTTCCTCGACCGGCCGCGTAACGACATTACGGTCGAAGACGAAACCGAATTCGTCCAGGCCATTCTGGAACAGGAGGGCGATATCGATTGGACGCCGATCCGTCCGCCGGCCGGGGCTGCACCCGGCGGACAAATGGATGCGGACAAGATGACGCCGCTGCGCGCGGACGCGCCCGAGAACGCGGTGTGCACGCGCGCCGAGGAACAGGGCGTCGGCCTGGTGCTGTCGGGCTGGGGCGGCGACGAAGGCGCGACCTTCAATGGCAGAGGCACGTTGGCCGAGCTGTTCCTGGGCGGGCACTGGCGCGCGCTTGCACGCGAGGTCACGGCGCTGAAACGCGAGCGGGGCTGGCCGGCGTCGCGCATTTTCAAGGGCGAGGTCCTTTCCTACCTGTTGCCCGACCAAGCGAGGCGCCTGGCAGGAGCCATCACCGGCAGAAAACCCAATCTGCAAACACTGATTGGCCGAATATTGTCAGCCGCGGCGCGCCGACGGCTTGCCGCATCCGGCGGCCAAGAACTCAGCATGGCGCCCGATGGACGCGAGAACCGATGGCGATTGATGGCGAGCCCCCATATCACCGAGCGCGTGGAAGTCTGGGCGCAAACCGGCGCGCGACACGGCCTGGCCTTCGCATTTCCGTTGCTTGATCGTCGCGTGGTCGAGTTTTCGCTTTCACTGCCTAGCGCGCTTTTTCTGCGCGACGGTTTTCGCCGCCGTCTCTTTCGTGACGCCATGGCCGATGTGCTGCCGCCGAAACTGCGATTGCGGCACCAGAAATATCAACCATTTCCGAGCCACATGCTCGATCTGGCAGAAAGCAAGGACGAACTCCTCGCGCAAGTCGATGCTTATGGGCAAAACGAAAGCGTACGCGGCATGATCGATCTTGCGCATCTGCGCCGGCTGGTCGAGGCGTTTCCGTCACCAGAACGCGTGCGCGAGGAAATGCGCCAGGGCGACCAACCTGCCGCAGCCGTGTCGCTGATCATGGCGGCACACATCCTAGAGGCGGCGGCCTATCTCGAACAGCACGGCGAGCCGGGTCAATATTTGAGCCGAAGTTAAACCGCACGCCTGCCAATATAGGCGGCGAAGCTGTTGGGGCAGAAGGCCCAACGGCGCTAATACGCACGCTACGGATCCGGTTTTCCCCTGGCAACGCGGCGTTCGCGGTAGACTGCGGTTGCCGACGCTGTCGCCCACCGCTTCAACCAGCAAAGGCCGGATGCTGCTGCTGCCGGCCAAACGCCCGAAGCGTATCTTCACACCATCAGCCTAGGCGACCCAAAGCTGTCTCATATGCGGTGAGCACGGGCAGCGGGTTGCCGGATCCATCCGCGCGGCCTATATTTATTGCATAGCCATGGGGTGCTGCCGGAACGGCGGCTGAGATCAAACCCGTAGAACCTGAATCTGGGTAATGCCAGCGAAGGGACAAGGCAAAGCAAAGACGAGCCCAGTTTTGGGCCGCTGCGCATCCGCCTCCTGCCTCGCTGGAAAGCCCCGAGCGGAGGATCGCGATGAATATTTTGGAGAAGCCCCAAGACCTCGTTCCGCGAAGCGTGACGAGGGGGCCTTTGCCGGGCTCGAAAAAGGTTTATCATCATCCGCGAGGCCGAGCGGACATCGCGGTTCCGTTCCGGGAGATCGCGCTCGATCCTTCCGCGAATGAGCCGCCGGTCAGAGTCTACGACCCCTCGGGGCCCTACACGCAAGACGATGTTGCGATCGATCTCTTGCAAGGTCTTCCCCCTATACGCGAATCCTGGCTTGCCGCGCGCCAAGGCCTAGAGACCTATGCCGGGCGCGCCGTTCGCCCGGAGGATAATGGCGAGGCCACGCGCGGCCGCCTCGTGCCGCCCTGCCCCGCGAACAGGCCCCCCAGGCGAGGCCGCGATGGTGTCCCCATCAGCCAATATGAATTTGCCCGCGCGGGCATCGTCACGGAGGAAATGATTTTTGCCGCCGCGCGGGAAAATCTCGGCCGCGAACAGATGTGTGACGGCGCGGAGGCGCGCCTCACCGACGGCGAGAGCTTTGGCGCCGCGATCCCCGCTTTCGTCACGCCCGAGTTCGTGCGCGACGAAATCGCCCGGGGCCGCGCGATCATCCCCGCCAACATCAATCATCCGGAATTGGAGCCGATGATCATCGGCCGCAATTTCCTCGTCAAGGTGAATGCCAATATCGGCAATTCGGCGGTGACCTCTTCCGTTGCCGAGGAAGTCGAGAAAATGGTCTGGGCGGTCCGCTGGGGCGCCGACACCGTGATGGATCTCTCGACCGGCCGCAATATCCACAATATCCGCGACTGGATCATACGCAATTCGCCGGTGCCGATCGGCACGGTGCCGATCTATCAGGCGCTCGAAAAGGTCGACGGCGATCCGGTCAAGCTCACTTGGGAGATTTTCCGCGACACCTTGATCGAGCAAGCCGAGCAAGGCGTCGATTATTTCACGATCCACGCCGGCGTGCGCCTCGCCTATGTGCCGCTGACCGCCAAGCGCACCACCGGCATTGTCTCGCGCGGCGGCTCGATCATGGCGCGCTGGTGCCTTTCGCATCACAAGGAAAGTTTTCTTTACGAGCGCTTCGACGAGATTTGCGCCATCATGCGCACTTACGACGTGTCCTTTTCGCTGGGCGATGGCCTGCGGCCGGGCTCGATCGCCGACGCCAATGACCGCGCCCAATTCGCCGAGCTTGAAACACTAGGGGAACTGACGAAAGTTGCCTGGGCAAAGGGCTGTCAGGTCATGATCGAGGGCCCCGGCCATGTGCCGATGCACAAGATCAAGATCAACATGGAAAAGCAGCTCGCCGAATGCGGCGAGGCGCCGTTCTATACGCTAGGGCCGCTGACGACCGATATCGCGCCGGGCTATGACCACATCACCTCAGGCATCGGCGCCGCGATGATCGGCTGGTTTGGCTGCGCCATGCTGTGCTATGTGACTCCGAAGGAACATCTTGGCCTGCCGGATCGCGACGACGTGAAGACCGGCGTCATCACCTATCGTATCGCCGCGCACGCCGGCGATCTCGCCAAGGGGCACCCTGCGGCGCAGATTCGCGACGACGCCGTGTCCCGCGCAAGATTCGATTTCCGCTGGCAGGATCAGTTCAACCTCGGCCTCGATCCCGATACGGCGCGGCTGTTTCACGACGAAACGCTGCCGAAAGAGGCGCATAAAACCGCGCACTTCTGCTCGATGTGCGGGCCGCAATTTTGTTCGATGAAAATCACGCAGGATCTTCGCGAGGAAGCGGCTTTGATGGCCGAGCGCGAAAAAGGCATGGCGGAAAAGAGCGCCGAGTTTTTGGAGAAAGGCGGCAGGCTTTATGTGTGATGGCCCGCGTAAATCCCAGGCGCAAGAACTCGACACATGGGGACCGTTTGAGTCTGGATGCCCGGCTCAAGGCCTGGCATGACGTGAGAGTCATTTACAACGGGACTTGGTATAAAAGGAACCTTCTTACTATTGGACGTGACTTTATCTTTGTACGCCGTCATACTCTTGCTGCCGTGACGCGCCGTGCCCCGGCGCGACGCCGGCTTGCAGCAGCCCATCGCGGCGACGGAGGGAGGGGGGAGCAACGATGCGCTATTGCTTAGCGGTCATTTCAGTCATTCTGCTTGTCTCGTTCACGAGCCCTGTGCTCGCCGCCAGTCAACGCGAATATAACGATTGCAATCAGACGAGAGACGCAGACCGCCGTATTTCCGCCTGCACCCGTATCATAAGAGGGAAGGGCGAAACCGCGCACGATCGTGCCGGCGCCTACCACAACCGTGGCTACGCGTACTACGGCAAAAGCGACTACGACCGCGCCATCGCCGACTACGACGCGGCGCTGCGGCTCGATCCGACACTCGTCCAACCCTACACCAACCGTGGCAACGCGTACGAGCACAAGGGCGACTACGACCGCGCCATCGCCGACTACGACGCGGCGATCCGGCTCAATCCGAAAGACGCCGCCGCCTACAACAACCGTGTCGTCGCCTACGACAAACGCGGCAATGCGTACGAGGACAAGGGCGACCATGACCGCGCCATCGCCGACTATGACGCGGCGATCCGGCTCAATCCGAAATACGCCCCAGCCCACTACAACCGTGGCGTCGCGTACGAGGCCAAGGGCGACCACGACCGCGCCATCGCCAGCTACGACGCGTCGATCCGGCTCAATCCGAAAGACGTTTTCGCATACAACAACCGTGGCAATGCCTACGACGCCAAGTGCAACCATGACCGCGCTATCGCCGACTACGACGCGGCGATCCGCCTCGATCCGAAACACGTCCAAGCCTACTATAACCGTGGGCTCGCGTACTACGACAGGGGCGACCATGACCGCGCCATCGCCGACTTCGACGCGGCGATCCGCCTCGATCCGAAATACCTCCCCGCCTACGGCAACCGTGGCTTCGCCTACGAAGCCAAGGGCGACCACGACCGCGCCATTGCCGACTACGACGCGGCGATCCGCCTCGATCCGAAACTGGCCACAGCCTACTATAACCGTGGGCTCGCGTACTACGACAGGGGCGACCACGACCGCGCCATCGCCGACTACGACGCGGCGATCCGCCTCGATCCAAAACACGTCGATGCCTACAACAACCGTG
>JBOHJQ010000051.1:0-24687 GCA_050728655.1 Methylocella sp.
CATTAAGGATGTGACGCGGCGGCTAGGCAAGCTCGGCGCATTCGCGGTGGCGCCGGATTATTATTTCCGCCTCGGCGACCTCACAAAAATCGCGCAACCGGCGCAACTGATGTCCTTGGTCAACGGCAAGCCCGATCAAGAGCTTTTTTGCGATCTCGACGCGACGGTCGATTGGGCCAAGTCCCAGGGAGGCGATACGGACCGGCTCGGCATCATAGGCTTTTGCCGGGGCGGGCGCACGGTGTGGCTTTATGCGACGCATAATTTGAACCTCAAGGCAGGCGTTTCATTTTACGGCAGCCTGATGGATCCCCCGAGCGCGGCCATGCCGGAAAACGCCTTTGAACTCGCAACAAAGGTCAAGGCGCCGATGCTCGGCCTTTACGGCGCCGAGGACAGCGGAATTACGCCGGATCAGGTCGAGGCGATGAAGGAAAGACTGGAATCGGCGGGAAAAACGACAAAATTCAAGATCTATCCGGGCGCGGGCCATGGTTTCTTCGCCGATTACCGGCAAAGTTTTCGCGCAGACGCGGCACAAGATGCCTGGATGGCGATGCAGGCTTGGTTCAAGAAATACAATGTGTTGAACTGACGGTTTGGCCAGCGCTTGCCGGCGTTACGGCCGACTTGGGGCGCAGGCCCTCGGGGCTGGCAAGCCGCGCGCCGACACCTATTTTAGGAAACGGCCGTTACAGGATTAAGGCCATGGGTGTTCTTGCACAAACGGACCTTCCCCAGGGCGCAAACCCTGACTGGACGATTCCGCAAGGGTTTGAGCGCTACAGCGAGGCCGAACATCGAATCTGGACGACGCTCTATGAGCGCCAGGCCGACATATTGCCTGGGCGCGCCTGCGATGAGTTTCTGCATGGGCTCGACGCCCTTGATCTGCATGGCCAAGGCATCCCCGATTTCCGGCAGCTGAACGAAAAGCTCTCAGGCCTCACGGGGTGGCAGGTCGTGGCGGTGCCAGGCCTCGTGCCCGACGCGGTGTTCTTCGATCATCTCGCCAACCGCCGGTTTCCGGCCGGTAATTTCATCCGCGACGCAGATGAGCTCGACTATTTGGAGTTGCCCGACATTTTTCACGATGTCTTTGGTCATGTCCCCATGCTGACCAATCCGGTCTTCGCCGACTACATGCAGGCTTATGGGAAGGGCGGGCGTCGCGCGCTCTTGCTCGGTCATCTCGCTAATCTTGCGAGGCTCTATTGGTACACGGTCGAGTTCGGGCTCTTAGAAACGCATGCGGGCTTGCGGATCTATGGCGCGGGCATTGTGTCCTCGAAAACGGAAACGATTTTCGCGCTTGCCTCCGATTCGCCGAACCGGCTGGGGTTCGATCTGGAAAGGGTGATGCGCACGCTTTATCGCATCGACGATTTCCAGCAGGTCTACTTCGTCATTCCCTCGCTCAAGAATTTGCTCGATGTCACGACGGGGACCGATTTCGGTCCTCTCTATGCCAAGATCTCGAACATGCCCGATATTTCGATCGCGGCAATCGAACCAGGCGACAACGTTTTCACCCGAGGCACACAAGACTACGCGAGGAGCGGCGGCCGTTTGCGCCAAGGCGCGGCGTAGCAAGCTGCTTTGCAAGGAGGAAGAGCGTCATGCGGGACAAGGTTGTGGTTGTAACCGGCGGGACCGGCGTGCTGGGACGCGCCGTGGCGGAAGCGGCGCTGACGGCGGGAGCCTATGTGGCGATCCCTGGCCGGGAACAAGCGGATAAGATCGCCGCGCGGGACCGGCTTTTGGTGCTTGGCGGGGTGGATTTGACGGATTTTGCCGCGGCCAAGCAGGCCTTTGAAGCGGCTGCCACGCGCTTCGGAAAAATCGACGGGCTCGCCAATGTCGCGGGCGGCTTCCGCTGGCAGACGCTAGGCGATGGCGATCTCACTGCTTGGACCGAGATGTTCCATATTAATCTTCTGACCGCCGCCACGGCAACCAGGGCGGCGCTGCCTTATCTCCGCGCAACGCAGGGCGCCATCGTCAATGTCGGGTCGGCTCCCGCGAAAAAGGCCGGTGCGGGAATGGGCGCCTATGCCGCCTCGAAGGCTGGCGTGCTGCGGCTGACCGAAAGCCTCGCCGAAGAGGAGAAGAACGCCGGCGTCCGCGTCAACGCGGTGCTGCCGACGATCATTGATACGCCGCGTAACCGCGCGGACATGCCGAAAGCCGATTTTTCGCGCTGGGTAAAGCCGGAGGAGATCGCCACGGCCATTTTGTTTCTTTTGTCCGACGACGCCAAGGCGATCACCGGCGCGGAGCTTTTGATTTCCGGGCGGACATGATCACGCGGCGGATTTGGCGGCTCCGAGCGCTTCCCAATCACGTGGAACCACGTGATCGAAGAGGAATCGCTCTAATTTTAAGAGTTGGAGCATGTCCTAATCGAAAAAGTCGCGCAACTTTTTCGGGACATGCTCTAGCGGCAGGCGATGGCTGTCCTTGAGCGTCGTCAACACGATCGACGATTTGACGTGCGATACGCTGGCCTGCGGCAGGATCAAATCGTTGATAATTCGGGCAAGGCCGCTTAAATCCGGGGCTGCCACTTTCAGCAGATAATCGGCGTCGCCAGTCAGCGCATAGGCCTCCTGTATCTCTTCGACTCCATTTACGAAATCTCTGAATTTTTTGGCATTTTCCTTGGAATGGGGAGACAGGGTGACTTGAATGAGGGCGAGCAGGCCGATCCCCAGGCGCGCGGCGTTAAGGCGCGCGGAATAGCTCTCGATAACGCCGGTTTCCTCGAGCCTTATGCGGCGGCGGGAACATTGCGAGGGAGAGAGGCCGACCTTCGAGGCGAGCTCGGCATTGGTGAGGCGTCCGTCGTCCTCGAGTGCCGCGAGCAGCTTGAGGTCGAACTGATCGAGCGCGCCTAGCTCTTGTGAATCCGCCATTTCTCACACAATCCGTGCATTCTTGGCCGAGAATCCATTCATTATACACCCTTCTCTCGCGGGTCTTGCGCTATCTTCAATTCTCTTAAGGAAGGATAAGGCAAAAATGGGTCCGTTTCCGCACGATGCGCCGCCAGCCAAGATCAGCGCCGAAAACCCGGCCGGCACCGATGGTTTTGAATTCGTGGAATTCGCCCATCCTGAGGCTCGCGCGCTCAAGACATTGTTCGAAGAGATGGGTTTCGAGCGGGTAGCAAAGCACAAATCCCGCGCCATCGATCTCTATCGCCAGGGCGGGGTCAACTATATCCTCAACGGCGACCGGACAAGCTTTGGCGGCAGATTCGTTGATCTCCACGGACCCTGCGCGCCCGCGATGGCCTGGCGCGTCGTCGATGCCAAACACGCTTTTGCGCATGCGCTGGAGCGCGGCGCTAAGCCCTATACGGGCGAGGCAGGCGCCAAGACAATTGACGTGCCTGCGATCATGGGGATTGGCGGCAGCCTAATTTATTTCATCGACACTTTTGGCGCCAAGGGTTCGCCTTATGAGGCCGAATTCGACTGGGTAGGCGAGCGCGATCCGGTGCCCGCCGGTTGCGGCATCGACTATATAGATCACTTGACCAACAATGTGTTTCGCGGCGCCATGGACCGCTGGTATCAGTTTTATCAAAATCTCTTCAATTTTCGCCAGATCCGCTATTTCGACATCTCCGGGAAATTTACGGGGCTCTATTCGCGCGCGCTTACGAGCCCGTGTGGAAAAATCCGGATTCCCTTGAACGAATCCGCCGACGACAAAAGCCAGATCGAGGAATACCTGCACCAATATAAGGGCGAAGGCATTCAGCACATCGCCTGCGGCTGCAAGGACGTCTACGCCACCGTGAAGCGCTTGGCGGCGCGGGGTCTCGCTTTCATGCCGCCGCCGCCCGACACCTATTATGGCAGGATCAGTGCGCGGCTTCCAGGCCACGGCGAACCGCTGGAGACATTGCGGGCGAGCGGCATTCTGATCGATGGGGAAACCGTCGAAGGCGGCAAACCAAAACTCCTGTTGCAGATTTTTTCAAAGACGGTGATCGGGCCCATTTTTTTCGAGTTCATCAAACGCAAGGGCGACGAGGGTTTTGGCGAAGGCAATTTTCAGGCGCTTTTCGAGTCGATCGAAGCGGACCAGATCGAACGCGGCGTGCTCGTCGCCTGAAAGACGCGGCAGTTGGAGCAAGCCGCGGGTGCTTCTATGCGATGAAAATTTGCGACAAAGTGAGCTCGCCACTGCGACCAAGCCAAGGACACGCTGGTCGCGTTCCCGATGTGGCCGATGCGCAACATCGCCGCGAAATCGGCCGGCGAAACCTCGAACTTGCAAAACGAACGCTTTGGGTGGGGATAGCTTTGGTGTCTTGATTGAAAATGCCGCTCCGGCGTCGAAACCGCAGCCCAACATTGGAATGGCAAAACCATGAGACCGGCCCGAAGCAAATGGCTGACATGGGCTTGCACATGCCTGGCGTATCTCGCCGGAAGCTCGTTCCTCATCCTGCCAGTGCAGGCTGCCGAATACGGTCTCGGCGATTATCTGCTTGGCTACAGCCTTCCGATGGTCGGCTATACACCGCCGCCTGGGGTCTATTTTTCGGACACATTTTATCTGTACCAAGGCAGCGCGAGCGCCAACGTCAAGTTTCCGGTAGGTAGAAATACGGTCGCGGGTGTGAGTTATAATTTCCTGTTCGACATCGCCCAGGTCGCATGGGTCACCGATGTCAAGATTCTTGGCGGGTCGCTCGGCTTCGCGGCGCTTCTTCCTTTTGGCGGGGAGCGCACGTCAGTGAGTCTTTCCTTCACGGGGCCATTCGGCGTAGACCGGCAATTAGGCCGGACCGCTTCCGTTGACGCATTGGGCGACAGCGCCTTCGCCGCCTTCCTTGGCTGGGACGCGGGCGAGCATCACTGGAACGCGACCCTGACCGGGTTCGCTCCGACCGGTTTCTATTCCTCCACCGCACTTGCGTTCACGGGCTTGCACCGGCCCGGCGTGGATCTCAAGGGGGGCTATACCTACCTCAGTCTCCAGACCGGCATCGAGGCGTCAGCCGCGCTCGGCGTCACCATCAACACGATCAATACCGCGACGAACTACCAGAGCGGCGCCGAGCTCCATTTCGAGGGCGCGCTCAATCAGCACTTTCCCTTTGGCCTCTCCGCCGGCGTTGGCGGCTACTATTATCAGCAAGTGACCAATGACGGCGGTTCGGGAGACAAGATTGGCCCCTTCAGGGGGCGCGTGGCGGCGGTTGGGCCATTGGTCAGCTATACGTTGAAGGCCGGTGCGCAAGAAGTTACCCTCAGCGGCCGGTGGTTTCATGAGTTTGATGTCACGCACCGGGTGCGAGGCGACTCGATCTTCGCCTCCGTCAGCTTCCGGCTTTAGGCGAACCCCCAAGGCCGCAGCCGCAAGACGGACGATGCGCCAAAATGCAAAGCATGGTCTAGGGCACGCGTTCATAGCGCTGATGGTGGTCAGCTTGGCCATGCTCCTTGCCCCCCTCTCGGCAGTGGCCGAACCCCCAGATGTGAGCGCAGATCAGGAAGCACCCGCCGGTCAAGATACGGCATCAGAGTCGACTCAAGCGAACAATGGCTTTGATCTCACGCGTCCTCAAACCGCAATCGAAGTGCGCGGTTTGGATCAGACTTCTTCAAACAATACGAGCAAGACGAACAAGGCCGAAATCCTGTTGCGGGTAGACACCAAGATTCCCCTCGATGCCGACTGGCGCCTGGGTGTGCTGGCCCAGGTTCCCCTCGTGCAAAAGACGACCACCGATTTTGAGCCTGCGAGCGTGGATCACGACTTTGGACTTGGCGATGCAGTTTTCCAGGCGTTTGTTGCGCATGACCTAAACGAACGCTGGGCTTTTGGCGTCGGGGCGCGTGTTAGCGCACAGACAGGGGCCGACAGCCTTGGCAGCGGCGAATGGCAAGTCATGCCAGGGTTCGGCCTGCGCTACATGCTACTCGAACTCGGGCAGGATAGCTATTTCGTTCTAACGATCCGCTATGCGCTGAGCGTTTCTGGCAACCCCGGAGCACGAAGGATCAGTGAGCCGCAGATCGCCCCAACCTTGAACATCGATTTGCCAGGCCCCTGGTTTATAACGCTCTACCCAAGCCACGATATCCGCATCAATTTCGGCACTCCGATAGCTGGTCAGACGGGACGGCTGTTCCTCCCCTTCGATGCCTTGATCGGCGCGCGATTAAGCGACAAGGTGCAACTCTCGCTCGAGGGTAGCGTGCCAATCGTCAAAGACTATCCAGTTTATAACTTCAAAGCCGAGGCGCGCCTACGGATAGTGTTCTGAGGCGGCCGCCCAAACCGAACCTTAGCCGAAGGCCACGCTGGCGCAGTACGGAACGATAAGGCGACTTCTTTGTTTTAGATCCGGGAACATCCGTTTCAAGGACGGCCCCCACGCAGTCTACCGGCGCGACAGCGTATTTTAAAGGAGCAACCGATGCGCGACTCCACTAGCCTTCGACCGCAGCGGCATCCGCCGGGACGCCCAATTTTCCAAAGTCTTCTTAGCGGGGTAGCCGCCTCAATTCTTTTTGCCGCCTCGCCGGGATCGTCCGGAACGGCGGTCGCGCAAGCGGCAAAGCCCAACATAATTTTTATCATGGGCGACGACGTCGGCTGGTTCAATATCGGCGCTTACCATCAAGGCATGATGGCCGGCAAAACGCCGAACCTCGATCAATTGGCGGCCGAGGGTCTGCGATGCACCGACTATTATGCTGAACCAAGCTGCACGGCGGGCCGCGCCAATTTCATTACCGGCGAATTGCCGCTTCGCACCGGTCTGACCACCGTCGGCCAGGCCGGCGCCGATATCGGCATGCCCGCCGAGGCACCGACCATCGCCACCGCGCTGAGGGCGATGGGCTACGCGACCGGGCAGTTCGGCAAGAATCACCTGGGCGACCTGAACAAATACCTCCCCACCGTACACGGGTTCGACGAATATTTCGGTTATCTCTATCATCTCGATGCGATGGAGGACCCGTTCTGGCATTCCTACCCGCCCGCGCTCAAAGACGTGGTCGGCCCGCGCAATATGGTGCATTCTTTTGCGACCAATGTGGACGATCCGGCTGTCGAGCCGCGTTGGGGCAAGATCGGCAAGCAAAAAATCGAGGACGCCGGGCCTCTACCGCCGCATCCCATCGAAGGCATCAAATATAATATGGAGACCGTCGACGACGCGATTCTCGGCTTCACCTTCAAATTCATCGACAAGGCGGTGGCGCAGAAAAAGCCGTTTTTCGTGTGGCTCAATCCAACCAGGATGCATATAATCACGCATCTCTCGCCAAAATACCAGGCGACCGAGACGCCAGAGAACGGTTATTACACCGAAGAAAGCGGCATGACGCAGCTCGACGACATGGTTGGCGCAGTGCTGAAAAAGCTGAAGGACCTCGGAGTCGATAAAGATACGATCGTTGTTTTCTCGACCGACAATGGCGCCGAGAACTTTACCTGGCCCGACGGCGGCAACACACCCTTTGCCGGCGGGAAGGGCACCGTGCTCGAAGGCGGCATGCGGGTGCCGATGATTGTAAGATGGCCAGGCCATGTGCCGTCTGGAAAAGTCGAAAATGGGATCATGTCCGGTCTCGACTGGTTTCCGACGTTTGCCGCGCTCGCCGGGGATCCGAACATCGTATCCGAGTTGAAACAAGGCAAGCAGCTCGGCGATCGCAACTACAAGGTTCATCTGGACGGCTACGACCAGTTGAGCCTGCTGACCGGAAAAGGCCCATCCAACCGGCATGAGATCCTCTACTTCGCCGAAAGCACGTTCGGCGCGGTTCGAATCGACGACTACAAATACCGATTTATCGATCAACCGAACGGCTGGCTCGGCGGCACCGTGAAAATCGATTGGCCCAACGTCGTCAATCTGCGGCTCGATCCTTTCGAGCGGCTGGGCATGCCGACCGCGGCAGGGGGCTCTCTCTCGTATTATGATTTCTTCGTGCACGAGTTCTGGCGCTTTGTCTACGTCCAGAAGGAGGTCGGCGAATATGCCCAAACCTTCATCGAGTTCCCGCCGATGCAGAAAGGTGCAAGCTTCAACATGGAGGCGGTGAAGCAGCAGATCGAGGCCGCGCAAAAAAGGTTCCACTCCCAGTGACAGCGTCGGCTTCGGCAGGGCGACGCTCCGGTAGCGCCGCCTTGTCCCACCGATGATCTCATGACCGGCGAGATATTTGACCAATCGCTAACAATACGGTCACTGTCGGGCCCAGAGATACTCCGCGTAGATTGCAGTGATGATCAGGGCGAGCATGAGCGCGACGAGCCAAGCCACCGCCAGCCAGCCGGCGGCGGGTGTTGCGTAGGCGTGGTAAATGTACTGTGGGGTCTGATCCGTGAACGGGCTGAAATGCGCAAGCAAGCCCAATGCCACGCCAATGCCCGCTGCGATTGCCCAGAACAGAGGGCCGATCCTGTTTTTTACGGTGAAATACAGGCCGAAGCCAAGGATCGCATTTACCGTAAGGGTAACAATGATCGGCGGCACAGATTCCAATGTTACCGGCCAGCGGAAGTCGCCTCTGGCAAAATGATCGGCGGTGTGGCCAAGGTTTAGAATTATGATGAGTACGAGGAGAGTTATAAGGATTTTGTCGCGCACGCGATTCTCCAAGTGGACCAGCAGGGTGATTCCGCCACAACTTTCGGTAACCCGAGGCTCAGGCTACAGTCGTTACACGGCGGACCGCCCAAAAGTTACAACCTGTTTGTTTGTTCGCATGAACCTATCTAAAAGTCTGAAACAATTGGGATCCCTCTCCACGCGGGCGCCAAAAATGCCGCGCAGTTCGAGGCTTCCCCGGCATCGCAGAGTCTTTGCCCATGACACACCGTTACATGTCCGGCTTCGGCAATGATTTCGAGACCGAGGCGCTGCCGGGCGCCTTGCCGCAAGGGCAGAATTCGCCGCAGCGCTGCCCCTATGGGCTTTATGCCGAGCAATTGTCGGGCACGCCGTTTACCGCGCCGCGCGGCGCCAATGCGCGCTCCTGGCTCTACCGCATGCGTCCCTCCGTCAGGCATGTCGGCCGCTTCACCCGCATCGATGTTCCCTTTTGGAAAACCGCGCCGCATATCGCCGCGCATGGCTTGCCTCTCGGTCAGTTGCGCTGGGATCCTTTGCCGATCCCCAATGATCCGTTGACCTTCGTGACCGGCATGCGGACCATGACAACGGCGGGCGATGTCTACACCCAGACCGGCATGGCGGCGCATATTTATCTTGTGACGCAAGGCATGGAAGACGATTATTTTGTGAATGCCGACGGCGAATTGCTGATCGTGCCGCAAGCCGGTGCGCTAGAGATCGCCACCGAGCTCGGCCGCCTCAGCGCTGGGCCAGGCGATATCGCGGTCATTCCGCGCGGGATGAAGTTTAAGGTGGGGCTTGAAGACGGTCCCTCGCGCGGATATGTCTGCGAGAATTATGGCGCGAGGTTCGCCCTGCCCGCGCGGGGGCCGATCGGCGCCAATTGCCTCGCCAACCCGCGCGACTTCAAGACCCCGGTCGCCAGTTTCGAGGAGAAGGAAACGGCCTGCCGTCTTACGCTAAAATGGTGCGGCGGATTTCATCTTACCGAAATCGGCCATTCGCCGCTCGACGTCGTCGCCTGGCACGGCAATTATGCGCCCTACAAATACGACCTGCGGACCTTCGCGCCGGTTGGCGCCATTTTGTTCGATCACCCGGATCCTTCCATCTTCACGGTGCTCACCGCGCCATCCGGTGAGGCCGGCACCGCGAACGTTGATTTCGTGATCTTTCCGGAGCGCTGGCAGGTCGCCGAACATTCGTTCCGGCCGCCCTGGTATCACATGAACATCATGAGCGAGTTCATGGGGCTGATCCTTGGCCAGTACGACGCCAAGGCGAAAGGCTTTGCGCCGGGCGGGATTTCGCTCCACAATAGCATGCTACCGCATGGGCCGGACAGGCAAGCTTTCGACAGAGCGAGTTCTGGCGAATTGACCCCGCAAAGATTCGAAAACACCCTCGCCTTTATGTTCGAGACGCGCTATCCGCAACAGGTGACGGAATATGCAGCCAAGTTGCCAGCCTTGCAAAGCGACTATGCCGATTGCTGGCGGGGATTGGAAAAGCACTTCGATCCAAACCGCCGCGAATGACCAACGCCGTGAGGGAGCCGCGTGAAGCTTGCGACACTTGCCAACGGCAGCCGCGATGGGCGGCTCGTCGTGGTTTCGCGCGATCTCGCCCATGCCACGGACGCGCGGGGCATTGCCAGCACAATGCAAGACGCGCTCGACGATTGGACAAGGCTCTCGCCAAGACTCGAGGCGCTCGCGACGGCGCTTGCAACCGGCTCGGTGCCGCGCGAGCGGTTCCGCGAGCACGACGCGCTCTCGCCATTGCCGCGCGCGTTCCAATGGATCGACGGCTCCGCCTATTTGAATCACGTGGAACTCGTGCGCCGGGCGCGCGGGGCCGCGATGCCGCAGGATCTTTGGACCGATCCCTTGCTCTATCAGGGCGGATCGGACGCTTTTCTTGCTCCCCGGGAGCCGATAAGAATGGCGGATGAAGGTTTCGGTATCGATTTCGAGGGGGAAGTCGCGGTCGTCGTCAACGATGTCGCGATGGGCGCGGATCGCGCCGAGGCAGCCGCGGCGATTGCCCTCATCGTCCTTGCGAACGATATCTCCTTGCGCAACCTCATCCCGGCGGAACTCGCCAAGGGTTTTGGCTTCTTCCAGTCGAAGCCGTCCTCGGCCTTCTCGCCGGTCGCGGTCACCCCAAGCGAGCTCGGCGCCGCTTGGGATTGTGGCAACCTGCAACTGCCCTTGCTCATTAGCTTCAACGGCAAACCATTCGGGCGCGCGGACGCCGGCACCGGCATGACTTTCGATTTCCCGGCCTTGATCGCGCACGCGGCCATGACGAGGCCGCTAAGTGCAGGCACCATCGTCGGCTCTGGCACCGTTTCCAACAAAGGCGCGGACGGCGGTCCCGGCCGCCCGATCACGGACGGCGGAGTTGGCTACTCATGCCTTGCCGAGGCGCGGATGGTCGAGACCATTCGCGACGGCGCCGCGAAGACGCCATTTATGCGCTTCGGCGATACGGTGCGCATCGAGATGAAGAATTCAAGCGGCCAGTCGATTTTCGGCGCCATAGAACAGACGGTCGAACCTTATGCAAGAACTGATGCCTGAGCCATGCATCTTCGGCTATTGGCGATCGAGCGCCGCCTACCGGGTACGGATCGCCCTGAACCTCAAGCGGATTGCCGCGAGACAAGTCTCCGTGCAACTGCAATTGGGCGAGCAGGCGAGCGACGAACATCGCGAGCGAAACCCCGCGGGTCTCGTTCCGGTTTGGCGCGAGGCGGACGGGTTCACGCTGGCCCAATCGCTCGCCATCATCGACTATCTCGATGAGATTTATCCAGACCCGCCCTTGTTGCCGAACGACCCCAGGCAGAAGGCGGCTTGCCGCGAGATCGCCTATACGATCGCTTGCGACATCCATCCGATCGGCAATTTGCGGGTGCTTGAACAACTCACGGCGGACTATGGCGCCGGCGCTGGGGCCCGCGCGGCCTGGAACCGGCACTGGATCGGGATCGGGTTTTGCGCGATCGAAGCGCGCCTCGCCGCCCTCGCCGGGCGCCACGCCGTTGGCGACCAGATTACCCTGGCCGACATATGCCTTGTGCCCCAGGTCTATAACGCGCGGCGCGCTGGCCTCGATTTGGCGCCCTTTCCGCGCATCGCCGCGGCCGACGCGGCAGCCCGCGAGCAGCCTGCCTTCGCGCAAGCGGCGCCCGAAGCTCAGCCCGATGCGCAATAGCGTCTTTGGCCGCTCCACGCGCCCGTGTCGGGCCCAGAGGATTAGCCCCGCGACAAAGATCTTTCGAAACGAGCGGTTTGAACGTGATCAGAATTAATTAAACCGGATGTTGTTCAGTGCAAGATATCGCCGTCACCCGCATCTTTCAAAGGTAAGGGCCCATCGCAATGCAAATGAAACCCATACGCGCACTGGTTATCCTCTCCCTGTTCATGACAAGCCCGGCACTCAGCCAATCCGATCTGCGGTCACACGAGCAGACGGCTTGTGAGGATGACGCTTACCGCCTCTGCCCTGACGAGATTCCGGACGAGGCGCGGGTAACGAGTTGCCTGGCGCGGCAGAAATCCAAGCTCAGCCCAGAGTGCCGCGCGATGTTCGCGCCATCGCCTCGCCACCGCGCCCGGCGCTGAGCCGGCCGCCCGTTTCCCGTCACGCCGCCTCCGCCAAAGCCATGAGCGCCGCGCAAACGTCATCGACGACTCGCTCGACAAGATCGAGCTTGTCGCCTTCGCCCATGACCCTGATGACTGGTTCGGTGCCGGACGCGCGCACGACTAGGCGGCCGCCTTTGCCGAGCGTCTCGCGGGCATCCTCGATGGCGCGCATGACACCCGCATCCGCCAAAGGCTGTCCGGCTTTGAATCGCACATTCCGCAATACTTGCGGCAGCGGATCGAATCGACGGCAGACTTGGCTAACCGGTTTATCTTGGCTCTTGACAATCGCCAAGATTTGCAAGGCGGCAACGAGTCCGTCCCCAGTCGTGCAATGATCCAAGAGGATAATATGGCCGGATTGCTCACCGCCGAGATTAAACCCTTCCTGCCGCATGTGTTCGAGCACATAGCGATCGCCGACCGCGGTGCGCGCGAGGGACAGCCCGTGCGCTTCGAGATAGCGTTCGAGGCCGAGGTTCGACATAAGCGTCGCGACTATGCCAGGCCGCGACAGTCTTCCGTCTTCCTTCCAGCTTTGCGCGATCGCTGCCATCAATTGGTCGCCATCGACAAGTTTCCCAACCTCGTCGACAATAAGCACGCGGTCGGCGTCGCCGTCGAGCGCGATACCGATATCCGCCCGCACTTCCCGGACTTTCTTGGCAAGTGCTCCTGGCGCGGTGGAACCGACATCCCGATTAATGTTGAAACCGTCCGGCTCGACGCCGATCGACACGACGTCGGCGCCCAATTCCCACAAGGCTTCGGGAGCGACCTTGTAGGCGGCGCCATTGGCGCAATCAACGACGATTCGCAAACCATCGAGCGTTAGATTGCGTGTCAGGGTACGCTTGGCGAATTCGATGTAGCGGGCGCGATCGCCCTCAACTCGCATCGCGCGGCCAAGGTCCGAGGGTTTCGATAGTTTGAGCAAGGAAGGCTGATCGAGCATCGCCTCTATTTTCGCTTCGGCCGCGTCCGGCAATTTATATCCGTCCGGGCCGAACAACTTGATCCCATTGTCTTCGTAAGGATTATGAGAGGCAGAAATCATGACGCCGACATCCGCCCGCATCGAACGGGTGAGCATGGCGACGGCGGGCGTTGGCATCGGCCCGAGCAACAGGACGTCGATGCCGGCCGAGGTGAATCCTGCAACCAAGGCATTTTCGATCATGTAGCCGGAAAGCCTTGTGTCCTTGCCGATCACCGCCCGATGCCGATATTCGCCGCGTTGAAACATGACCCCGGTCGCCTGGGCGACTTTCATGGCGAGCTCGGGCGTAATCGCGGCATTGGCGATGCCCCTAATGCCGTCCGTTCCAAAATACTTCTGGGCCATCGGTGAACGATCCTTCGACGCAATCAACCAGCATATAACAGCCAGCTTGCCGGCTCCAAGGGCCACCATTTTGACGAAAGCGGAAGAAATGCAAATGGTGGCACGGCCGCTGTTTCGCCCGCGCATTCAATAATTACCATCTTGCTCCCTGTCTGTCCTAGCCTCGAAAAATAGCCCCTATTTTTTCTTAAAGACCAGTTTAGCCGCGTTTCCTCCGGGATCCAGCTTCTCCGCCGGCATCCTTTGAGCCACCGCCCGGATCGGAAAAGATGGGCACCTTAGCGAGGCGCGCAGAAGGCCCTTGAAGGCCCGCGCTAATATTAATAGCGATAGTGATCTGGCTTGAACGGGCCCGCCTGCGGCAGCCCGAGATAGGCCGCCTGGGCGGGGGTGAGCTTGGTCAGCTTGACCCCGATCTTGTCGAGGTGGAGGCGAGCTACTTTTTCATCGAGATGCTTTGGCAAGGTGTAGACCTTGCGACCGTATTGGCCTTGCTTGGTCCAAAGTTCGATTTGCGCCAAGGTCTGATTGGTGAAAGACGCCGACATCACGAAGGAAGGATGTCCCGTCGCATTGCCGAGATTGACGAGCCGCCCTTCCGACAAAAGAATGATCCGCTTGCCGTCCGGAAACTCGATTTCGTCAACCTGGGGCTTGACGTTGTGCCATTTGAAATTGCGCAAGCCCGCGACTTGGATCTCGGAATCGAAATGACCGATGTTGCAAACGATGGCGCGGTCCCTCATCGCGCGCATGTGGTCGACCGTGATGACGTCGACATCACCGGTGCAGGTCACGAAAATATCGGCGCGCGGCGCGGCATCTTCCATGGTGGTGACTTCATAGCCCTCCATCGCAGCCTGCAAGGCGCAGATTGGATCGACCTCGGAAACCAACACGCGGCAACCAGCGTTGCGCAGCGAGGCCGCCGAACCTTTTCCGACATCGCCGAAGCCCGCGATCATCGCGACCTTGCCGGCCATCATCACGTCGGTGCCGCGCCGGATGCCGTCGACAAGCGATTCCCGGCAGCCGTAAAGATTGTCGAACTTCGACTTGGTGACCGAATTGTTGACGTTGATCGCGGGCCAAAGAAGCTTGCCGTCTCGCTCCATCAAATAGAGCCTGTGGACCCCGGTCGTGGTCTCCTCGCTGACGCCCTTGATGGCATGGCCGCATTTAGCGTACCAGCCGGGATTCTGAGCAAGCCGCTGCTTAATCGCGGCGAAGAGGACCTCCTCCTCCTCATTGCCGGGCTTATCGAGAAAAGCCGTGTCGCCCGCTGCCGCGCGCATACCGAGATGAATGAGCATGGTGGCGTCGCCGCCGTCGTCCAAAATGAGGTTCGCCGTGCCGCCGTCGCTCCATTCAAAGATCTTATGGGCGTAATCCCAATAATCGACGAGGCTTTCGCCCTTGATGGCGAACACCGGCGCGCCGGTCGCAGCGATCGCGGCGGCGGCATGATCCTGGGTCGAATAAATGTTGCAAGACGCCCAGCGGACATCGGCGCCGAGCGCCTTCAACGTCTCGATCAGCACGGCGGTCTGGATCGTCATATGGAGCGATCCTGCGATCCGAGCGCCCTTAAGCGGCTGGCTCGCGCCATATTCGGCGCGAACCGCCATCAAACCCGGCATTTCGGTTTCCGCGATAGCGATTTCCTTGCGGCCCCAGGCGGCAAGCTCGATGTTGGCAATAGCGTAATCATGCGGCGTGTGGGTCATGGGCTCCTGGCGCTCCGGAAAGAAGATTTGGGTCTATAACAGGCTTGGACGCACAAGGCAATAAAGATATAAGCAAGTCTTTATGTAGCAGACCGTAAGCGTCGCGCGGCGAATCCCGCGCTTCACCCCTCTGGCTTGGTCCATTTCAGAATGGGGTTTCGCGCCGCGCGGGTCTCGTCGAGGCGGCGGCGGGGCGCTGAATAGGGCGCGCCGGCAAAGCGCTCGGTTTCGCCGCGCATTGCGGCAAGTGCGAGATCGCGCAATGCGGCGATGAAAAGATCGAGAGAAGCTTTCGATTCCGATTCGGTCGGTTCGATCAGCATCGCGCCATGCACCACAAGGGGGAAATAAATCGTCATCGGGTGAAAGCCTTCGTCGATCATCGCCTTGGCGAAATCGAGCGTTGTAAGGCCTGTGGGCTTCAGCCACGTCTCGTCGAACAGAACCTCGTGCATGCAGGGCCTGTCGCCGAAAGGCTCCGACATGAGGTCCTTGAGGCTCGCGCGGACATAATTCGCACTCAGCACGGCGTCCTCAGCGGCCTGCCGCAAGCCGTCGGCGCCATGCGACAGCATATAGGCGAAGGCGCGCACGAACATGCCCATCTGGCCATGGAAAGCGGCGATCCGGCCGAATGAATCCGGTGCCTCGCTTTTATGCTCGACGAGACAAAAGCCGCCCTCGCCCCGGCGCAAGAAAGGCACCGGCGCGAAAGGCGCAAGCTTTGATGAGAGGACGACCGGACCAGCGCCGGGTCCGCCGCCACCATGAGGCGTCGAGAAGGTCTTGTGGAGATTAATATGCATCGCGTCAACGCCGAGATCGCCCGGACGTGCCTTGCCCATGATCGCGTTGAAATTCGCGCCGTCGCAATAGAAATAGGCCCCGGCCTCGTGGACCAAGGCGGCGATTTCAATCACATCCTTCTCGAACAGCCCGCAGGTATTGGGATTGGTCAGCATGATCGCGGCGACATCCGGTCCGAGCCGGCTTTTGACATCGGCCGGGTCAAGCGTGCCGTCAGAGCGCGCCGGAAGTGGACGGACTTCGAATCCTGCGCCGGCTGCGGAGGCCGGATTGGTGCCATGCGCCGACTCCGGCACGAGAACGGTTTTGCGAGTTTCTCCGTCTCCCTTCGCCGCGATTGCGGCCTTGATCGCCATCATGCCGCAGGCCTCGCCATGCGCGCCCGCTCTCGGCGACATGGCGACGGCGTCCATCCCGGTCATGACCATCAGCCAGCGGGCGAGCTCGGCGATCAGCTCAAGCGCGCCCTGCACGGAAGATTGCGGCTGCAAGGGATGAATATCGGCAAAGCCGGGCAGCCGCGCCATCGCCTCGTTGAGGCGGGGATTATGCTTCATCGTGCAAGAGCCGAGCGGATAAATCCCGGCGTCGATCGCATAATTCAGCCGCGACAACCGCACGAAATGGCGCATTGTCTCTGGCTCGCTCAAGCCCGGAAGACCGCCCGGTTCTTGCCGCTCGAGCGAGCCGAGCCGGTGTTTGAATGGCGCGGGTTCGTCAAGATCGACGCCGGTATTCTCCGGGCGGCCTATTTCAAAGATAAGCCCTTCCTCGATTTCGAGGCCGCGATTGCCGGTGAAGGTTTTCGCCTCCGGCGCCTCGGTCCCGGCGGCTTGTGGGTCGAACTTTTGCTGCATCAGCATGAGAGCGCTCCTTGCAACGTTTCCGCGAAGGCCGCGCGATCGGCGTCCGTGTTGACTTCCGTGGAGGCGGCGAGGATGAGATCGTCCAATCCCTTGTCCGGCAAAAGCCGCGAGACGGGGACGCCTCCGAGCACGCCTTCTTCCGCCATGCGCTGGATCACGTCCGCGGCGTCGCCCGCGATCCTGATCGTGAATTCATTGAAGAATGTCTCGTTCAGCACATTGACGCCTTTCACCGCCGCAAGCCTGTCGGCGAGAGCGACCGCATTGGCGTGATTGATGCGGGCGAGACGGCGCAGGCCCGCATCGCCAAGAAGGGTCAGATGAATCGTGAAGGCAAGGCTGGCGAGGCCCGAATTGGTGCAGATATTGGAAGTTGCCTTGTCGCGCCTGATATGCTGCTCGCGTGTCGAAAGGGTCAAAACGAAGGCGCGGCGGCCCGAGGCATCGACGGTTTCGCCGCAAAGGCGCCCCGGCATCTGACGCAGATATTTTGATTTGGTGGCGAAGAGCCCGACATAGGGTCCGCCGAAATTCAAGCGATTGCCGATGGACTGTCCTTCGCCCACGACAATATCAGCGCCCATCGCTCCCGGCGGCTTGACGAGACCAAGCGAGACAACCTCGGTGAAAACCGCGATCAAAAGCGCGCCCTTCGCATGGCAGGTCGCGGCGGCTCCAGAAAGATCGCGGAGATTGCCGAACAGATCCGGGCTTTGCACCACGACGCAGGAAGTTTCATCATCGACAACGCCGCCCAGATTCTCGGTTGCGAAAACGTCGGGCGGAAGCACCATGACGGCGTCCCCACGCATCGCCGAATAGGTGCGCACGGCCTCGGCATAATGGGGATGAAGACCCCCCGATAATACGACCTTGCGGCGCTTGGCGATCCGATGCGCCATCGCCACGGCCTCGACTGTCGCGGTCGATCCGTCATACAGCGACGCATTGGCGACATCCATCGCGGTCAAACCCGCGACCTGGGTCTGGAACTCGAAAATGGTTTGTAACGTACCTTGCGCGATCTCTGGCTGATAAGGCGTATAGCTGGTGAGAAATTCGGAGCGTTGGATAAGATGATCGACGCTTGCTGGAACATGATGCTTGTATGCCCCGGCCCCAACAAAAAACGGCACCGAGCCCGCCGCCACATTTTTTGCCGCCAACCCAGAGAGCAAGCGCTCCACCTCCATTTCGGTCTTGCGCGGCGGTAGATCGAGATCGTGATCGAGCCGCTTGTCGGCGGGGATGTCGGCGAAAAGCGCGTCGATTTCGCGAACGCCGATTCGCGCCAGCATATCGGCTCGGTCCTCGGAGTTTAGCGGAAGATAGCGCACCTTTGTCACCTCAAAATTGGTGCGCGGTGGCGTAAGAACGAAGCCGCGCACTTGCGCTACATGATGACTCATTCACCTTGCGGCGGACACGCCTTAGGAAAGGCTTTTCAGAAACTCGCGATAGGCATCCTCATCCATCAGGCTGTCGAGTTCGGCGGCATCGCTCAGCTTGATTTTGAGAAACCAGCCGTTGCCGGAAGGATCCTCGTTGACGAGGCTAGGCGAATCGGCAAGCGCGCTGTTGACCTCGACGACAGTGCCCGACGCCGGCGCATTGATTTCGGCCGCGGCCTTGACGCTTTCGACGGTGGCGGCCTCGGCGCCCTTCGATAAGCTCTGGCCGATTGGGGGCAGCTCGACAAAAACGACGTCGCCCAATTGGGCTTGCGCATAATCGGTGATCCCGACGACGCCGGTGCCGCTTTCGACGCGGACGTATTCGTGGCTCTTGGTGTAGCGCGTGGTCATCATGGTCCCCTAAAGTAACGGTGCGGCACAAAAGGCAGGGACGCGATTTTTGCCGCAAGCGGCTTGCCGCGTACGATCAAGCAAACGTTAGTCCCGGGCGCGGCGTGCGCGGCTTGGACATAGCCCATGGCGACCGGCCGCCCGAGGCTCGGCGCGAAGCCACCCGAAGTAACGCGGCCGATGATTTGGCCCTCAAGCGCCGCGATCTCGGAACCTTCGCGCGCCGGCACTTTACCTTCCAGCAAGAACCCCACGCGCCAGCGCGCTGGGCCATGCTCGATCGCCCGCTTCACTTGCTCATAGCCACGGAATCCACCTTCCTCGCGCCGGCGTTTGGAAATCGACCACAAGAGCCCCGCCTCGACGGGACCGGTCGTGCGATCGATGTCATGGCCATAAAGGCAGAGACCTGCCTCAAGCCGGAGCGAATCGCGGGCGCCGAGGCCGATCGGGCGAACGTCCGCCTCGGCAAGCAGCTCTTGTGCGAAGGCAGGCGCCGCCGCGGCCTCAATCGAAATCTCGAAACCGTCCTCGCCGGTATAGCCTGAGCGCGAAATGTTGAGTGCGGTGCCCTCCCAATCGAAGCTTTTGGCAGACATGAACTGCAGTTCTGTAATGCTTGCGGCCGTGGCGGGCGAAACGTGCCGGCGCAAGACCTCCGCGGCCTTCGGTCCTTGCAACGCGAGCAAGGCGCGGTCCGCGAGAACGGTCAGCGCGCAATCCGGCAGCTCGGCGGCCAGATGGGCGAAGTCGGCTCTTTTGGTAGCGGCGTTCACGACGAGAAAGAGCCGCTCGCGCCCGGCTTCGTCATCGAGCCGCGTCACTATCAGATCGTCGAGAATATACCCATCGCCATTGAGCAATTGCGTATAGCGCATCCGCCCTGGAGCTAGCGCGGCGATGTCGCCCGGCACGAGCGTTTCCAGATGGCGCGCGGCATGGAGACCCACAAGAATTGCTTGACCCATGTGCGACACGTCGAACAGCCCCGCCCGCGCCCGCGTATGAAGATGCTCGGCTATGATGCCCGACGGATATTGCACGGGCATGGCATAGCCGGCAAAACCGACCATGCGGGCGCAGAGAGCGCGATGCAGATCGTAAAGCGGCGTGCGGGCGAGCTCGCCCACGGCTACGTCAATGACGGTGGCTTGGCACTCAGACATCAAAACACCCGGCCGGACAAAGCAAAAGCCGCGCGGGACGTTTCTCTCCCGCCGCTGCCCCCTCTGTCCCGGGACCTGAAAGATTTCCTTCGAGTGGCCATCACAGCCACGCGAAGTTGTCTCCTTCGGTGGGCCTCCCTGTTAAAGGAAGGCCGCTTTCCAGAGTGTCATCCCCGAGCGGTCCCTTGGCCTGAGCGTTTCCGGGGCGGTTGCGCCTTCGGCGCCGGCTCGCCGCGAAAAGCGTGCGCCGGTCTCTTCCGCCGGGGTCTTGAACTGACGCTTTAGAGGTAGTGAGCGGCGCCCTTTTGTCAATGGGGAAGGCGCGAGCGATTCCGGGGCGGTTGCGCCTTCGGCGCCAGCTCGCCGCATCAAGGCCGCGAACAAGCAGCAGCAGATCGAACAGTCCACGACTCACCCCCGGCCGCTGGGAACCATGGCGGCGAGGAAATGCTGCTCCTCAATCAAACTTCCCAAGCTGCGCGTTCACCTTGCTGGTGCCATGATCCACGCCGATCGTCAATGCCACTGTCACGGGATTGGTCGTCGGAAGGTTCGTCGCGCCCTCCCCGCGCGCCTCGAAGTCAAAGCTGTGTTCATGATTGGAGGTAATGTTTACCGCCAAGCGAACGGTACCGATAACCCCTTCGAACATGAACGCCCTGCCACGTCCGATCCGCTTAAAGGAGCCTGCGGGAATGGTGATTGAGAAGCTTCCGATCTGAAGAGCGACATCTTCGGTCAGAGGGTTGATCTGGATCAGATCGCTCTTCAAGGTGTACGTGGACCGCAGTTCAAAGGCGCCCTGAGACGAATCGATTTCCAACTGGTGCGGGAGGCCTATGAATTGAAGGCAGCTCGGAAACCTGAACGCCCCGATCCGCGTGTGCCAGTTATCCGGATTGGTTGTTTTCGGATAGTAGGTATTCGTATACCAGAATGTGCAGTCATCCCGGGGATCGACGGTCATCTGGCTATAGTCACGAATTGATCGCTGGGAGGCATGCCCTGTTGCACGCCGCCACCATCAATTAGAGAGGTCTCGCCGGAAAGTTCGCCCAGCGTATCATTGGTCTGCCGGCCCACATAGTGGATCGAGGGGTCCGCGTTGGGACTCGTACCCGAGACGGAAAAGCCCAACGCGATGTTGCCTCCGTCGTCCATCGCTATGCTTCCAAGCCAGCGATCATTATCGTCGGGTGCCCAGACTCCCTGCTGATAGATGCCCCAGGCGTCACCGGCCTTCCGCAGTTCATACCAATGGATGCCTGCCTGGTTCTGGCTCGGAGCGCCATCTGCCGCCACAGTTTGATTGAGGAGCAGCGTTTCATGGGCGAGGTTCCGGTAGGACAGGCGGTACATTAACGTGCCATGATCGAGCGCATCGAGTTTTTGGGCGGTGTTGGGTTGCACGATGCAGTCTTGAGCTGACCCCGGCCAATCCCCTTCGCAGGCTTCGGAATCGAAGATTGGCAGATTGATGATCGGCAGGTCCAGGCTAAGGCCTGCCGTCTGGAAGAAGTTCGAAAACAAAGGGTTAATCCAGTTCACATGGAACTCATATACCCACAGCTGACTGGGTCTCCTGAAGCCAAGATGCCTATCCCTGACCTGCACCACATATCCGGGAGCGCCATCCGGCGGCAAGGTCTTGCCGTCCAGATCCGCCGGAAGGAGGGTGCTATGCGCCTTATTGGGATTCCCGGGGTCCGGCGCGAAGAAAGTCACATCCTGCGGCGGATTGGAATTTGCATTTGCAGTATTTGGAACGGCGTCCCCGCGTAACATTGCTTTGCGGTCAAAGGCGGACACCGTATTGCCAATGCCAAAGGGGAGCCGCGGCCGGGCGGTCACGTAATACGCGTCCGGCCAGATGCCCAGTTTTGGATAATCAACGTAAAGTTTGGAAAAGTCAAAGCCCGCGGCGATGTTGAGGCCTTTGCTATTGACCAGGAAGGCATACTGAAAGTATTTCCCGGTCGGGTCCGGCGTCTCGGAGACCGCAAGGCAGAGCAAACGGCTCCCGGGACGGCTCACCACCCAGCGATCCGCCAGCCGATCATAGAGGACGACCGCGTCACTGGCAGCACCGTCATTGCAGGCGTCGGCATTTTGCTTGGGTCCTTCATTGTTTGTGTCCCAACACCCTGGTTGGTTGGGGAGGGGGCAGGTTTTGATGGACAGGGCGTTCCAGAAGGTTTTTGTATCAACCGGCCCGGCGATGACCTTGCCCTTTCTGTCATATACGGTCAACGCGAAGTTAACCGACTGCATATAGTGGCTGGGGCCTATGGCGCCGCTCGCATCAGAGGTCCAAGTTGCCCCGACATTGAGGAGTCGGCCGCACGATTGGGACTGCGTCACTCCATCGAACATCACGATGGGTGGCCCAATCTCGGACGGCGGCAGAAATGGCCCGCTGGGAACGCCAGTGCCTGCTGGACGTGCAGAACGACCGGGAGAACGAATCGGAGAAAGCGGTGATGGGCGGCACGGGGTCGTAAGCGCCATGTTGGTAAATGAAACCGACTCCGCAGACCCCACTGCGCTTCCGATTGCCCGCGGGAAGCTCGGATTGGGTGGCGGCAGGAATGCGTAAGCAGGGGAACTGGTAGCGAGTAAAAATAAGAAAGTATAAAAGCGTGTCCCTCGGAGCGCCGTGCATAACGACGTTCCCGACGCGGCACGGCCGCGCTCGCGGGATGGTTTTTGCGCCGACTCGCTCGCCGACAACCAGGCCTCCTCGGATCGCTCCACAACTCTACGTCCGTACACGCTGGGGTGGACCTTTGATCTGACACCGCAACAGTAATTCGCCAAGCCTTTTTGTCAATGTGCTTGGCGCAAGTTCGCACCGTCGCAGGCGGCCGGACCGTTGGCCATGCTAGTCGCGCGGTCAAGGTTTGGCGTGTTTGCCGGCAGGCTTATCCGCGCTCGTGCCCTCGTCGATGCCAACCTTTATCGTATAATCGTCCTCGGCGTGGTCCTGGATGAATGGCACGCGAAGCGGTTCCGAGACGATCGTGAAATCCGCTTGGTTCTCGCCAGCGGCCACCGTCACGGCGGCGCGATAAAGCTTGCTTGTAATAGGCTGATTATTGCGTTCGCGGAGAACGGCCATGCGCACCGGCACGCTAAAGCTGCCGGGGCTGCCCGCGGGTCCAAGCAGCACTTTGCCCGCGACTCCGATCTTGACCGCGAGCTCATCGCCGTCCAGCGTGCATTCCCGCGCGGTATCGGTGAGCGCATACTGATAGCGCAGATTGGCGCTCGAAGGTGGCGTTCCGGCATAAGCCTGGCTCGCCGCGGTGCCTTCGAGAATAAGGACTTCCGGGCAGAAGATATGCCGGACCTCGGCTCCAGGCGCCGCTGGCGCGTCGTTACTCTTGAATCCCAGCAAATTAGCGAGTTTCGAGCCGCCGGTTTCGGGAATGTCGAAAGTGCCAAGATGGCCGCCGCAGCCGGTGAGTCCCAGCACCACCGGCGCGGCCAGGATGGATTTTGCGATGGGGACCGGCGCTGGCCGCCGATTCCGGCCCAGTTCACGGCAAGGCATCGAACCCTTCCTTAAATCCGGCCAGGGCGAGCGGTATGCCGATTCCTTCCTCGGGGGTTTGAAAAATGATGAAGGTGGCCTTCCGGCCAATTTTCATTTGCTGGATCAGTTTTTCGTCCATGGCCACCTCGGCCACGCAACTGGTCGGAAGACAGCGCATGAAACCAGCGCTTCCGATATCGGCATCGTCGATCTTGAGCCCGAGTCCCTTAGGAATAAGCACCCATAGCGGGGCAATGACCCGCAAGATGTACTTGGATCCATCCGCCAGCTTGACGACGACCACCTCAAGCTCGATGTTCGGCTTGTTTTCATCGGCAACCTTTTGGACGAGCGCGCACTGCTCCCTCGCCGCGCCAGGCGGCGTCTCGCAGCGCAGTTGCCAATCGCCAAACTTGGATTTCACGACGCCTTGGCAAGCGGCGCCCGACCCGCTCGCAAGGAGCCAAATGCCAGTGAGCATCAGCCCGAGAAGACGCCGCACTCCGCTTGCTTTCATCGATTCGACCGCCCGTGCCACGGAAGCTTCCTGTCTAAAAAAATTGGCGGAGAGGGAGGGATTCGAACCCCCGATAGGCTTGCGCCTACGCCGCATTTCGAGTGCGGTGCTTTCAACCGCTCAGCCACCTCTCCCGCGCCCGCTGACAGGCGAGGCGCAGATAACATGGGCAGGCGTCGCTTTACAAGCGCGGGCCGGACACCGTGGCACGCTATCCCGGCGCGGTTTCCGCCTTCAAGCTGTCTGGATGCGGAAAAAGTACGATGTTGTAGCCGGCGTCCACGTAATGGATTTCGCCGGTGACGCCGCTCGAAAGAGGCGACAGGAGATAAAGCGCGGCGCCGCCTATGTCGGAAAGATCGAGGCCGCGGCGCAGCGGCGCATGCGCCTTCTGGAACGTGAACATGACCCGGCCATCGGCGATCCCGGCCCCGGCCAAGGTGCGGATCAAGCCCGCCGAAATGGCGTTCACCCTTATGCCTTGCGGACCAAAATCGGCGGCGAGATAGCGCACGCTCGCCTCCAGCGCCGCCTTGGCGACGCCCATGACATTGTAATGGGGCATGACCCGGTTCGCGGCCGCGAAAGTCAGAGTCAAAAGCGCGCCGCCCGGCCGCATGAGGGCCGCGGCGCGTTTGGCGAT
>JBOHJQ010000052.1:0-24495 GCA_050728655.1 Methylocella sp.
CATCACCACGCGCACGCCTTCGTCTCGCAGCGCCCTGATCGCGGCAAGCGCCGTCTCCTTGACCGGATCGGCGATGGCCAGGAGCCCGGCGGGCTTGCCGTCCAGTCCCATGAAGATGACGGTGGCGCCATCTTTCCGCAGCTCGTCCGCGCCCTCGGCGAACTCCGCCGTGCTGATGCCGCGGGCATCGAGAAAACCGGCATTGCCGATCGTAAGCGTATGCCCATCGACCGTGCCCAGAACGCCTTTTCCGGCTGGCGCGTCGAAGCCGGATGGCTCCGACAATTCGAGCTTGCGTTCCTTTGCCGCATCGATAATCGCGGTTGCGAGCGGATGTTCGCTCGCGCGCTCCAGGCTTGCCGCAAGCCGCAAAAATTCGTCCTCGTCGAGGCCGCCAAGGGTCCGCACCGTTGTGACCTTCGGCTTGCCTTCGGTGAGGGTGCCGGTCTTGTCGACGACGAGCGTGTCGATCTTTTCCATGCGCTCCAGCGCCTCGGCATTCTTGATGAGCACACCCAATTGCGCGCCGCGTCCGACGCCGACCATGATCGACATCGGCGTCGCGAGGCCGAGCGCGCAGGGGCAAGCGATAATCAAGACCGAGACGGCGGCGACGAGCCCGTGGGCGAAACGCGGCTCCGGGCCAAGGATCGCCCAGGCGGCGAAGGCGGCAAGCGCCGTGACGATCACCATGGGCACGAACCACGCTGCGACCTGATCGGCAAGGCGCTGGACCGGCGCCCGACTCCGTTGCGCCTTCGCGACCAAGTTCACGATCTGGGAGAGCAGAGTCTCGGCACCGACTTTTTCCGCGCGCATGACAAAGGAGCCCGTCTGGTTGAGCGTGCCAGCTATGACCTTGGCGCCAGCGTCCTTGCCAACCGGCATGGATTCGCCGGTGACGAGCGACTCGTCGATCGTCGCGCGACCCTCGAGAATCGCTCCATCGACCGGCACTTTTTCGCCCGGCCGCACGCGCAGGCGGTCGCCAACGGCAATCGCATCGAGCGACACTTCCTCGTCGGTGTTATCGCCGCGCAGACGCCGCGCGGTCTTTGGCGCGAGGCCGAGAAGCGCCTTGATCGCGTTGGAGGTTTGTTCACGCGCCCGGAGCTCGAGAACCTGGCCGAGCAGCACGAGAACGGTGATGACCGCGGCGGACTCGAAATAGATCGCGACCGAGCCGTCGGCGCCCTGGAACGCTTGCGGAAAAAGACCCGGTGCCAATGTCGCGGCGGCGCTGTATGCCCAAGCGACGCCGGTGCCCATGGCGATCAGTGTGAACATGTTCAAATTACGTGTCGCGAGCGATCGCGCGCCGCGTTCGAAAAACGGCCAGCCCGCCCACAGCACGACCGGCGTGGCAAGGGCGAATTGTATCCAGTTCGATGTCTTCTGCGAGATCAACATGTGAAGGTTGAAGAGGTGTCCGCCCATCTCCAAAACCACCACCGGCAGGCTTAGAGCGAGCGCGATCCAGAATCGCCTGGTCATATCGACAAGCTCGGGATTTGGACCCGAATCCGCGCTCGCGACATCAGGTTCGAGCGCCATGCCGCAGATCGGACAATTGCCGGGGCCGGTCTGACGGATCTCTGGATGCATTGGGCAGGTGTAGATGGTACCTTCCTCCACTATTGCAGGAGGCTTTGGCTTTTCACCGATATAGGACACAGGTTGGGCGACGAATTTGGTTTTGCATCCCTGGCTACAGAAATAATAGGTGTGACCGCCGTATTCGGCGCTGTGCTTGGCGTTGCGCCGATCGACATCCATGCCGCAAACCGGATCCTTCGCCATCTGCGGGGCCTCGCGAATAGCGCGCGACAGGGCTTGCGAAAGTTTGTGATGATCGTGCATCGGCTTGCTCCAAGGCATTCATGCCAAATCGCCGGTCCAGCGCAGGGCGGCGAATAAGGCCGCAATGGAAGAGGTGGCTAGCTTGATGTGGCTGACTTGATCTCGATACATAATGGCGCCGGCCGCGGTTCCAAGAGGTCGCGTTCGATTGTTGACTGTTTGGGCGCGGCGGATGGATCCATTCGCTGGGCCAATACTTTGGCCTTAGCGCCCGCGAGGGGGCAGAGCGGCGAGCACCTCCCGCCCGATGATACGCCGTTCCTTCGGCCAGCTCCAAAAATCGCCTTGGTGCGACATCGCATCCGCGAGTCGTCGCCGATACGCTTCCTTCGGCACTTCGACCGCGCCCAGCGAGGCAAGATGCGGCGTCACGAATTGCGCGTCGAGCAGGCGGAACCCGCCCTTCACTAAGCGCGCGACGAGATGCGCCAGCGCGACTTTCGAGGCATCGGGCTTGCGATAAAACATGCTTTCGCCGAAAAACGCCGCGCCGAGGTGGACGCCGTAGACCCCGCCAACAAGCGCGCCATCCGCCCAGCTCTCCACGGTGTGGACCCTGCCGGCATCGAAGAGCTGGCGATAGAGCCGTCTGATCCGCGCATTGATCCATGTCTTCTCGCGTCCTCCATGGGAGGTGGCGCATCCGTCGATAACGGCGTCGAAATCGCAATCGATTCTGATCTCGAAGCGATCGGAGCGGATTGCCTTGGCGAGACCTTTCGATACGATAAAGCCATCGAGCGGGAAAATGCCGCGCACCTCCGGATCGACCCAGAAAAGATTTTGGTCGAGGGCGCTCTCCGCCATCGGAAATAGCCCGATGGAATAGGCGCGGAGCAAAATATCGCTGGTTATTTCGATTTGGTCGCGGGGATGGCTCATCGGACAAGACTGAGCGCCGCGGCGGACGCCGTCAAGCGCGAATGCTCCGGACGCCGCGCGGCTTTTCTATCTGCTCCCCAGCGCTTGACAAAAGCTCGATCCGTGTTCTTTTCGAACGTGGCGCGCGGATCTGCAACGGAGCTTTCCCCATGATGGTCTCGACTACAAACGATATAATGGGTTTCAAGGTGGTCCGGCATCTCGGCATCGTGCGCGGCATCACCGTTCGTTCACGCGGCGTCGTGGGCAGTTTCGTTGGTGGGCTTCAATCCATGCTCGGCGGCCAGATCGGCGCCTATTTAGAACTTGCGGAAACCGCGCGGGAGGAAGCCTTCGATCACATGTGCGCGCATGCTTCCCAGGCAGGCGCCAATGCGGTCGTTGGAATGCGCTATGATGCCAATGACATCATGGATGGAATCACTGAAGTCCTCGCCTATGGCACCGCGGTGTGGGTCGAGCCTCTCGCGGGATGACCGGTAACTGTTGGAACCGGTTATCAAAATTTGAGAGGCCCCGCGATGTTGTCCACCATCGTCTTTTGCGAAGATTGGCCTGTTGGCCGCCCCCGCCGCGATTTGGCCGAGGTTTTGGCGCGCACGCTGGCCTCGCTTGTGACAGCCAAAGTCGAAGGCCTTCTCTGCGACGTTAGGATCGCGGGACCGGTGGGGACGGGCTTAAGCCTTGTCGCCAATCACGCGGGCTGCGCCCTGATCGAAGCCGAAAACGAGGCGGACTGGCTCGGTCTCGCATTGCAGGCGGCGCGCGGGCCCGATATTTTTCTGCTTCGTTGCGGGCGGGCTCCAGAGGCGGGCTTTATCGAAGAGGCGACGGATTTTTTGGCGGCAGACAGCAAGGACCAATCGCGCGCGGGCTGTTTGCGCACGGCGCCGGAGAGTTTTTTCGAACGCATATTTTTGTCCCTGGCGCCGGTCGCGGGGCTCATTGCCCCTCGCCATCTCATGCTCCGCGCGCCGCGCGGCGGCTTTCAAAAGCTCGCGGGCTTCGTTGCTCCCGCGACGGCTTTCCATACCCGCGCGCGCCGCATCCGCTGACCGGGATCTCGAAGTTCTGGGCGTTGAGTATTAAGGCCACATACAAACGACGGCCTTGAGATGAGCAGGATTGCAGGTCGCGGATATCGCGCCCCTAAAGGACGTCAAGAGCCTCAAGAGCCTCATTCGGTACGGCACAAAGGTTGCTTTCCTCGCGCCACTAAGGAGATTGCGCAAAGAGTTTTATGCGCACGAAAAACTTGATGCGACGCGCAAATGAGTAGCGCGAGGCGACTGCCTTGACCAGAAACACAGCTATATCTGATTGTGTCCCTTAATAGTTTCGGGTCAATGCCTGGGTTAGCGATGGACGAGGCCAAGCAACTTCGGCTCGGGCATCCCGTGGGACAAGCTCGATTCAAAGGTAACTTCCGTCTCTCGCGCGCGGCAAAACTCGCCGCTACCAGCGAACCTGGTGGATAAAATCTGACGCTTGGTACCCGTGCTATAGATTGGCTCGGCGTAGGAGACGACGTCATGACCTCTCGCATTCTATCGAGAACTCGGACCCGATCAGGCTGAGGCCAAGGCGCCTGGCGACGCCTTGAGAAGCGTCGTTATCGAACGTCGTTCCATAGAAGGGCGCAGCCCCGAGCGCCCAGACGGCTTGGGCCCATGCCGCCACGGCTAGCGGAGCGAACCCTCGTCCTCGGTAGGCGGGCAGTGTCTCGACACCCGCGCAGTGCGCCGACGTAGATGCTTTGACGCTAGCACAAACCGAAACCGCGCGGCCATTCACCACCATTGCCATCATCGGCAGCCCGGCGGCCACATCCGGCCGCCACTCCTCAAGGCCGCCGACCAACAGTTCGGCATTATCTTCATTGATGCTGACTGCGGCACAGCCGGACTCCGATCGCGCGGGGAAGCTGTAGATCGGGCCTGCCCTCAGCGCCTTCAACGGTGCGACCGACGACAGTACCCTAGCATAATCAGCGTACTCGCGAGCCCACTCGCCGGGTCTCCCGCGGGGCCGTCTCGCAAGTCCATCGAGTGCATCCGCAACCTCGTCGGCAAGGTCAGCATGACACCGACAGATCAGCCTCTTGGGCGCCCTGAGAAGGTGCAGACATGGGGCATAGCCGGTGAGCCTGCCGCGCTCATCCGATGTGAACATCGTCTCAGCCAATTCGCTGAGTAGGCGCTCATCGAGTGTAGGGAAGGTCCGCATCACGCTTCCAGAGAATAAGCGGCCCGGGGCGTCGCACAATGGACGTTGCGGCTCTCAAGTGGCGATCGATCTCCCGGTACCACGCGTCTGATTTTATCCACGTGGATAAACCCTAACGGAAAAATCCGTTTAGGGATTCCCCGGTTGCGGTGCGGCATGCGAATCGGGTTCATGCGCACCGGGATCAGCATCGAGGTTAGCGGCAGTGACCGCGAGCGGCTGCTCGCCATCACGGCCAATCGCAACAGCCCACAGAAGCACGTCTGGCGCGCCCCGATAGTGCTGCTGACCGCGGCATGGCACCATAACGTTGTTCGCGGCGCTGAACGTGCTGGATGGTCGTGTGATTGGCCGCTGCATGCAGCGCCATCAGCACCAGGAGTTCATCCGCTTCCTCAACGCCGTCGAGGCGGGGGGGCCGGCCAGCAAGCTGGTCCACGCGATTGTCGATAATTGCGCCGTTCACAGGCATCCCAAGGTTTACGAGTGGCCGGTCCGCCACCCGCGCTGGACCTTTCACTTGACCACCACCTCGGCATCTTGGCCAAACGCTGTCGACGGCTTCTCGGCCAAACTCAGCAAACGCCGGCTGAAACGTGGCGTGTTCCCCTCCCTCGTATCGCTGCAGGCCGCGATCAACCGCTTCGTTCAGGATGCCAATAGTGATCCACGCCCCTTCCGATGGGGCAAGGCCCCCGACGCGATTATCGCCGCTGTCAGACGTGGGCACCAAGTGTTGAATTCGCTCCACTAGACAGCTCGCCGCTATACGTGTTTAATACGTATAGGAGGCCCAGGCCATGGCGAAAAAACTGACCATCACCGTCGAGGATGAGGTTTATGAGGGCTTGCACACAGTCGTAGGGCCGCGGCGGATCAGCCGCTTCCTGAACGACCTGGCCCGCCCGCACGTAACTCGCCGAGACCTGGCGCAAGCATACCGGGACATGGCTGCCGACGAGGAGCGCGAGCGCGAGGCGGCGGAGTGGGTCGACAATCTGGCCGGAAACATAGCATGTGAACCCGGATAGTCCGCCGCAGCGCGGCGACGTCAGGTGGGTAGCGTTCGATCTCTCGATTGGTGGCGGAATCCGCAAAACCCGGCCCGCAGTGATCGTCAGCAACGACTTGGCGAACCGCGCATTGAACCGTGTTCAGGTCGTGCCGCTCACCAGCAATGTCGGGCGACTCTATCCGTCCGAAGCCTATGTCGTATTGAACAGCGAGCAGCGGAAGGCCATGGCCGACCACCTGAGCACCATCAGCAAGCTTCGGCTACGGGACAGGATCGGGCGCTTGAGCCATTCGGACATGGCCACCGTTGAACGTGCAATCTGTCTGCAACTGGGGCTTTGACGCCGCCGGACTCATACACAAAAAAATCCCTGCCGACCTTTACGGTTTGAATGCCTTTCGCAGGCGCGCTGGGCCACCGCCGCGCCCCCTGCCCTAGCGCGCGAAAGTATTGCAAGAATCGACCTGGCCCGATTTCAAGCCGACGCTCAACCACTGCACCCGCTGCGCCGCCGTGCCGTGGGTGAAGGAATCGGGCACGGCAAGACCTTGCGCCGATTGCTGCAAACGATCGTCGCCGATCGCCTGCGCGGTCGCAACCGCGGTTTCGAGGTCGCCTGCCTCCAGGAACTGATATTTGCGCTCGGCATTGGCGGCCCACACGCCGGCAAGGCAATCGGCCATAAGCTCGACCCGCACCGACAAATTATTCGCCGCAACCTTGTTTGCCGCGGCTAGCTGCGCCGCCTGGACCTTTGGCAGAATGCCAAGCAGATTTTGGACATGATGGCCTATCTCATGCGCGATGACATAAGTGTAGGCGAAGTCGCCGCCGCCGCCGAGGCGGCGTTTCATGTCCTGGAAGAAGGCCGTATCGAGATAAACCTTTTGATCCCTCGGGCAATAGAAAGGCCCCATGGCCGACTGGGCGCCGCCGCAGCCCGAGGCGGTCCGCCCGCTATAAAGGACGAGCTTCGGCTTGGCGTAGGGAATCCCTTTTTCCCGTGGAAGGACTTCCGACCAGACGGTTTCGTTCGCGGCGAGAACTGCGGCGACGAATTGGCCCATGTCGTCGGAGGGAGTCTGCCCCGGCTGCGCCGTGCTGGGTTGCCCGCCCTGGCGCATGCTGTTCACCATTTCCGCGCCGCCGATCAGAAGCCGCGGATCGATGCCGAGCGCCCAACCGAGCAGCCCGAGAACCACTACCGTGCCGATGCCAAGACCGCTCTTGCCGCCAAGCCCGCCGCCGCTTTGCCCGCGCCGGTCCTCGACGTTGTCCGAACGGCCGAAATCTTGCCATTTCATAAGCACCTCCCGCTTACTTCGTTGCGTCTCCTGCTTGCAGGCCCCGCCGTTCGCGCCGGCCGGCCCGCAGCACATTCAGAGTAGCTTGCTTGCACCTTGAAAGATTACATCGAAACCTTGGATTCAAGAAGAGGAGCCGCGAATGGGTGTCTCTTTCAGAGTCATTTTCTGAATGTTCCGAGCAGCCACAAAGCCAAAAGAATCGCTCCAATTATGTATATTGCGTTGTCGGTGATCCAAGTAAACAGAGCGGCAACGTTCAGGTTCCTGATGAACGCGGCAGCGTTTTCTCCAAAAAAGTTGGTGATAGCGGGAATAATTTCGTCAAGCCATTGTAGTGATATTGCGTATAGCGGTTGCATTACCAAAATCCCCTAATTTACGTATGATGTCACGAGGCGTTGGCTTTAGCGGTTGACGCCTGTCTCCCTGGACGCGGACTAAGAAGACTACCCGCCGGTGACGCTCATGTGCCGCGCGACCGCGGGCTTCGCATGGGTCCGATCGATGATGAAATTATGGCCCTTGGGCTTGCGGGCGATGGCGGCGTCGAGCGCCGCGTGCAAAAGCGCGTCCGTTGGCGATGCGCGCAGCGGCGCGCGCAGATCGGCTGCGTCCTCCTGGCCAAGGCACATGTAAAGCGTTCCGGTGCAGGTCACGCGCACGCGATTGCAGGTTTCGCAAAAATTATGGGTGAGCGGGGTGATGAAGCCCAAACGGCCGCCGGTTTCAACGACACGGACATAACGGGCGGGGCCGCCGGTCCGGTAGCCGGTCTCGCACAAAGTGAAGCGCTCCTTGAGCCGCGCCTCGACAAGGTTTAGCGGTAAAAATTGATCGGAGCGCCGTGCGTCAATCGCACCCAGCGGCATGACCTCTATCAGAGTAAGGTCACACCCACGCCTATGCGCCCACTCGAGCATTGGAACGATCTCGGTCTCGTTCACCCCCTTAAGCGCCACCATGTTGATCTTGACCGAAAGTCCCGCTGCTTGCGCGGCATCGATCCCGGCCATGGTTTGGTTGTGGTCGCCCCAGCGGGTGATCGCCTTGTATTTCGCCGGGTCGAGCGTATCGAGCGACACATTGAGACGGCGCACGCCCGCGTCCGCGAGTTCTTTCGCATGATGCGCGAGCTGGGACCCGTTCGTCGTGAGGGTCAACTCGGCGAGCGCGCCGGACTCGATGTGGCGGCCGAGCGCGTGGAACAGGTGGAGGATATTCCGGCGCACCAAGGGTTCTCCGCCAGTAATCCTGAGCTTGCGGACGCCGCGGCTGACGAAAGCCGTGCACAAACGGTCCAGCTCTTCCAAGGTGAGCAAATCGCGCTTGGGCAGGAAATTCATGTCTTCGGACATGCAATAGACGCAGCGCATGTCGCACCGATCGGTCACCGACACCCGTACATAGGAGATCGCGCGTCCGAACGGATCGACGAGCGGCGCCGTGACCGCCGGGGCGGAGGCTGCTGAAAAGCCTGCCCGCGGGAATGGCGTTGCGATGGTCATGGGCATACCCTTACCTATCCGGGGGCGGGAATTCCACGCCAAAATGATACATATAGTGATGCATAACGAGAGCCGCCGGAAAAGCGAGGAAGCAAAATCCATAAGCTCCATGGCAGGGCCCAGGTGGGATGGAGGCAAGGCGATGCGCGACAATCAAGATCACTGGCCGCTCGAATTGCGCCTGAGGGAGAACGGCCGTACCCTTAGGGTCAGTTTCGAGAACGGCGATAGCTTCGATCTTGCCGCCGAATATCTGCGGGTCATGAGTCCGAGCGCGGAAGTCCAGGGCCATCGGCGGGAAGAACGCTTGACCATCGGCGGCAAGCGGCAATGCGGCATGACCGGGATCGAGCGGGTCGGCAGCTATGCGGTGCGGCTGATCTTCGACGATTTGCACTCCACGGGCATCTTCACCTGGGACTATTTGCATGAGCTCGGCTCGCGCCATGCCGAGAACTGGGCGGCCTATGAGGCGGAGCTCCAGGCAAAGGGGCTGAGCCGCGACCGGGCAGGACAGGCGTGACTGAGAATCCGCCAGTTCTGCCTGACTGCCCGAGCGCCTGGTCGGGGTCCGGTCCGGCCGGGCTTGGCCGTCAGCGCGGAGACTTAAAAAACGTGAAAGGTTCTTTCGATCAGGACCCGAAGGACCTCCCCCAGCCTTCCCAAGAAGTCGGCATTACGACAACTGCAAGCGCAAAGGCGACATGCCGATTTGGACGGAGACCGGCGTGACAATGTTGCAAGGCGGTCCGGCAAATGCGCGGGCACGATCTCTATCGCGCGACGTAGTCTGGCGCGGCCGTCGGATCGCCGATTTGCAGCCAGACGTTTTGGTCGGTTTGCGACTGGCGTTTGACAAAACGATAGCCGGTACGGTCCCAGGGCTTTACCGCATCATTCAAATTGTCGAGAATGAACTCGCCGGCATTGGTCTTGACGGTTAGGACCGCATGACCCTCGTTGTGTTCGTCCTTGACCACCGTCATCAGCAGGGCTTGACGCGGGAACCCTTCGTCGATGAGGATCTTGCGCTTGAAAAGCGCGTAGTCCTCGCAATCGCCCATTCCGTCGGCCGGATAGTCCCATTGATCGAGGACGCCCCAATGTTCCATGTCCGACACCGGTTTGACATGGGTGTTGACCCATTTGCCGACCCGTTCAATTTCCTTCCTAGCCCGCGGTGTCAAATTGACGTCCTGCGGCGCGAGCGGGCCGCCGTCGCACTCTCCCTGGTAACGGCGGCAGAAATCTGCCCAGCCATAGGGCACGCTCGTCGGGCCGCCGACCGGAGCATAAGACACTCCAGCGCGGCCGGGCGCGGCGCTAGCGGACACCGCGGCGCCTAACTCCATAAGCGACAACGCCAGCAGCGACAAAGCGATCGCCGGTTTTATCGTCCAATCTTTCATTTTTCTCGCCTCCGCGACGCGGTAAGGCGATTGTGCCAGGCTGGCTTTGGGGCGGTTCTAACTAAAGCGATCGGATTTTATCGAAATGAGGCTAGCCGATTAGAGAACATTGATTTGAGAATAATTCTCTTTCAACAGGTTCAATCGAATTGCGCGAAAAATTTCGAGCATGATTTTCAATTCGATTCAATTGTTCGATTTGTTCCAATGAAGTGCAACAAGTCACATAACGGGAACATTACGAAAAAGGCGCCGCCATTACCCTTGCGGCCCGTCAATGGTGGTCCATGTTTGCGGCATGGCTTGTTTGCAATCGGTCACGCCCGCGTGACCTAGGCGTGCCGAGCCGGGGCGTAACGACGGTTGGTATTCGGGTTGCGCGTTTAATTCGCATGCGGCAATATAGTTGCTCTTAACGAGGATTTCGCATGAATTTTCTGGTGAGCACGGATCAATCCGATTCTCGCGATCTGACGGTTGCCGCCGGGGCGCCGCAGCTTTCGAGCGATGACCGCGCGGCTCTGGAGCGGGCCATGCGCGAGCTTGAACGCACGAGTCTGGCGATCCGGCTGAGCGCGATTCTTGGCCGCCAGGCGGGCGCCATAGCATCGATTGTGCCGGCGAACATCGCGGAAATCGCGAGCAAGGCGGCCGAGGCGGCAATCAGGAGCGGCCTCAAATTCGCGTTGCGGAGCCTTGCGGGAAAGCCTCTCAGGGACAGACGCCGCATGCACAAAAGCATCGCAGTTCTCGCCGGAGCCGCGGGCGGCGCGTTTGGTATTTCGAGCCTGCCGGTCGAATTACCCTTCTCGACCACGATCATGCTGCGCTCGATCGCCGACATTGCCCGTGCCGAGGGACAGGATTTGGCCGACCCGAAAATCGCGCTTGCCTGCCTTGAGGTGTTCGCCCTTGGCGGCCGGGGCGGTTCCACCCAAGACATTCGGTTTCCGGACATCGATGTTCCGGCCTCGAGTTTTAGCGACGGCGCGGTCTTGGAAACCGGCTATTTCGCGCTCCGCGCCATTTTGGCGAAGTCGGTAACCGAAGCGGCAAGCCATCTCGCCGGCCGCGCCGCCGGGCACGAGGCCGCGCCGGCGCTTGTCCGCTTGGTGGCGCAGATCGGCACTCGTTTTGGCGTGGTTGTCTCGCAAAAACTCGTGGCCCAAAGCGTTCCGCTGATCGGCGCCGCGGGCGGGGCGGCAATTAATTACGCGTTCGCGGATCATTTTCAGACAATTGCGCGCGGCCATTTCACGGTCCTCCGGCTCGAGCGCCGCTACGGTGCGCGAATTATCCGTGCCGAATATGAAAGGATGCGGAGAGGCGCCTGAAAATAGGCCGCGATGTCTCGAAATTTTCGGAGACTTGGCTTAATCGCGCAAGTGTTTTAGGTTGGGCTTTTCAGTGTAGGGATTTCACCATGGACATAGCGCGCAACGGTCGCGGCGTGGCGATAGCGGTAGTGGCCATTGGCTTGGTTCACATTGCGTTTCCGAGCAGCGCGCACGCGGGATTTTTTGACTTCTTATTTGCGCCCTTCCAGAGTCGGGCCGTCAGGCCTTACGAAGGCTATTTTGGCGGGATGCCCCACTGGCGCACCGATCAGGGCTTTCGACGGCGGGCGCATGGACATAAACTAACGGCGCGCCGGAAGCTACTCGTCGCCGATAACCCTCCGATAGGACCGGTTCCACCGACCGATCTCATGGACGACGAGAGTTTACGGCGTGGCGATGCGGTGATGACGCCAACCGGGATAAGGATTTTTATTGGCTCGTCGGGCGATCATCACGAGCCGGAGGATTTTAGAAAACCATCCGAAATCAAGGGGCTTCCCAAGCGCGAACGCAAGGCCCTCGCCGCTCTGGACGCCCAAGGCTCTGATACGGAGGGCAAGCGAAGCATGGTTACCGGACGCTCGGCAAGCGAACTCAAACTCGTATTTGGGCAAACCATCATAGATCCCCAAGGCCGCCCGATCCGCTACGTCGGGCCATAAGCGGCAGCGTCATCGGAAGTCGGTCCTCGTCGCCGCCGCAATCGGAGCGGCCCGGCTCTTCCTGCAATGGCCCTTGTTTTCCGCCGTGGCCCATGGCGAGCAGCACGTCTCCCGCGATGGCCCGGGAGATTCGGCTTTGCCGCGCCAAGGCTTCGCGATCGAGCGCGTCGATAAATGAGCGCGCCGCGTCGAGCGAGCGCTCGATCCGCACAGCGATATAGCCGACAATGCTGGTGTCGACGATAAGCTGGCGGTCGATCAGGAGCTTGACGAGAACGGCCCGCATCAGGGCATCGTCCGGGGGCCCGATCGCGACCGTTGGAGCGAGACGCAAACGCGAGACGAGATCGGCGGTCCGCAAGCCCCAGGCATCCGGTGGCGTTTTCGCGGTGAGAACCAGGGCCGTGCCGCGCTCGCGCATCAAATTAACAAGGTGGAAGAGCTGCGCTTCGGATTGGCCGATCGCATCGGCATCATCTAGGAGAAGCGGCCCGGCGGCGGCCAGCGCTTCAATATCCTCCGCGACCAGGGAAGCGGCGGATTGAATGCGGGCTTTGGCGTTCGACGCCCAGATCGTGCCAAGGTGGCTTTTGCCGGCACCAGACGGCCCCAAAATGAGCAGTGTCGGGTCCGGCCAGCTGGGCCAGAGTTCGATCATTGCATAGGCTTGCTCGTTCGAACCAGACACGAAGAAATTCTCGCGTTCGTAGCCAGGATCCGGGGCGAGATTCAGCGTCAACTGAGGGTTCGCGGGTCGCGCCTGGGTGGGGGGTTCGCCAGCCATCTCAATGTTCCTTGTCATCGAGATCCGTCATGGCGGATTCGAGGAGAATCCGAGGGTGAGGCCCGGCGGTGCCGGTATAAAGATTGCTCTCGCGGTATTGCCTTACCGCGAAACGCGTGATCACTCCGGCGGTGGCGGCAAACGGAACCGCGGTAATCAGCCCGGTGAAACCAAACAGGCTGGCGAACGCCAGCAGCGCGAAAATCGGCCACACCGGGTGCAATCCGACCGATGCGCCGACGAGCTTCGGCGACAAGATATTGCCTTCGAGAAATTGGCCGATCAAAAACACGCCAAGCGACAAGGCGAGCAACTTCCACTGCGGCCAATCCTGGACGATCGCGACCGTCGAGGACAAGATTAGGGCGGTTAGGGAACCGACATATGGAATGAAGCTCAAGATACCTGCCGCTATGCCGATCAAAAGGCCGAAATTGAGCCCAATCAACGACAGTCCGATGCCGTACCAGGCGCCCAAAATAAGACATACCAGCGATTGGCCGCGCAAAAACCCGGCCAGGGCGGTGTCGATCTCGCGGGCGAGCGCCCGCACAGTCTCGCGATGGCGGAGCGGCACAAGCCCATCGATTGTCGCGATCATCTTGTGCCAATCTAGAAGCATATAGAAGGCGACGACGGGCGTCACGACTAGGAGAGAAATGAGGCTGATCAGCGCCGCGCCGCGCGTCAAAATTGAATTCAGAAAAGCCGCCGCCCCCTGCGCGGCCTGGGCGACCAGACCGTTGGTGGCGCTTACGAGCTCGGCGCCAGCATTACCGCCGAGGCCGAACTTGTCCATCAGCATACCGCCGTAGTCCCGCTCAAGGCGCGCGGTCGCGGCCGAAACCAATTGCTCCAGCTTGACGGCATCGGCCGGCAACGCTTCGGTGAAACTTACAAGCTGGCGCCAAACAACGGGCCCGATCAAAATCGAAATCGCGATCAGGACAAGCACGAAGCAAGCCATGATGAGAAGTGTCGCGCCGAGCCGGTTGAAGCCAAGACGCTGCAGCCGATCGACGACCGGGTTCAAAAGGTAGCCAAGCGCGAAGGCGGCGGCGAAAGGCAGAAGCACGCCGCTGAAAAGCCACAGCAAGAGAACGAGGAGCAAAAATGCGCCGATCCAAAAGCCGATCTGCCATTCGATCCGCATAGCCGCCGCCGCTTCAAGCCAACTCTTGCCAACGGCTTTCCCATAGCATGGGTCGCATTCGCTGATCCATGGCTTCGTATACCCACGACATTCCACAATGAGTCGGCCGTCGATCGGTAGCGCTGGGGCAGCGTGGCGGGGGCAAGGAACGGCGCTTCGTTCGAATGCCGGGGCACAAGTTTGGCGAGCCGGTTGCCTTTCACCTGCCGCGGTCGCGTCAAAGATTCATGTGTTTGATCCATTGACCAAAATAGGCCGCCGTCGAGGCAAGGGTCAGCGCCGCTACCGCGTAAAGTGAAACATCGAACCAGGCGCCGGCCGAAAAATCGAAAGCCTTGACGCCGAGAACCATGGCGGCAAACGTAATTTGCGCGACGGTATTGAGCTTCGAGATCATCAGCGGCGTGACCTTCACCGGCTTGCGCATGATGAGCGAAATCATGAAGGCGCCGATGATCATGATATCGCGCGCGACGACGAGGATGGCGATCGTCGCGGGAAGCACGCCGACGATGGCGAGCGAGACATAGATCGAGACGATCAACGCCTTGTCGGCCAACGGATCGAGATAGGCGCCGAGTTCGCTGCGAAGATCGAAGGTATTGGCAAGCCAGCCATCGACCGCGTCGGACAGGCCGGCGATGATGAAGACGATGCAGGCCTCCTTCCAGCGCTGCGTGGCGATCATCGCGATAATCGCCGGCGCGAGCACAAGGCGGCCGAGCGTGATCAGGTTGGGCAGACTGCGGTAATAAGAAAACATCGCTCCGTTTCGAATAATTGAACCCGCGGCTTGGATGGATTGCCGCGATTGGACTTTTCGTCCCGCCAAGGCAAGTCGGCCAGAGTCGCGAAGAACCTTGCCAGAGTTCTTAAAGCCCGAGCCGCGGAGAAGCCTAGCTGAATTCACTGGCGCGCGGGATTACCAAGGGCGATGGGGAGTATCCGTCCATGGGTCTAATATGGCTACCAGCCGATCCCAATAGCGTGGATTGGCCCGTGCGGCGAACTGCGGCGATCTTGTCTTGGCGGGCGCGAGGGATTACAGCAAATTCCGGCAAGCTACTTTGGAAAACGAGAAAAATTTGTTGATTCAATGACCTTGCGTTCGTTTCGTTGGGTGAAACAGGATCGAACTCGGCCGCTCGCGGGAGAAGCACGGGATCGATATGAAAAATAAGGCGGGCCTCACCTATGCCAGCGCCGGCGTCGATATCGATGCCGGCACTGCCATGGTCGAAAAGATCAGGCCGTTCGTGCGCGCTACAAGGCGGCGCGGCGCGGATGGCGAGATCGGCGGCTTCGGCGGAATTTTCGATCTCAAGGCGGCGGGTTTTACCGATCCGATTCTCGTCGCCGCGAATGATGGGGTCGGTACCAAAGTTAAAATCGCGATCGCGACTGGCTTTCACGACACGATTGGGATTGATCTCGTCGCGATGTGTGTCAACGACCTCGTCGTGCAGGGTGCCGAGCCGCTTTTCTTTCTCGATTATTACGCGACCGGGAAGCTCGATCCGGCGGCCGGGGCAGAGGTCGTCAAGGGCATCGCGCAAGGCTGCATCGAGGCGGGTGCGGCGCTGATCGGTGGTGAAACCGCCGAGATGCCAGGTCTTTACAGCGGCGCCGATTACGATCTCGCGGGTTTTGCGGTCGGCGCCGTCGAGCGCGAAAAACTTTTGCCACGGCCCGACATCAAGGAGGGCGATTGCCTCCTTGGCCTGCGCTCCTCGGGTCTTCACTCCAACGGATTTTCGCTGGTGCGCAAAATCGTCTCGAACGCCTCCCTCGCCTGGACGGACCCCGCGCCTTTCGCAATGGACAAAACCCTCGGCGAAGCCCTGCTCACGCCAACCCGCATCTATGTGAAGCCGGTTCTACGTGTGTTGGCCGGGACGAATGGCGTGAAGGCCTTAGCTCATATCACCGGCGGCGGATTATTGGAGAATATTCCACGCGCGCTGCCAAAAAATCTCGGGGTCGAAATCGATCTATCGGCGATCCCGGTTCCAAAAGTCTTCGCTTGGCTCGCGGCAAAAGGCGGGGTCAATGAGAAGGAGATGCTGCGCACGTTCAATTGCGGCATCGGAATGGTTATCATTGTCGAAACTGGCAAGGCCGCCGAGGTTTTGCGCGCCTTCCGCTCGGAGGGCGAGAACGCGGCCACGTTGGGCTGCGTCGTGGCGATTGAGGCGGGCGACCGGGTCGGCTATTCCGGGCGGCTCGCGTTGTGACGTTCCGGCGCAAACGCACGGCGATCCTTATTTCCGGCCGCGGCTCCAACATGCGGGCCTTGATCGAACGCGCGCGAGATCCAACGTATCCAGCCGAGATCTTCCTTGTCTTGTCCAATCGGCAGGATGCCGCGGGATTGGCGTTCGCCAAGGAAAACAACATCGCCTGCGCCGTCGTCGATCACAAAACCCATGCCGGGCGCGAAGAATTCGAGCGTTCGATGCAGGTGCTGCTCGAACTGCATCGTATCGAGCTGATCTGCCTCGCCGGATTCATGCGGATGCTGACGCCCTGGTTCATCGGCGAATGGCAGGGGAGGCTCTTGAACATTCACCCGGCGCTTTTGCCCTCTTATCGAGGTCTGAACACGCATGAACGCGCCTTGGCGGACGGCGTAAAAATCCACGGCTGCACCGTGCATTTCGTGGTGCCCGCGATGGACGAAGGCTCGATTATCGCGCAGGCGGCGGTCGCGGTGCTCGATTCCGATACGCCCGCCTCGCTCGCCGCCCGCGTGCTCGCGGAAGAGCACGCGATCTATTCGGCCGCGCTCGCCTGCGTCGCCGAAGGGCGTCTGCGCATCGACGGCAATCGGGTGTTTTCTGGCGACCCGGTGACGGTGCCAACGTCCTTGCGCGTTCCATTCAGCGGCTAGCACGCCAAGCCGTGCAGGCCCGCCGGCCCGGCGCCCGGTCGGTCCCCTATTTAGCGGTTATAACCAGCCAGTTGTGCCCCGGTTCTGACCGTTCACCCGACGATCTCATTGCCGGAAAACCATTGCGCAATTTCTACCAAGGCGGTCTCGGGGCCATCCGAGCCATGCGCAGAATTCTCGCCGAGCGAGAGTGCGAATTGCTTGCGGATGGTGCCGGGCGCGGCCTTCGCGGGGTCCGTCGCGCCGAGCACGTCGCGGTATTTTGCGATCGCATCCTCGGCTTCGAGGACTTGCACGACCACCGGCCCCGCGGTCATCGTCGCGACGAGTTCGCCGAAAAAAGGACGCGCTTTATGGACCGCGTAAAAAGTCTCCGCCTGCGCACGGGTCATCCGGACGCGCTTTTGCGCGACAATGCGCAGCCCCGCCATTTCGATCAGGGCGTTGATTGCCCCGGTGAGATTTCGCCGCGTCGCATCGGGCTTCAGAATAGAAAAAGTGCGTTCGAGCGGCATGGCGCCCCTTGGCTTATCCGGTCTGACTTGCTAAGCCGGCCGCGAACCCGGCAAGTTAACCTGAACGCCAAGCCAGCGAAAACTTACGGTGTTATCTGGCGCCAGCGCCATCAAACCCGAAAGGAACCCGCCAAACCGATCGCGGCTCATTTAAGCCGGTTTAACCTTGTCCGGAGTTGAGAAACTTGCCCACATAGGGCGAGTTTGGCCGCCCTTCACGGCTATAATGCCCGCTCGGCCCGTGCCCCAGGAACTCCGAAAACCAGGCTTCGTGTTCGATCTCCTCATGCAGAATGGCCAGCGCGAGGTCATAGGTCCGATGATCCTTGCCGGCAGTCATATCGCAGACTTTCGTATAGCCCCGGACGGCACATTGTTCGGCCTTCAGCAACACCTCTAGCATGGCGTTTATATCCCTTGGGTTGGCCGGGAGCTTTGCTGGCGGGCACGCCGAAATATTGTGGAATTCCACCATATCCGCGGGGAGTTTCCCGCCCAGCTCGTAAATCCTGGGCACCAGGGCTTCGAAATGATTGCGATCTTCAATACGGGCGTCTTCCGCGATCTGCTTCAAACCTTCGCCTTCGAGGCCAATCAGATTTACGCGCAGGATGGTATAATAATAAAATGTGGTAAGCTCCGCGGACGCATTACGGACAAGCAAGTCCACTAGCGTCTCCACTTTGATGCCGGCTTTTTCCACCAGCTCTCTTCCTACGGTCTTTTTCTCAGGCATTTGGATTTCCTCCCACGCTTAAGGTTCAAACGACAGCCGCAAGCAACGCTCTCCGGTGTCTGTCGTCGACCCATTTTAACCGGCATTTCCCGGGTGGTCCAGTTTCCGAACCACAGGCGGACAATTGCAAGGCGTTCGGAGCATCTCATCGGGCTTGGGTACGTTGTGGGACGAAGCGAAGGTGTATGCTCGCGCGAATGCCGGTCCGGCGTTACCCAGGCATGTCCTATATCTGTTTGAAGCCCGCTCCATTGTTTAAAATCGTCCAAACGGAACAGCCCTAGATCCAGCCCTTCAGCTCGCGTGCGACCAGATCGTGAATGAGCATCATGCCGAGCTCGCTATCGTTGAGGCAAGGGATGACAGCGAAATTCTCGCCTCCATTCTCGGTGAAGATCTCGCGGCATTCGACGTCGATTTCATAGAGCGTTTCGAGGCAATCGGCGGAAAACCCAGGCGTGATGACGACCAAGCCCTTGGTCCCCAGGGACGCGAGACTCTTGACCATCGCCGCCGTATAAGGTTGCAGCCATTCGCGCGAGCCGAAACGCGATTGAAAACCGACCGGACATCTATCGGCGCCAAGCCCGAGGTCTTCGCGCAAGAGCCGCCATGTCTCGAGGCATTGGCCGTAATAAGGATCGCCCTTGGCGGCCAACTCCTTCGGCAGGCCGTGGAAGGAAACCAGGATCGTATCGGGAACGAAATCAAGACGCGACAGCCCGGCCCGAAGGGAAGTCGCCAGTAGGTCGATATAGGCGGGGTCATCGAAATAGGGTGGCGCGATCCGCACCGCCGGTTGCCATCGCATCGCTTGTAAGGTCTCGAACACCTTGTCGTTGGCGCTCGCCGTCGTGGCCGCCGCATACTGCGGATAAAGCGGCAGGACCAGGATTCTCTCGCAGCCATGCTCGTTAAGGCTCACGATTCCTTGCGCGATGTCCGGCTTGCGGTAGCGCATCGCCCAAGCGATGAAGAATTTTTCGTGGGCCGCGTGCTTTCCTTTCGGATCCAGCCCCCCGGCGCCGATCCAAGCCGCGAGCTTTTCGGCCTGCGACCGGGTTATCGCCTTCAGCGGACCTTCGATGGCTTCCTTGTTCCAGATCGCGGCGTAGTGCTTGGCGATCCGGCGCGGGCGCAGAACCAGAATGACAAAGTGCAGAATCGGCCACCAGAAAATCCGTGGCGTCTCGATCACACGCGGATCCGACAGGAATTCCTTGAGAAACCCGCGCACCGGCCAGAAACGGGGAGCATCCGGCGTGCCAAGATTGACAAGGAGAATGCCAATCTTTCCCGGCGGAACCGGCTTATTGCTATGCGCGGAGACATTTGGGGACGCCATATACCGCTAGGCTCGCTTGTCGAGGTGGTGCATTGCGAAGTCATCTTTAGGGCGCATTCGCTGAAGATCGCAAGGCAAACCCGCGCGCGCGATGATTCTAGACGTTCGTTCAGTTTCGATGACTCATTTGCGAGCCCCCTCAACGCTCCCCAAAAATCGCCGTGCCGATCCTTACATGGGTGGCGCCGAGTTGGATCGCGAGCTCGAAATCGGCGCTCATGCCCATCGAGAGAGTCGCGATCCCATTGCGGGCGGCGATCTGGTTCAGAAACGCGAAATGCGGCGAGGCCTGATCGTCGATTGGCGGTATGCACATGACGCCAGAGATTTCGAGACCGAAAGTCTTGCGGCAGCTCGCGATGAAGCGATCCGCCTCCTTTGGAAGAACACCCGCCTTCTGCGGCTCGGCCCCGGTATTGATCTGGACATAAAGGCGGGGATGGCGCGCGGTCCTTTGAATTTCCCCGGCGAGCGCCTTGGCGATCTTTTCGCGGTCCACCGTTTCGATCACATCAAATAAGGCGACGGCGTCTCGGGCTTTGTTGGATTGCAAGGGCCCAACGAGGTGCAGTTCAAGACCGGGATGGCTGGCCGTTAGCGGCGGCCATTTTTCCAACGCCTCCTTTACCCGGTTTTCGCCAAAAACCCGCTCTCCGACACCGATCACGGGCGTTATGTCTTGTGGGCCAAAAGTCTTGGAAACACACACGAGGGTCACGGCTTGCGGATCACGTTCCGCATCCCGCGCGGCGCGGGCGATGCGCGCGCGCACCAAGGCTAGGCGGTCGAGGGTCGTCGTGGAGAGATTCGCGCTTTGCCGCAAGGTTGTGGGCCGTCCTTTGCGATGCCGGGAGCGAGGGAGTGGGTCAGCTTGCATTTCGGCTTGTGACCGATAGCAGTAGTCACTTGGGCATCATCTCCAAGCGACTGGGCATGCCCAGCTCAAACCGCTCCGCGGCCGCAATTGAGATGGCCTATGAATAGCCGGCTAACCCTCGATGCGTGATTTGGCCGGCTCTTTCAAAATAATTCCGAACAGCCCCTTTTTATTAAAGCGTCGCAAATCTGGGTGGAGTGGCTCGGCCTCGCAAATCATGGACTGGTGGTTGGACAAGGCCTGTGTGAAGGTTCGGAAGGCCCGATTGGCGTCGATATCATCGACCACGATCGCGCCGCCCGGCCGCAAGGTTGCCCAAGCGCGTTCCACTTCGAAGCAAACGTTGCGTTCGCTATGCAGGCTGTCGTGAATGAAAAGATCGATCTCACCTAACTGAGAAAGTAGGACCGGAAGGCGTCGCCTGCTTGAGCCTTTGATAAAGGTCCATCGATTTGGATGCCGGCCACCAACTGCCATACCGATTTGCTCATGCAACGCCTGTTCCAACGGCGGCCGGTCAATGCTCCAGAGATGGCCAACTCCATTATTCTCGAGCGCCTCAAGAATGAAACGCGATGTAAGGCCGTGTGCAACGCCAGTCTCGACCACATCGCTCGGCCGTAGATGACGAGTCAGACACCAAATCGCTCGCACCAGTCCAGCATCGCCATCATTCCAGGTCTTGAAGCTCATCGGCCCGACCCGAATTCCCCTGGCTTGCAGTTCTCCTATCACTTCGGGCCACAAGGCCCAGAACTCTGAAATCGCCTCGCACGGCCAAGGGGCGCCAAGCAGATCATGTAGCCGGTGTTCCCAGCCCTCCTCAGCTTCGTAAAAATCAGGAGGTACCTTCCCCTCGCGGCGTGCTGTGTGTATTTCGTGGAGCATCGTTAATGCTTCAAGTGGATCAGAGGTGACAGCAGCTACGGTCTGAATTGGGTGCCTCAAAAAATACCGCAGGCCTGTCCCTAACATCACTCTCACCCCCACCAAGGTCATAAGTGTGACTAAATTTAAATCCGTTTGTTCAAAAGAATAGCGTATCGGCGATCCCAGCTCGAACGGCTTTCGGAGGACATGAGGGTGAAACGCGCCCGGCCGAGCGATCCCTGCTCGCCGCATGTTGCTCCCGCGTCCTGCGTCGAACTGCGGTTTCACATCGCTGCAGTTATAGCTGTTTTCCGGTGTGCCCGTCAATGTCATGTCCGGGCCCGGCAGGGCTTTCGCATTTGGGCGAGAAGATTTTCAAAGAATCCGTTGTCGCATCCGGCGCGTTTGATTTTGCCCGGACGGAGGCTTTTTCGCGGGTTGAGCGGACGATGGTGAGGGCGATGCGGCGCAGGACCGCAAGATTGAGCGGAGCATTACCTTTCCTGGCGCGTGAACGATCCTCGTCGAAGACGACGTCGAGCCCCAAATCGAGCTTGTTTTCGATCCCCAATGCGCGAGAATGGCGGTGCGCGCAGGGCGAGCTTTGCGAGAATGCGCCCGACAGCGGTGGTGGCGCAGAGGTGGACGCCCCCGCGTCGCAACAGGATGGCGATCTCCACTTCGAAAGTTGAAAAATCTGGCCGGGAGCATACCACTAGTAGGCAAAATTACCTAACCCGGCCTACATACAAAAACCCAACGGAAGATGGTAAGATCGCGCAGGATGAGGACGGAGACGCTGCGCCGTCATGCGAGCTTGCGCGGCATTCGTCCCCGCGATGGAAGGCGGAGGCTTCTTCGCGGCGGCGCTGAAAATCGACGCGAGGGATGCTATATAAGGGAGGCCGGCGATTTTTGCGGGCTCGGAGGATTTCATGGTGAACCCGCAATTCGCGGTCTTGTCATTAACGGAGGCCGCCGCCGCGCGCGCGCGAACGCTCATCGAGGCCGCCGGACGGCCGATCGCAGGGTTGCGGGTCGGGGTCAAGAAGGGTGGCTGCGCGGGGATGACCTATACCATGGACCTCGCCGATGAAGTCCGGCCCGCCGATGAAATCATCGAGGACCAGGGTGTGAAAATCCTGATCGCGCCGAAGGATCTGATGTTTCTGCTAGGCACCAAGCTCGATTTCGAGACCAGCATCTTGCAGGCGAGTTTCACCTTTCAGAACCCGAACCAAACGGGGGCGTGCGGCTGCGGCGAATCGGTTTCGATCGCGCCGGCGAGCGATGCCCGGGAAAAGTCCGTTTAAGCCTTTCGCACTTTATCTCATTCGCGTGTTCTTGCCCGGATCGTCACTATCCTCGGGCGCTTGTACCGGCTTGACCTTGGCAGGCCGGAGCAGAAACATCGGCGTATGGTCCCCCATGCCAACAACCGGTGAATCGGCGTCGTTATGGCGCCTCCGCTCGGGTGTGCTGGACCCCACGGCGGCCGGTTTCCGCCCAGCCTCGCCGAACGGACGATCGTCCCGCCGCGAACCGCTTGGCTTGGCGGTGGCGGGTGCAGCAATATCCGGCGGCCTGGAAGGGCTAGCGCGGGCACGCGCGCCGCCGCCGGGCGGCGAACTTCGCCGCGATCGCGCGGCACGCGGCGCTCGTTGGCTGGTTTCGCTGTCCGCTGGGAGATTGGCGAGGCTTTCGCCCGCGAGCCAATCGATTTTCCGGGCGATCAGCCGTTGGATTTCGAAAATGTATTTTTGGTCGGCGGGGGTGACGATCGAGAGCGCGACGCCGGTTTTGCCCGCGCGTCCGGTGCGGCCAATGCGATGAACGTAATCCTCGGCATGGGTTGGGACATCGAAATTGAACACATGGCTCACGTCTGGAATATCGAGGCCGCGCGCCGCGACGTCCGAGCAGACGATCAGGTCGACGCTGCCGGTCTTGAACGCATCGAGCGAAACCATGCGGGCGCGCTGATCCATGTCGCCGTGCAAGACGCCGGCATTGAAGCCATGCTTTTGCAGGGATTTGTGGAGGATCGCCACGTCCCGCTTGCGATTGCAAAAAATGATCGCGTTCTTGAAACCCGCGGCGCCGCGGATCAAGCGGCGCAAGGTTTCGCGCTTGGCCGGGCCGCTTGTCGAAGCAACCAGACCTTGCGATGTGGTGATCAACGTGGAGGCGGCGCGAGTCACCTCGATGCGCACTGGATTATGGAGAAAAGCCTCGGTGAGCCTGGTGATCTCCGGCGGCATGGTCGCCGAAAAGAACAGGGTCTGGCGGGTGAAAGGCACCAGCTTGCAGATACGCTCGATGTCCGGGATGAAGCCCATGTCGAGCATCCGGTCGGCTTCGTCGATGACGAGAATTTCGATTCCTGTCAGAAGCAGCTTGCCGCGCTCGGAGAAATCCAAAAGCCGGCCAGGCGTCGCGATCAGAACGTCGGCGCCCCGCATGATCTTGGTTTCCTGATCGCCGAAGGAAACGCCGCCGATCAAAAGCGCGACATTGAGCTTATGGTTGGCGCCGTACCGGACGAAACTTTCCTCGACCTGCGCGGCGAGCTCGCGGGTCGGCTCCAAGATCAGCGTGCGCGGCATTCGGGCCCGGGCGCGGCCTTTTTCCAGCCGCGACAACATCGGAAGCGTAAAGGCCGCGGTCTTGCCGGTTCCTGTCTGGGCTATGCCGAGCACGTCGCGTCCGGCGAGCACCTGAGGAATCGCTTCCGCTTGAATGGGAGTCGGGGTGAGGTACCCAGAGGCCTCGACGGCTTGGAGAACCTTCTCGCTGAGACCGAGTTTGCTGAATGTCATTGTGTTCCCAAAAACGGGCTGTGATCGAGACGGCGCGGCATGGAACCCTCGCCGCGCTTTGCCGGGCGAGCCTTCGCTTTGCAACTGGAACAGCCGCTCAAATTCACTGGCTTTCCGCGCGGACGAAGATCACGGCACGAACCTTGGATGCCCCGGCCGGGCGGTTCTAAACTTAAGAACAGCTGAAAGCGCGGCCGACGTTTCAGGCGGTGGCTTGCTTCACTATCGCTTATCTCGTCGCGACGCAATGAACTTCCAAGCTTCTATTGCGGGAGCGCCAGCAAACGCAACGGTTCGGGC
>JBOHJQ010000053.1:0-24273 GCA_050728655.1 Methylocella sp.
GGGCGCGCGCCAATCTGAATGCCGACATTCAGGCTTTGCTCGACGAGGCGGAGGACCGGACAAAGGCAAATTCCCGTCTTACCTTGATCGTTGCCTTCAACTACGGAAGCCGCCAGGAGATTGCCGCGGCGGCGCGGGCTTTGGCGGAAAAGGTGGCGGCGGGCCTCATCAAGGCATCCGAAATCGACGAGGCGCTGTTCGCCCGCCATCTCGACACGGCGGGCATTCCCGATCCCGATCTCATCATCCGCACGTCTGGCGAACAGCGCCTGTCGAATTTTCTGATGTGGCAATCGGCCTATTCCGAATTCGTTTTCCTACCGATGCACTGGCCGGACTTCGACCGGCGGGCTTTTTCGGCAGCCTTGGCGGAATTTTCGGCGCGCGAACGGCGATTCGGCGGCGTGACGGGGCAATCCCGGAAGGATAAGTTGCTGGCCGGTGCGGCGAAAACATGATTTATGTCCCGAGTTGTGTGCTGCGCCCGATGTTGAAGAACGATGCCGCCGATTCGCCGGGCAAGAACCCTCCGGCGCCCAATTTCTCCGGGCGGCATCGCTTGGCCGATCTTCTGCCGCGCGTTCTCTCGGCGATTGTGTTGATGGCGGCGGCCGTTGTCTCCGTCTGGCGAGGCGGCCTCGTTTTCGATCTGATCTGGCTCGGCGCCGCCTTGGCGGTCGGCTGCGAATGGCAAAATCTGATCGCGGCGCCAAACCCTCGCCTCCGCTTTTTTCTTGTTGCCCTGGGGCTCGTTGTTAGCGCTTATTTTGCCGGCAAGGCATGGTTCGGCGCCGCCTGCGCCATCCTTGGCGGTTGCGGGCTTGCCCTCGCTCTCGCCGCGGGCCGAGGGCGGAGGATTTGGGCTTTTGCCGGGATCGTCTATGCGGGTTTACTGCTCGTTTCCGCCGCCGCCTTGGATGGCTCGGCGGAGTATGGGGCAAGATCGATCGTGTGGCTGTTCGCGACCGTCTGGGGCACCGATATTTTCGCCTATTTCGGCGGCCGCCTAATCGGCGGCGCCAAGCTCTGGCCAAAAATTTCGCCCTCGAAAACCTGGTCCGGCACGCTCACTGGGGTACTCGCCGGCGCGCTTCTCGGCGCCGTGACCGGCGCTTATGGCCTTGGTGATCCGTGGCGGGCCCTGCCCCTTTTCGCGCTCGGCCTTGCCGCCGGTGCAGTCTCGCAAGGCGGCGACATCTTCGAATCCTGGGTCAAAAGATATTTCGGCGTGAAGGATTCGAGCCGCTTGATTCCGGGCCATGGCGGGTTCATGGACCGGCTCGATGGATTTATCGCCGCCGCCGCTTTCGCCGCCTTTTTTGGAAGTGCGCGAGGCCTCGATTCAATCGCCGCGGGCTTGTTCGAATGGTTTTAGGTTAGTCCGCATCTTCTTGGCGCGTTTTAAGCGTGAACCTTTGCCTCGCCTCGCGCAAACATGCTCTTTGATTGAATTGAGGAGCCGGCATGGAGAAAGTCATGCGATCGCGGCCAAGACCCGAGGCGGAACGCGAAGTCCGCAGCGTGGTCATTCTCGGCGCGACCGGATCGATCGGCAAATCGACCGCCGAAATCATTGCCGGCGCGGGTGGCGCTTTCCGGGTCGAGGCCGTTGCCGGCGGGCGGGATCCGCAAGCCTTGGCAAGGCTCGCCCGCGAGCTCGGCGCGAAATTCGCCGCCCTCGCCGACCCTTGCGGGTATGTCCAATTAAAAGAAGCCCTGGCCGGCACCTCGATCGAGCCTGCGGCGGGCGAGGCGGCGGTCGTCGAAGCGGCGCTCCGTCCGGCCGACATCGTGATGGGAGCGATCGCGGGAACCGCCGGGGTCAAGCCGACCTTCGCGGCGCTTTCCGCCGGACGCACCATAGCGCTCGCCAACAAAGAATGTCTGGTTTGTGCCGGCGCTCCCTTCATGCGCCAAGCCGCCGCTTCTGGCGCCAGGCTGCTTCCCGTCGACAGCGAGCATAACGCGATTTTTCAGGCCATGGGCGAAGCAAGCCTCGATACGATCGAGATGATCACGCTGACCGCCTCGGGCGGACCGTTTTGGACTTGGCCAAGCGCGGCCATTGCCATGGCGACACCCGAACAGGCATTGTCCCATCCGAATTGGTCGATGGGGCCAAAAATCACCGTGGACTCCGCCGGGCTCATGAACAAAGGCCTGGAGGTGATCGAGGCGCATTATCTTTTCGGGATCGAGGCGGCGCGGCTCGACGTCATCGTGCATGCGCAGTCGGTGCTGCATGGTCTCGTCGCCTTCACCGACGGCTCGGTCACGGCCGGACTTGCCGCGCCCGACATGAAGGTTCCGATCGCCCATTGTCTCTCCTATCCGAAGCGAAGCGCGACCGCCGCGCGCCGGCTTGACTTGACAACCGTTGGCCGGCTAACCTTCGAGCGTCCGGATTTCGACCGCTTCCCTGCCTTGCGCGTGGCCAACGACGCCTTGCGCACGGGGCGGGGCCTTCCAACAGTCTTGAATGCCGCCAATGAAATCGCGGTCGAGGCATTCTTAAACCGGCTGATTTCGTTTCACGAGATTGCCCAAATGGTGGAACAAGCTTGCGATTCGGCGCTCGCCGACGGGGTCGCGCATGAGCCGGAATCGGTTGCCGATGCGCTTGCAATGGACCGTGCCGTGCGCGAAAGATCGCGGTTTGTTCTCACCCGGCAAACAGCGTCGCGCACCGGGGTGCTTTGAGGCATGGATTGTGGCCATGCTGGCGGCCAGCCGCCAATTTTTGAAAGGACAGCTAATCTCGCGCTTAAATGTCACCGCATCCCCTGAACAGGGGATGTGAAGAAAGCGGTTTCGTGACAATACATCGGGGCGATGCGGGGTAAATTTCCCCGGGTTACCTCGAACTGTCCACTTTTGAACATGAACAAAGAATTAGGAATGATATCGTGCGAATTTCTCGATGGCACACTAAATGCTATGTGTCAAAGCCGGCCCAATTGGTCGTTGCTCGTAACCGTTGGTCTCATCAAGTTATCGTGTTGCCTAAGAAAATAGGATTACCGGCGCCATCGCGGCTTGGTTCAAGGTAATCGCGCAAAGGGCGTGCGCGTTTCGCGTGCGATTTGCTTGTGATCAGGTTCGGCGAAGCCGGGACCGCCGCAACCGCAAGACCGGGTTTTCTGTATGTTTACCGGTTCTCTATATGTTTGGTTGCTGGATGATCTCGTCGCAACAGGTCGAAGTCTTCGAAGCAGTGCCAAAAGCTTTGTTAAGATAAGCTAGGAGTTCAAATGTCAATCCTCACGCATTTATGGGCGCTCGCCGGATATATATTGCCTTTCCTATTCGTCTTGAGCTTGGTGATTTTCTTTCACGAGCTCGGCCATTTCGTGCTGGGCCGTTGGTGTGGGGTTAAGGTCGACACCTTCTCGCTTGGCTTCGGACCGGAACTTTTCGGCTTTAACGACCGCTATGGAACCCACTGGCGGGTTGCGGCTTTTCCGCTCGGTGGCTATGTCAAATTCCACGGCGACGCGAATGGCGCCTCGATGACGGATGAAGCCGCCCTCGCGGCCATGCCGCTGAGCGAGCGGGCGGTAAGTTTCGTTGCCCAGAACGTTTGGAAGCGGGCGGCGATCGTCGCCGCGGGCCCGCTCGCCAATTTTCTCCTGGCGATCGTCATTTTCACCGGCATTTTTTATGTGAACGGGCGCGCCATCCTGCTGCCCATGGTGGATGGCATCACCGCCGGAAGCGCCGCCGAGGCGGCCGGGTTTCAGCTGAGCGATCGGATCATTTCGATCGATGGGATCAAGGTCGATAGTTTCGAGGACATGCAGCGCGTGGTGCAGACCGCCAGCGACACAGAGCTGATTTTCCGCGTCGATCGCGGCGGCAAATTGGTGCAACTCGTCGCGACGCCGCGACGGCGTGACGTGGTAACCCCGTTCGGCACCACGCGTGTCGGAGTCCTTGGCGTCCAATCCAAAAGCAAGCCGGAAAATTGGCATATTCAGAACTATGGTTTTGTTGACTCGGTTAAGCTCGCTGGGTCGGAGACCTGGTATATCGTGGCACGCACTGGCAGCTATCTCAAAGGCTTGGCGGCCGGCCAGGAATCCACCGATCAATTGTCTGGACCGATCCGGATCGCCGAGGTGTCAGGGGCGATGGCCAAGATCGGCCTTGCGGCGTTGCTCAACCTTGCCGCGATTCTGTCGATTTCGGTCGGATTGCTGAACCTCTTCCCGATTCCGCTCCTCGATGGCGGCCATCTCCTCTATTATGCGGTGGAGGCGGTTCGCGGCAAAGCCATGAACGACAGGCTGCAGCAGTTCGGCTTCAAGGTCGGTCTCATGCTAGTGACAAGCTTGATGGTCTTCGCCACCTACAACGACATCCTGCGCCTGATCGGTCAATGGATGCATTTGGGACGATCCACCGCGGGCGGATAGGACCGGCGACCTTTGCTTCGAACACTGTCTTTATCCAAATAGAAGCAAAGGGTTAACCCTGTTCCTTAAGCGATTGCTCACCGCGATGCGTGTCTTGTCTGCCACGCGCCCGCGAAATCGCTACAATGCAACGAAACTTGACTTGCGGGGCACCCCAAGCCTTGTAAAAACCACGCTTGGCGGCTACCGGAGGAAGCCTTGCCCATTCCATTACAACAAGTCGTATCAACCAGCTAGCGTCGGGTATGGAGTAAGCGTTCGTGGATGTAGGGGCCGATCTTACAATGCGATTTGTGCGTATATTTCACGGCCGGTTCGCGGTTGCGATCGTCGCGTTGGCTTGGCTCTGCGCCGGCAGTTTCGCCGCTTTCGCGGAAAACGTCACGGTGCAAGGCAACAAGCGCGTCGATAGCGAAACGATTGCCGCGTATTTCAGCGGCTCGGATCAGGCTTCGATCAATAAGGGCGTCAAGGATCTCTACGCCACCGGATTGTTTTCCAGCATCAAGGTGAGCCGGGTAGGCGGGCGGGTCGTCATCAGCGTAACCGAGAACATCGTCATCAATCGTGTCGCCTTCGAGGGCAACAGCAAGGTCAAAACCGAGACGCTTACGGCCGAGGTCCACTCGAAATCGCGGGGGCCTTATAGTCAGGCCATGGTCGATGCCGATATCGAGCGCATCAAGGATGTTTATCGACGTTCCGGCCGCGCGGCGGCCAAGGTCACGGCGCGGACCGTCGATCTGCCTAACGGCCGGGTCGATGTCGTCTTCGCCGTTGACGAAGGCGAAAAGACCGGCGTCAAGACGATCAATTTTGTCGGCAACAACGTCTATTCCTCCGGCAAGCTGCGCGATCTCATGCAGACGACGGAGATGAATTTCCTCTCGTTTTTCAAGACTTCGGACGTCTACGATCCGGATCGGATCGCGTCGGATCTCGAGCTTATCCGCCGCTTCTATCTGAAGAACGGCTATGCCGATTTTCATGTCGTGGGCTCCGACGCCCAATTCGACCCGGCGCAAGGCGGCTATATCGTCACGATCACCGTCGAGGAGGGGGTGCAATACACGGTCGCTGCTGTTAATGTGGAATCGCATTTGCCGGACGTCGACGGAGCTTCGCTGCGCCCGCTGCTGCGACTTTCGGCCGGAGACGTCTATGATGGCGACCAGGTTCAAAGGACCGTCGATGCGCTGACCAAGGAGGTTGGCAAGCACGGCTACCCGTTCACGCAGGTGCATCCGCGCGGCGACCGCGATCCAGCGACGCGTACCGTGACCATCGCCTTTGTCCTCGACGAAGGGCCGCGTGTTTATATCGAGCGGATTGTCGTGCGCGGCAACACCAGAACGCGCGACTATGTGATCCGGCGTGAATTCGAAATCGGCGAAGGTGACGCCTATAATCGCGTCCTCATCGACCGGGCCGAACGGAGGCTCAACAATCTCGGCTATTTCAAGAAGGTGAAGATCACCAACGAGCCGGGTTCGACGTCCGACCGGGTGATCGTGGTGGTCGATGTCGAGGATCAGCCCACCGGCTCGCTGTCGCTCTCCGGCGGTTACTCGACCAGCGAGGGATTCATTGCCGAGGTCTCGGTGACCGAAACCAATTTCATGGGTCGCGGCCAATATGTCCGGCTTGCGGTCTCCGAGGGGCAATTTAGCCGGGGCGTCGAATTCAATTTCACCGAACCCTATTTCCTCGGCGACCGGCTCGCTGCCGGCTTTGATATTTACGCGAAGAAAACCGACGCCTTTCAATTTGCATTTTACGATAACTTCGTTACCGGAGCGACCTTGCGCCTTGGCTTGCCCGTGACGGAGGAACTGACGTTCTCGCCACGCTACTCGATTTACCGCACGGACATCTCCATTCCTAACAATTCAGGGCGTCCCTTCGACGATTGCAACAATCCGATTAATGGTGTCACGCCGGTCGTGGGGGGGGCGACGGGCGTAGGTGAGCCCAGTTTCTTTTTCAACTGCTTGACGAATGGCGAGGCCTCCTTGGCGCTCAAGGAAGCGCGGGGCCCCTTCGTAACCTCGAGTTTCGGATATACCCTTGGCTATAGCTCGCTTGACAACAACAAAAATCCGACCGGCGGCTTCTTCGCCGAGCTTCGCCAGGACGTCGCGGGCGCGGGCGGCGATGAGCGCTTCGTGCGCACCACCGCCGATCTCCGTTATTATCACGACATATACGATCAGATCGTCGGGCTCGTGCATCTGCAAGGCGGCGATCTGGCGGCCTTTGGCGGGAGCCAATTGCGCATCGTCGACAATTTCAATCTCGGGCCAACCCTGGTGCGCGGGTTTGCTCCGTTTGGCATCGGCCCGCGCGACGTGGGGTCGGGCGACCCGCAGGGCAACCCGCTCGGCGGAACCAAATATTTCGGCGGCAGCCTTGAAGTGCAGTTCCCGCTCTACGGTCTGCCGAGGGACCTCGGCCTGAAGGGCGCCATCTTTGCCGACGCCGGCACGTTGTTCGGATTTACCGGACGCACCAATTTCAGTACGAATGGCGTGTGCACCGCAAACGACGTCCCGCCGCTTTTCACGCAAAGCAATTGCATCACCGTGGGAGGCAACACGTCGCAGCTGCGGACCTCCGCTGGCGGGTCGATCATCTGGTCGTCGCCGCTGGGGCCGATCCGCTTCGACTTCGCCAAGGTTATCACCAAGAACCAGTTCGATCAGACTCAGTTCTTCCGCTTCACCGGCGGCACGACCTTCTGATATAGCGCCTGTCCGGCCGGATATTCGCGGCGCTCGCTGTGGCCGGCGGCCGCGCGCAATGCCAAATCTTCCCTTACGGCACCTGGGCACGGCCAGCGTGGAGAGGCGCGCATGAGCGAACCAGTGTTTTTCCCGCGCGCGGCCAGGACATCGCTCGCCGATATTGTTGCCTGCACCGGCGCGGCGGTCATTGAAGGCGCAGATCTCACGGCCATCGTCAGCGGGGTGGCGCCGCTCGACGTTGCGGAGCCGGGCGAACTCACCTTTCTCGATTCTCCCGAAAACGTCATGCTTCTGGAAACGAGCCGCGCCACCGCCTGCTTCGTCACGCCGGGTGACGCGCCACGCGTGCCAAAGTCGACTTTGGCGCTGGTGATCGATGAGCCCTCTCGCGGCGTCGCGCTCGCCATGCGGCGGCTGTTTCCGCAGGCGATCCGGCCAAAATCCTTGTTTGGTGCGGCGGGGATCAATCCAGGCGCTTCGGTCCATCCCGAGGCGCGTCTCGAACTAGACGTGATTGTCGATCCGGGGGTGGTCATCGGACCCCGCGCGGAAATCGGTTCCGGTTCGATTGTTGGCGCGAACAGCGTCATCGGTTCGGATGTCCGCATCGGCCGCGATTGCGTGATCGGGCCGCAGGCAACGATTGCGCACGCGCTGATCGGCGATAGGGTCAGCTTGCATCCGGGGGTCCGCATCGGTCAGCCAAGCGTCGGTTTCGGCCGTGCCGGAAATGCCCTCGGCCCGCGCGGACTTCCCTGGGCGCCGGGGATTGGCCGGGTCATCATTCAGGACGGGGTCGAGATCGGCGCCAATGCGACGATTGATCGCGGCGCCGTGGGCGACACGGTCATCGGGGAGGAAACGCGGATCGGCAATCTCGTTCGCATCGCGGCAAACGTCACGATTGGGCGCCATTGCGTTATCCCGGCGCAGGCGGACTTATCCGGCGGCGCGCGGCTCGCAGACTTCTTCGCCGCCCCGCGAGCTTGACGCGGGCTTGCAACGCACCGCACACCGGCGCGGCGGGCGCGATGTCGCGTCAACCGTTTCGGACATGCCCCGGCAAGACGCCGCCCCTGGCCGAGCTTGGACTTAATTCGTGTTCACCCGGATTTGAAATTCCGGCGCGGCGCGTTCGCGCGAAGTTCGGCGAGCGCCGTCTCGCCCGCGACCGCCTTGGATCCCATTGTCACCAAGGGTTTCGCCGCGCCGGGCATATAGACATCGACGCGTGAGCCAAAGCGGATCAGGCCGAACCGGTCGCCCGCGCCGATAACCTCGCCCTGGCGCACAAAACAGACAATGCGCCGCGCGACAAATCCGGCGATCTGCACAACGCCGAAACGGCCGCCGCCAGCTTCAATGACGAGGCCATTGCGCTCGTTGTTTTCGCTCGCCTTGTCGAGGTCGGCATTAACGAAAAGGCCTGGCCTATAGGCGACCTTCGTCACTCGGCCGGCGACAGGCGCGCGATTCACATGGCAGTCGAATACCGACATGAAAATCGAAACCCGCTGCATCGGTTCGGGCCCAAGGCCAAGTTCCGGCGGCGGCGCGAAATATCCAACCGAGGAAACGACGCCGTCGGCGGGCGAGATCACCAGATTTTCATCAAGCGGGGTGAGGCGGACCGGGTCGCGGAAGAAATAGGTGCACCAGGCGGTCGCGATCGCACCAATCCAGAAGAGTGAGGCAAAGAGCGAGCCGAGGATAACGGTGGCGAGGGCAAAGCCCGCGATCCAAATATAGCCCTCCGGATGGATGGGGGTGAGCTGCCTGCGAATCGAACCGATCATCGACATGGGAAATCCTATCTCGGCCCGGGAGTTGTAGCCCGGCCTCCGGCCAATTCAAAGCGGCTGCCGCTAACTTGTCCTGCAACTCCGCGCCGATTCCGGTTAATGCGCGAATTTGCCGTGTGGTTTGGGCGAGGGGAGAGGTCCGCGTCGATGCCGACAAGATCGACGTTGGCAGGCGCGCGACGTGCCAATGCCGCCGGTTTGGGTGTGCCCGAGCACGCGTGGAATGATACGATCGCTCGCTCGCTCAAACCAAGCAAGGTAAGCGAAGCGATTGTTGCCTGCCTACCCTAAGCCTGGTCCGCCCCGAAGCGCAGCAGGCCGGATCCATGCGCCTTGAGCCAGGCTTCCGCGCGCTCCGTATCGGCCGTCAGGCGCCCGACCGCGGCCCAGAACGTGGCGGAATGGTTCATATGCAAGAGATGCGCAACTTCATGCGCCGCGAGATAATCAAGGACGAAACGCGGCGCCATGATCAGGCGCCAGGAAAAGCTGAGTGAGCCCGACGTGGAGCAAGATCCCCACCGGCTCGTCGTATCCCGCAAGGTGATCTTGCGCGGGCCGACCCCCAGTTTCTTGGTGTGGCTCGCGACGGCGGCCGCAATATCCCGCCGGGCCTCCTTGACGAGAAAGTCGCGCACCCGGCGGGGCACGAACGGCGCCCCGGCGCTCACGCAAAGCAAGGGTCCGGCGTCGCTCCCCCGACTCGGCGCGCTTTCTTCGATCCAGACTCTCCCGCGCTTCGCGGGGCAATGGGTAATCTCATGCAAGGTTCCGCGCAAGGGAACGAACGCTCCCGGCTCGAAGGGAATCGTTTCCGGTAACCGGCGCAATTTTGCGCCGATCCAGGCCGCGTGCCGACCAGCAAAGGACTTGGCCTCGCTGAGGCTCGCCCGCGCCGGCATCGTCAAAACAACGTCCTGTGTCGCCGCCCGGACCCGCAAGGTGAAGCGGCGTGCGGCGGCCATTCGCCGCAAATTGATTCGATAGGTCTCGCCTGCATGAGACACATCGAGATGGGCGATAGCGGAAACGCGGGGCGCGATGTTTCGCGGAAGACTCGGCATGGCCGCAGAGTACCGGGAGGCCGGGTGAGTCGCTAGAGCTTGATCGTTGAAAAATCGCACGCCTCGCGGAGGGCAGCCTGCGGCAAAATCAAGGGATAAGGTTAAATCATGGGAAGCCCCGGCAAATGACCGGGGCTGTGTCGGATGTGAGCCATGTCTCCTGAATGGTAGCCGCACGCTGTAGAGTTTCGCCACATCGCGACATGCGCGTTGAATGATGCTTGGCGTTAAGGAAGTCAATGGGGCGCGACGTAAGTTTCAAACTGACAGCCTGTTTCAAAAGTCTCGCCCTCATCCTGAGGAGCCCACGAAGTGGGCGTCTCGAAGGATGTGCCGCGTGCCTCCCGAGGCGCCCTCGCCCTTCGAGACAGCCCTTCGGGCTTCCTCAGGGTGAGGGCTTGGGTTCCGTGAAGCTTTTGAAACAGGGTCTGAGACACTACCGAAAGATGATGGTGCATTTTCCTGCACCGGAGTCGCGGCTTCGCTTGGACTCAGGGCGTGATCTGCCCCTTTTCGTCACCGCTGCCGCCGTATCGCGAACTTGACCTTGCTGCATGAAAATAAAACATTGACTTTTAGCGTAAATTGTGCATTACGATAAGTTAAGAACTCAGCGATCCCAAAGAATGTGTCAATTTTAGCTGTCTGTGGTGTATGCCACAGAGCGTCGCTAAAGCATATGGTTCGATTTAATGACATGACGTTGCTGAAGTTGTGCATGACGTTGCTAGACGTGATAGAACTAAATCCGGAGGAGATGAAATGACTAAAGACGGTGACAGTATACAAAACGTAGGAAACGGACTACTCAACGGGGTTGACCTTGGTTCCTTTACGACGATCCTTCAGGATATTTTCGCCGAAGGGGCTGACTATACGAAAAAGTCAGTGGAAAGCCGCCTGGCTTTCGGCGAAAAACTGCTAGGCGCCAAGTCGTTCGACACCGTCATTCAAATCCAGTCGGAATATGCCAAGACGTCGTACGCCGCCTTCGTTGCGCAGGCGACTAGAATGGGCGAGCTCCATTCCAGCCTCGCCAAGGCAGCCTTCAAGCCGGCTGAACAGGCGATCGCCGCGATGCAAGGCATGCAAGGCGCGAAGTAATAGGCTTCGTTCGATCTGCGCGTTGGGTACGCGCGCAGAGCATTCCCCGATCAAATCGACTCAATTGATCGGGAAGGGTTCGCGGCTTCGCTTAAACTCAGGCGACCACTGGGTCCCGCATTCTCAGCTGTTCTCTACCAGCTTGAGGACTCTCCCTGGCGGCCTTAACGAGGCATGGAATTCCCGGACGCGGGGCACGACCTCGTTCCGGAAGCGGGAGCCGTTGAACACGCCGAAGTGACCGACCTTGTGCTGCAGATAGTTCGCCTTCATCGATCGCGGAATGCTGGCGCAGAGGTCATGCGCGGCGAGGGTCTGGCCAATCCCCGAGATGTCGTCGTTCTCGCCTTCGACGGTGAGCAGCCCCACGCGGTGAATGGCGGAAAGATCCACCGGCGCGCCGCGATGTTTCATCTCGCCTTTCGGCAGCGCGTGTTTGACAAAGACGGTATCGACCGTCTGTAAGTAAAATTCCGCGGGAAGGTCCATGACGGAACGATATTCGTCATAAAATTCACTGTGTTTTCTTGCGGAATCGCCGTCGCCGCTGACAAGATGATCAAAAAACTCCAAATTCGCCATGATGTGGCGATCGATATTCATCGCCATGAAGCCCGTGAGTTGCAGAAAGCCAGGGTAAACCTCCCGTCCCGCCCCGGGATACCCATAGGGAACGACGCAGATGCAATTTTGCGCGAACCATGCGCTGCCACGCTCCCGCGCTAGAAGATTGACCTTGGTTGGGCTTCGCCGCGTGTCGATCGGGCCGCCGATCAGGGTCATCGAAGCCGGAACGTGCGGGCTTTCCCGCGCCTCCATAAGGGCAATGGCGGCGATCAGCGGAACCGCCGGTTGGCAGACCCCGATCGAATGCACTATGTCGCCCTCATGCTCCTGGCTCAGAGTCTCGCAGATCGCAATGAGATAGTCGATGTAATCGTCAAGGTCGAACCGGCCACACGAAAGAGGAACTGTCCGGGCATCGACCCAATCCGTGATGTAGACGTCGTAGAAAGGAAGGAAAGCTTCGACCGTGCCGCGCAGCAGGGTCGCGTGATGGCCCGACAGGGGTGCGACAATCAAAAGCTTTTGCCGCGGCTCGGAAGCGTTAGCGTCAAACTGCTTTTCAAAATGGAGGAGCTTGCAAAATGGACGCTCCCAAACCACCAGCTCGATGATAGGAACAATTTTGCCCTCAACGACCGTCGTGGCGAGGTCGAACGCGGGCTTCTGGTAACGCCTGGTCAACCGTTCGAAAATTTTCGCCGAGGCAACAAGGTTCCGGCCAGCGGCGGTATAGGAGAGCGGATTGATGGGGCTCTCTAGCCATGTCCGCGCGGCATCGGAAGCGGCCCGCGCCGGAGCCAGGGCGAGATGAGCCATTTCAAGCATTTCATAGGAAAAAGGCGGCATTTTTCTTACATTCCCCTTATGTTACATTCCCACATTTACGTTTTGGCCGCAAAGCACAAGTAGCAGACTGATGAGCGATGATGTGATCAAAATTGCACACATTGACTGCGAGGAAATATGTGGTGTATGCCACAAAGAAGGTGCACTCGTTAGGGACTCGCGGAAGGCGGTGCCATGGCGATTAAACGTCAACCGTCATTCGATCCGAAAGCTTTTCTCGCCAAGGTTGGCGAGGGCCGCAGCATTGGGGAGTACCGCAAGGACGAGATCGTCTTTGCCCAGGGAGACCCCGCGGATGCGGTCTTCTACATCGAGAGTGGCGAGGTGAAGGTCACCGTCGTTTCGGAGCAAGGCAAGGAAGCCGTCGTCGCAATTCTTGGAACGAACCAATTCTTCGGGGAAGGTTGTCTTGCCGGGCAGGCGCGGCGCATAGCGACGGTCGCGGCGATGACGGACGCCGTCATCGTCCGACTGGAAAAAGCGGCGATTGTCCGTGTGATCCATCGGGAACCAGCGTTCGCCGGGATGTTCATCGCCCATCTTCTGGCGCGGACCATCCGCGTCGAGGCAGACCTCGTCGATCAGCTGTTCAATTCGAGTGAGAAACGGCTGGCCCGGCTGCTCCTGCTAATGGCGAACTTTGGCAAAGAAGAGAAACCGGAGCCGATTGCCGCGAAAATCAGCCAGGAGACACTTGCGGATATGATCGGCACGACCCGGTCCCGGGTGAATTTCTTCATGAACAAATTTCGAAAACTGGGCTTCATTGACTACAACGGCAGCATCGAAGTGCACAGTTCATTGTTGAATGTCGTTCTGCACGACGAGCCGCATATCCGCACTTAAATGTGCTCATTTTGCCGATGCGCGGGCCTGTGGATAAGATCCCCGGACCGCTTGACGTGATCACGTGCTCGCGTTTCGTGTCGGCTGATCGTCGTGCCCCTGGAGCCCCTTGTTTTCTGCTCGTTTGCGAAGAGTTCGACATCTTCGCGTAGCGCTCCTTGATTGCCTTTGAGCGCCAGAAGCTATAATTTGAATGCGGAGCCTGCGTTCAATCGCTCGCCTTTGGGGCCTTTAGGCATCGTCTTTCCCTTGGTTCCAGAAAAACAGTTCACATCCACCCTCATCCAAGATGCGCAATCCGTCCGGCTTCTGGGGCATCTCCAGTGTCTCGAAAAGCGATCTAGCCTTCACCTTTGCGGCGTCAAGATCATCAACGATCACCGAAAGCCGATCTAGCGTAGCGTGTGCGTCATCGCCCGGTCTAATGCGGAAAAATTCTATGGTGAAAATCATCCCCGGCTTCCCTTGCATTGCGCCAAGCATAGCATGGGAAATTGGGGCCGCGCGAGCGGCCGTTAAGGTGGCGCATATCGGTGTGACGGCGCTCGGCTTTTGGACCCTTTGGCATGACGCACCTCACAAGGGAAGCCCCGGCAAATGACCGGGGCTGTGTCGCGGATGTGAGCCATGTCTCCTGAATGGTAGCCGCACGCTGTAGAGCTTCGCCACATCGCAGCATAAACTATACGTAATGCTTGGCGCTAAGGATTCAAGGGAGAACCGGAAAAACAAATTTCAAACTGAGACACTAACGCAATTCGCCCCGATTGACACGCCCGCCGTTCGGTCTAGTGTGATTCCCGTAACGGTCCCTCGCTTCGAGGGGTAAAAAGGGAATGTGGTACGGCGCCGGTTTCCTCCAAGCTAGCGCCTGAAGCCACAGCTGCCCCCGCAACTGTCAGCGGGTAGCCCTGCGCCGGTAAGCCACTGGGATCCGGCGAGCCTGGTCCTGGGAAGGCGGCGCGAGGCGATGATCCGCGAGCCAGGAAACCTGCCGTTCGATCGAGCAAGGGCCGGCGGGGTGCTCCGGCCTCTATCGATGCTGGTGCGCTTGCCGCCCCGGCGAAGGAGCCCGGGTTCGTCCGGCGCGCCAATCAAGCACCCGCCGACGCGCCAAGGGACCGGGTGCCGCGCATGAACCGCGTTTCCATAATCCCGGCCAAAATCCCGGCAACTATCGTCACCGGCTTTCTTGGCGCGGGGAAAACGACCCTTATCCGCCATCTTCTGGCAAGCGCGAAGGGCCGCCGCCTCGCCCTCGTCATCAACGAATTCGGCGACATCGGCATCGATGCGGAAATTTTGGACGGCTGCGGCGATCTCGCCTGCGGCGCCGGAAATATCATCGAGCTTGCGAATGGCTGCATCTGCTGCACCGTCGCCGACGATTTTTTGCCCGCGATCGAGAAACTTCTCGCGCTCGATCCTCTCCCCGACCACATCGTCATCGAAACCTCCGGCCTCGCCTTGCCAAAGCCCTTGGTCAAGGCCTTCGATTGGCCGGCCATTCGCGCCCGCTTGACCGTCGATGGCGTGATCGCGGTTGTCGATGGCAAGGCAGTGGCGGAGGGGCGCTTCGCCGACGATCCGGCTAGATTGGCGCGCCAGCGGGCCGCCGATCCTTCCATCGCCCACGATAATCCGCTCGACGAGGTGTTCGAGGATCAACTGCTGTGCGCCGATCTCATCGTCCTTAACAAGGCCGATCTCATCGATTTGGACGAACAGCGCCGCATCGCCCGGGACATCGCGGCGCGCGTCCCTCGGGTGGTGAAAATCGTGCCCGCCCACGAGGGAAAAATCGACCCCGCGATCCTGCTTGGCCTCATTGCTGCGGCCGAAGACGATCTTGCCGCGCGGCCCTCGCGCCATGATGGCCCGGCCGGGCACGATCACGACGATTTCGAAACCGCCGTCTTCGAGACCGGAGCAATCGACGATCCCGATGCCTTGCTGCGCCAGCTGACCGACATCGCCACCCGCCACGATGTGTTGCGGATTAAAGGTTTTGTCGAGGTGCGCGGCAAGCCGGTCCGGCTTCTGGTCCAAGGCGTCGGCAATCGCTTGCAAAGGAGTTTCGACCGCCCGTGGCGTGCTGGCGAACCGCGGCGCGGCCGTCTCGTGATTATCGGCGAAAAAGGTCTCGACAGAGTGTCGATCGCACAGCTTCTCGCGCACGAGGGATCCTGAGCCATGCATCTTCTGCGCACGGAACAGCGATCGCTCGACGAAACCGACGCGGCCGTCGATTTGGGCCAGACCCCGGCCGGGATCTTGTTTCTCTCCTTTTCCGACAGCGATCTCAGCCTCGTCGCGGCGGCCGCGGGGCGGCGCAAGGCGAGCGCCATGAGCCTGCGGCTCGCCAACCTCGGCACGCTCAAACATCCTTATTCGGTCGATCTCTATGTCGAGAAGGCCGCGAGCCAAGCGCGCTTCGTCCTCGTCCGTCTTCTCGGCGGGCTCGACTATTGGCGGTATGGCGTCGAGGAATTTTTCCGCGCCGCTCGGGCGCAAGACTTCGCGCTTGCCGTCGTGCCGGGCGACGCGATGGAAGACGCGCGCCTCGATGCCGCCTCGACAGTTCCCCGCGCTGATCTCCGCCATATCCATGCCGCGTTCCAGCACGGCGGGACGGAACACATCGCGGCGCTTCTCGATTTCATCGAAAGCCGCGCGGGCACCCCGCGCTCGTGGCAGGAGCCCACGGCCCTGGCCGCAATTGCGGCGGCGGGCCGTTTCGAGGCAGGCTGCCGCAGTCTCGATGGCGCCAAGGGCCACGCGCTTATCGTCTTCTACCGGTCGTTCATGGCCGCGGAAGACACGGCGCCAGTTTGCGCGCTCGCGGACGCGCTAGCCGCGCGCGGGCTCGACGTGACCGCGATCTTCGTGACGAGTCTGAAGGACGCGGGCGCGATCGCCTGGGTCCGCCCCGCGCTCGCCCGCGAAAAACCCGATGTGATCATCACTACGACAGGCTTCTCAGCCCGCCTCGATACGGAACGAGGCGTTCTAGATGGGCCCGGCGCGCCGGTGTTGCAGGCGATTTTCACCAGTGCCACGGAGGCGCAATGGCGGGCAAATCCGCGCGGCCTTGGCGCCGCCGATCTCGCCATGAATGTGGTTCTCCCGGAAATGGACGGTCGTTTGATCACCCGCGCGATTGCCTGCAAGGCGGAAGCCGGACATCGCGCCGACATTGAATTTACGCCCCGCGTCCACGCACCTTTGCCATCACGCGTAAACTTTGTCGCAGACCTCGCCGCGGCCTGGGTCAAATTGCGCAGGACTCACTGCGCCGCGCGCAAAATCGCCTGCGTCCTTGCGGATTATCCGGGCAGGCAAGGCGGTGGCGGCTATGCCGTTGGCCTTGACACGGCGAAAAGCGTCGCCTCGATTGCCAATGCGATGCGCGAGGCCGGCTACGACATCGGGCCGCTCCCGCGCACTGACGAATTGATGCGCCACCTCGAAGAGGGGACCACGACCGGGAGTCTTAAACTCGCCGATTATGTCTTGGCCCTTGATGCCATGCCCCCGGCATTCGTGCAATCGATGCGGGCGCGATGGGGCAGTCCGGAAGCCGAGGCGGACGACGGCGCATTCGCGTTTCCGGTGGTGCGCGCGAATAATTTGATCGTCGCATTGCAGCCCGATCGCGGCATTGCCGCAAATCGCAAGGCGGACTATCACAATACCGGGGTGCCGCCGTGCCATTCCTACGTCGCCTTCTATGTTTGGCTCCGCCAGCATGAAAAGATCGATGCGATGATTCATTGCGGCACCCATGGCACGCTTGAATGGCTGCCCGGCAAGGCAGCGGCACTCATGGACGATTGCGCGCCCGAGGCAGTGCTCGGAGCGCTGCCCGTCATTTATCCATTTATCGTCAACAATCCGGGCGAGGCGGCGCAGGCCAAACGGCGCATTTGCGCGCTCACCATCGGCCATCTGACGCCGCCTCTCACGCAAGCGGGAAGCCATGGCGTGGCGCTCGAAGTCGAAAGTTTATTCGATGAGTATGCGATTGCCGAGTCGCTCGACCCCAGGCGCGCGAGGCTATTGGCGCAAGCGATCCTCGCGCGGGCGAATGAGACAGGATTGTTGCAGGACAGCGGGCTGAAAGACGGTGCCGGTCCAGCCGATGCCTTGCGCCACCTCGATGCCTGGCTTTGTGAATTGAAGGACATGCGGATCGCCGATGGCTTGCACGTTTTCGGGCAATCGCCGGAGGCCGGCTTGCGAGATGCGACCGTGGCCGCGCTCGCCCAAACCCTCCAACCGGCGCGCGACGAAGCGAGCAAAGGGGACGATGTGGCTGCGCCCGTAAGCGAACTGATCGATCGCTGCGGGGAAGCGGAACGCGCTTCCCTCCTCGCCGCGCTCGATGGCCGCTTTGTCGCGCCGGGGCCTGGCGGCGCGCCGTCGCGCGGACGCATCGACGTGCTCCCCACGGGGCGCAATCTTTACGGGATCGATCCGCGCGCGGTGCCGACGCGCACCGCTTGGGAGATCGGTCAACGCGCGGCTGAGTTGGTATTGAACCGCCATGTCCAGGATCACGGCGACTGGCCGAAGAGCATTGTCATGGATCTTTGGGCGAGCGCCACCATGCGCACCGGTGGCGACGATCTCGCCCAGGCTTTCGCGCTCATCGGCGTCGCGCCGCTTTGGGACAATGCGTCCTCCAGAGTCACCGGTTTCGAGATCGTTCCATCCGCGCGTCTGGCGCATCCACGCGTCGATGTCACCTTGCGGATCTCCGGGCTCTTCCGCGATGTCTTTCCAGCCCAGATCGCCTTGTACGATCAGGCGGTACGGGCGGTTAGCGAACTCGACGAAGACGACGACGTGAATCCGCTTGCGGCGGTGCGCAGGCTCGCGCCCGCAATTCCTTTGCGGGTTTTTGGCGCGGCGCCCGGCGCCTACGGGGTCGGGCTCACGCGGGAGATTGATGCGGATTCATCCCTCCCCCGGCATGAGCTTGGCGCGCGTTATCTCGCAACCGCGTCACATGCCTATCGCGGGGCGCAAGGCGAAGGCGTCGCGACCGCGGCCTTCGCCGAGCGTGTCGCGGCCGCCGAAGCCCTCATTCATGTTCAAGATCAGGACGAGCAGGACATTCTCGACGCCGACGCCATTGTCGATCATGAAGGTGGCTTTGCGGCCGCCGCGCAAATGCTCGGCAACGATGCGCCCGTCTATCATGTCGAGACAGCGCGCCCTGGGGCCATCAAAGTGCGCAGTTTGGCGCAAGAAGTCGCCCGGGTGGTGCGGGCCCGCGCGAGCAATCCGCGCTGGATCGCCGGGCAGATGCGTCACGGCCATCGCGGCGCCGCCGAAATCGCCGGGACTATCGAGCGTCTCTATGCTCTCGCGGTGTTGAGCGATGCGGTATCGAGCCAGCATTTCGAGCTTCTGTTCGAGGCGACCCTTGGCACGCCTGCGGTGCGGGATTTTCTCATCGACGCCAATCCGAACGCCGCGCGCGCTATCGCCGCGCGATTCGAGGAGGCGCTCGCCCGAGGATTCTGGCGGAGCCGCCGCAACTCGGCCCACGCCTGCCTCGCCATGATGCGGGAGGCGCCCGGATGACCCGCGAGACCACATTGCGCAAAGGCTGGTGTCCCGGCGCGCGGCGGCCTATGCAAGCGAAGGACGGGCTGCTCGTGCGGTTGCGGATTAGCGGCGGGGTTGTCCCGGCGGCCACCATGAGCGGGCTCGCGCAAGCCGGACGCGCCCACGGCAATGGGCTTTTCGATCTTTCCGCGCGGGCCAATTTGCAATTGCGCGGGGTACGCGGCGAGAGCTTGCCCCTGCTGATCGAAACGCTCGATGGACTTGGCCTCATCGACGAGAATGCGGCGGCCGAAGCCGTCCGCAATGTTGTGGTCAGCCCGCTTGCCGGGCTTGATGGGCGAATCGATGCACCTAGCGCCGCCAAGGCGCTTGAGGCCACGCTCGCCGCCAACAAGGATTTGCACGCGTTGCCGGGAAAGTTTGGCTTTCTGATCGACGACGGAAGCGGCCTTTCGCTAGGCCTCGTCCCCGCCGACGTCCGTTTCGATTGGATTGGAGACAATCAGCGTTTCGCGATCGGGATCGGAGGAGACGCCAACGAGGCAATATTTCTCGGACGCTGCGAGGGAGGCGATATCCCCGATATTGCCTCGCGTCTCGCCCGGGCATTTCTGCGGCTTGGTTCGCAATTGACGGAACCGCCGCGCCGGATGCGTGATCTTATCGAGAGTTGCGGCGCCGGCGCGATCGCCGGGCTTGCGGGACTGCGCCCAGGTCCACCCCAAAAGAGCGTCGCTATCGAGGAGCCGTGTCCAGTTGGATTGTTGTGCTTCAACGAAATATGCTGCTTCGCGATTGGCGCGGCGTTCGGGCGTCTTGACGCAAATATGCTTGATGCGGCGGCGCGCGGCGCCGAGATTTTTGGTATTGGCGAGGTCAGGCTCACGCCGTGGCGGGCGTTGATCCTGCCCTTTGTGCAGGCGGAGGAAGCCGGTGCCATCCGCGCCTATTTTGCCGCGCATGGTTTCGTAGTCGATCGCGGGGATGCGCGCTTGGCGGTCGCGGCGTGCGGCGGCGCATCCACGTGCGAGCATGGCACCACCGATACCCGCTCCGATGCCCTGGCCTTGATGTTTCTCGCACGGAAGTTCCGCGAGACTGGGGTCGCGCTTCATGTCTCTGGCTGCGCCAAGGGCTGCGCGCGGCAAGCGGCGACTCCTTTCACCCTTGTCGCTCATGCCGGACGCTACGAGCTTGGCGTGGATGTGACCGCAATTGATGCCGGGACAAACGATGCGAAGCGCCTCGACCTCGCGGCAGCGCGCGCAACGTTGCAAGCGATAGCGCGGAACGCCGGGCGGCGGCGCGAGCTGGAGAGGCGATGAGCGAAGCATCGAGCCGCTTCGACTATTTGCGCGACGGGGCGGAAATCTACCGCCGCTCCTTCGCGACGATCCGCGCCGAGGCCGATCTCGCCCGCTTCTCTCGTGATGAGGAACATGTCGCGGTGCGCATGATTCACGCCTGCGGAATGGTGGAGATCGCCGCCGATCTCGTATTTTCGCAGGGGGCCGTCGCGCAAGCACGGCGCGCGCTCCGGCAAGGAGCACCTATCCTGTGCGATTCCAAAATGCTCGCGCGAGGTATTATCGCGGCGCGCCTGCCACGCGCGAACGAGGTGATCTGCAAGCTTGACGACCCAGCCGTCGCATCGCTCGCGCAAAAGCTCGGCACCACGCGCAGTGCCGCCGCGCTCGAACTCTGGCGCGACCGGCTCGATGGCGCGATCGCCGCCATTGGCAACGCACCGACCGCCTTGTATCGTCTCCTCGATATGCTCAATGAGACTTCCGCACGGCCTGCCTGCATCGTCGGAATGCCGGTCGGCTTCGTCGGCGCTACGGAATCGAAAGAGGCGCTGATTGCCGATGCCTCCACTCCTTTCATCACGATCAGGGGACGCAAAGGAGGTAGCGCGTTGGCCGCCGCCGCCTTGAATGCGATCGCGAGCGAGGCCGAATGAGCGGATTTCCCGTATCGATCGGGCGCCTCTTTGGCGTCGGCCTCGGTCCCGGCGATCCCGACCTTGTGACGATCAAGGCAACGAAGATCATCGCCGCCGTTCCAGTCGCCGCCTATTTCGCCAAGAAAGGCGCGCGCGGACAAGCCCGCGCCATCCTCGATCGCTGGCTTGGCGATGCGTGCGTCGAATTGCCATTGCTCTATCCGTTGACGACGGAAACCCATTTTTGCGACCCCGCCTATGTCGAGGAATTGCGCGCTTTCTACACGGAGGCGGAGGGTGCCATCGCGACGCATCTTCTGGCGGGCCGCGATGTCGCTCTCGTCTGCGAGGGCGATCCGCTTTTCTATGGATCCTTCATGCATCTTTATGTCCGGTTGAAAGATCGTTTCAGCGTCGAGATCGTTCCCGGCGTCACCGGCATGTCGGGATGCTGGAGCGCGGCAAAGGCGCCGATGGCCTGGGGCGACGATGTCTTGAGCGTTCTGCCGGGCACGCTCGGGCGCGCGGCATTGGTCCGTCATCTCGGTGCGGCCGATGCGGTGGTCATCATCAAGATCGGCGCCAATCTCGCGAAAATCCGCGCAGCGATCGCCGAGGCAGGGCGCCTCTCGAGCGCAATCTATGTCGAACATGGCACCAGCGAAGCCGAAACGATAATTCCGCTTTCCGTCAAGACTGGCGATCATGCGCCCTATTTTTCCTCCATTCTCATTCCCGGCCAAGGAAGGCGCCCATGAGCGCGCCGGGGACGTTGCGGATTGTCGGCCTCGGCCCCGGTGGCGACGCATGGATCACGCCCGAAGCCTCGCGCCTCATCGCCAATGCAACCGATCTCGTTGGCTACGCGCCCTATCTCGAGCGACTTCCTCCCAGAAAAGGACAGGCACGGCATCAAACCGGCAATAGGGTTGAAATGGAGCGCGCGCGCCATGCGTTGCGTCTGGTCGAGGACGGACGCCATGTTGCCCTCGTCTCCGGCGGCGATCCGGGCGTATTCGCGATGGCGGCGGCGGTTTTCGAGGCAATCGAAGAGGGCGAACCTGGCTGGCGCGACATCGATGTCGCGGTTAGCCCCGGTATCCCGGCGTTGCAGGCGGCAGCGGCGCGGACCGGCGCGCCTTTGGGACATGATTTCTGCGCGATTTCCCTGTCCGACAATCGCAAACCCTGGTCCCTAGTGGAAAAGCGGCTCGCGGCGGCGGCAAACGCGGATTTCGTGATCGCGCTTTACAATCCAGCCTCGACCGCGCGGCCGAACCGCATCCATGACGCTTTCGCCCTGCTGCGCGGTCTCAAGGGAGCTTCGACGCCGGTTGTTTTTGCCCGCGCGGTCGGGCGCGCGGATGAACATATCTCGGTAGAGACACTTGCCAGCGCTGACGCCGCCCGCGCGGATATGAGCACGCTGATCATCGTCGGCTCCAGCGAAACCCGGATCGTTCAACGCCGCAGCGGTACGCCGTTCGTTTATACCCCGCGTGGCGTCACGGCCGCCAGATGATGGAGGAGCAAGGCCATGACTTCGGCCGGATCGTGCAAGGCCGGTCCCAAGACTTGTTGCGGCCGGGCAACCATGACAACCGGCAACCCCAGATGCCGCGCCGCCACGAGTTTGGCGAACGCCGCCTCGCCGCCGCTGTTCTTGCTAACGACCATGTCGATCGTTTCCTCGCGCAAAAGCTTTTCCTCCGCGTCAACCGCGAAGGGGCCGCGTCCATGGATCACGCGATGACGCGGCAGCCCTGGGGAAGGCGCGATGGGCTCAATCGTGCGAATAAGATAAAAATGCTGTGGCGCGGCCAAAAAGGCCCCGATTTGCAGGCGGCCGATCGTCAGAAAAACGCGCCTCGGTTCACGCCCGAGCGCGGCGGCGGCGGCGGCCATATCGGCCACCTCAATCCAATGATCGCCGGGCTGCGCAACCCACGCCGGACGCGACAAAACGACGAGCGGAATTTTCGCCCGCGCCGCCGCCATCGCAGCGTGGCGCGAGATTTGTTCGGCGAAAGGATGCGTGGCGTCGACAAGCACATCGATGTTCTCGGCTTCGAGATAGGCGTTAAGGCCGTCCACGCCGCCAAAGCCGCCGATCCGATAGGGAATCTTTGGCGCGTGAATCGCCTTGGTGCGGCCGGCGAACGACAAAATGGACGAAATACCGCTTTGTCCCGCAAGGAGGTCCGCGAGCTTGCTCGCCTCAAAAGTCCCGCCAAGCACGAGAACCCGCATCGCCCCTCTTCCGAACTTTTGCCGCCGCCGCCATGACTGCCCCTTCTCGCGAAAAGTGGCTGTCGCTCATAGGCATCGGCGAAGACGGCATTGAAGCGCTTTCTCCTGCCGCGCGGACAATCCTCGCGCAAGCCCAATTGGTCGTGGGCGGCGTCCGCCACCTCGCGCTCGCTGGCCCGCTCACGGCCGAAATCTTGCCCTGGCCTTCGCCGCTCGCCGATGCGATCCCAAAAATTCTCGCCCGGCGAGGTTTGCCCGTGTGCGTCCTCGCCTCGGGCGATCCTTTCTTTTATGGCGTTGGAACCTTGCTCGGCGCCCATGTTGGGCCGCAAGAAATGCAGTGCTTTCCGGCGCCTTCGGCTTTCAGCCTCGCGGCGGCAAGGCTCCATTGGAGCCTGCAAGACTGTTGCCTCATGTCGCTGCATGGGCGCGAGTTCGAGCGGATTATTCCGGCGCTGCAACCGCAGGCGAAAATCCTGTGCCTGTCATGGGACGAGACGACGCCGCCCCGCCTTGCCAAACTCCTTTGCGAGCGGGGCCTCGGCCAATCGCGGATCGTCGTGATGGAGGCGATGGGAGGCCAAAGGGAGCGCACGCGGGCCACCACCGCCGAGGCCTTCCACATGCGGGAAATCGACCCGTTGAATCTTGTCGCGCTCGAAATTGCCGCGACGGCGCAATCGCGCATTCTTACCGTCGCAAATGGTCTTGCCGATTCCTGGTTCGAAACCGACGGCCAGCTCACCAAGCGGGAGGTCCGCGCCGTTACGCTCTCGTCGCTGGCGCCAAGGCGCGGCGAGCTTTTGTGGGATGTCGGCGCGGGGTCCGGATCGATCGCGATCGAATGGCTGCTCAGCGACCCCGCCAACCGCGCGATCGCCATCGAGGCGCGGGAAGACCGCGCGAGCCTCATCTCGCGCAATGCCGAAAACCTCGGCGTGCCGCATATCGAGATTGTAACCGGCACGGCGCCGGGGGCGTTCGCGACTCTGCCGCGACCGCAGGCGATTTTCGTCGGCGGCGGGGCGAGCAATGCAACGCTCCTCGACGCGGCCTATACCACTTTGCCGCCGGGCGGCAGGCTTGTCGTCAATGCGGTGACGCTAGAGGCCG
>JBOHJQ010000054.1:0-23956 GCA_050728655.1 Methylocella sp.
GAGGTGCCGCGATCAACCAAATTTGTGCGGCCCATGGGCTCGGCCTGAAGGTTTTCGATTTGGCGCTCGACGTTCCGGCGCAGGACATCACCGAGGCACCGGCACTGAAGGAAAAGGAGGCCGCCGCGACTTTCGCTTTCGGGATGGAAGCCATCGCCGGCGGTATCGATCTTTTGTGCCTCGGCGAAATGGGCATTGGTAATACGACGGTCGCGGCCGCCATTTACCATGCGCTTTACGGCGGAGCGGCGGCCGATTGGGTTGGGCGCGGCACGGGAATCGACGATCGTGGCTTAGTGCGCAAGATCGCGGCGGTGGAGGCGGCGGTCGCGCGCCACCGGGAGCATCTCTCCGATCCGCTTGAGGTGATGCGCCGCCTTGGCGGGCGCGAGATCGCGGCGATCGCCGGCGCGATTATCGCGGCACGCATGGAGCACATTCCAGTGATCCTCGATGGTTACGTGGTTTGTTCCGCCGCCGCCATTCTTCATGCGCTCGATCCCCGTGCGCTCGATCATTGCATGGCGGCCCATGTTGCGGCCGAAGGCGGGCATGGAGATGTGCTGCGGCGGCTCAACAAGAAGCCGCTGCTCGATCTTGGGCTCAGGCTCGGCGAAGGCACCGGCGCCGCCTTGGCATTCGGGATCATCAAGGCGGCGGTAGCCTGCCACACCGGCATGGCGACATTTGCGGAAGCCAAGGTCGCGGGCAGGGGAGAGCATTGAAATGCGGGCATAGTGAAAAGGTTATGCCGGACGTCGCGCCAATCTCCTCCCGGTCTACCCGCCGATTTGCGGCGTTTGCGCCTCACTCCGGCGGCGCAGCCACGCAATGATCGCCACAAAAGCGGCTCCCGCCGGTCCGTCCCAGGCGTCAAAACCGGGCCAGCGCACGCGCATCCAGGCGGCAAGATCGGGATCGGCGCCGATGAGGTTTCCAGCGATCCAGCCGAGCAGCCCGGCGCCGGCCCAAACAAGGATGGGAAAACGGCTCAACAGCGCGAGCACAAGCCTGGAGCCGAAGACGATGAGCGGGATCGTCAGAACGAGACCGATTAGGATCAATAGTTTCGATCCCTTCGCCGCAGCGGCGACCGCCATCATATTGTCGAGCGACATCACCGCGTCCGCGACGGCGACAATTCGGATGGCAGACCACAGCGTGTTGGCCGGCTTGATCTTTTTTTGACGCTCTTCCGCGCCAGCGAGCGTGACCCCGATCGACAGCAGGAGAACACCGCCCGCGATCTTCACGAAAGGCAGGCTGAGCAATTCAACGACAAGAACGGTGAAGACGACGCGCAAGGCGACCGCCGCGCCGGAGCCGAGAATGACGCCCAACGTGCGTTGCCGGCCAGGCAGCGAGCGGCACGCAAGCGCAATGACCACGGCATTGTCGCCCGAGAGAAGAATATTGATCCAGATAATCTCGAGAAGCGGGAGCCAGAAAGCCGTCGCGGCGGGGTCCATGGCTTGGAGCTAGGGCATGGGCCACGCGAGGTCAAGTTCGGGACCGTTCCATTGCCTCTTCACAAAACTGTGGTGCAAGGACATTGCACGGCAATCTTTCGCGAGATCTTGACAAAGTTTTGGCGCGACGGCGAGGATCGCGATAAGGGCGGCGTGGATTACGTCGCCGCATCACAAAGTCCAAGCGGCCGAGCTGCCTTTCCGCCCGCGATCTTGCTGACGCCTGCACGAGGAAAGTTTCGTTGCGCTTAGGGGAGGCGGAGCATACCTTACGCACGTCCCGGACGGTCGAATCGGAAATTCAGGATAAAGATCGGGAATAAAGAGGAGAAAGATTAAGGGAGCATTCGTATGAGTAGCATTAGTAAGTGGAGCATTAGTATGAGGAGCATTACTTTGAAACGTACGCCTTTATTGATCTTATGCCTCGCCACGGTGGCCCTGACGGCGACCACGGTTAAGCTGGATGCCCAAGCCGCGGCGAAGCCGCATCTAAGGGGCTACTCAATCGTCATTCCGTGGAAGGGGGGGACCGCCGATGACGCGATGGCCGCGTCTAAAGCGGGTGCAACCATCCCGCTGGCAAGCTTTAGTTTCCTAGCTAGCAAGGATGGTGGAACCTACACGAATGTAATCGTGGGGCAGTCCCCATTTCTGGCAACACACTTCCCGACGCGCGTCAAAATACTCCTGGTTCCGATGAAACTTCACATCGCCGGCCACGTGTTCGATTCGACCGCTCCAAATAGCTGCGGCGGGTCGTTGGGAAACTCTGACCTTGCAAACTTCCAGAACTCGCCGATCCTTAGTCCCGTGACCTTTGATGGCGGCCTAGGCGCTGGACACGCGGCTCTAGTCAATGGCGTTAACATGGGCAGACGGACCTACAATAACACGCATCGCCGGGCCGAGTTCTTGAAGGCAATCGGCGGCCCCACGAGCCTTTACGGCACCCACTACGACATAACGGTTGCGGCCACACAGAATATATTTCAAGCCACGACCGTCGGCCATAGCGCGATCATCGTCGACAACGGCGGCTGCGCCGTGGTGGGCGGTCTCGACATTAACTTCTTCGACACGTATCTCACCACTACCGTGCTCAACGCGGTTGGTGGCGACCCGACCTACTTCGTGATCTTCCTGATGCGCGACGTTGTGTTCTACCAGGGCAACACGAGCAATTGCTGCTTCCTATATCACGGCGCACTCAACAATATGCAGACATACTCCCCAATCGATTACGACACCACCGGAGAATTCGGGACCGGGTTCGTAAATGTTTCGGTTGCGGCGCATGAAATTGGCGAATGGCTGGACGATCCGCTCGGGACCAATCCGACCCCCCCATGGGGCAATATTGGACAAGTGAGCGGCTGCCAGAACAACTGGGAAGTTGGCGACCCGTTGACCGGTACCCTTTTTCCGGCGATCAGGATGCCTAACGGAGTCACTTACAATCCGCAGGAGAACGTGTTCTGGTCATGGTTCTATTCCAAGGACCATGGTCGTGCCTTCCAGAACATGACGGCTGGTGGTAAGTATTCCATGAATGGTACCTTCGGCGGTCCTTCAATGGCATGCCCGCCCGGTGGAACCTTCCCGAACTAAGACTGTTTCCGGCCGGCGCACCGGCTGACCCCCGCAACTTTATGGGCCGCGCGAGAAGACCCGCGCGGCTCTTTATCTTTACACAGGTCGTCATTCGCCGTTCGAATTTGCCTTGTGAATCTCCTGAAGGACCATTCCCCTCCGGGAGCCAAATTGTTCTTCACGGAAATAGGGCAGCTCGCACTTACCGCAAAATCCCGTTGCAACGATAGTAGTAGCAGCACGAACCAAGTGCAACGGGCCAGGTATTGCTGTTGGCGCGACCGATCCTAAGGAATTGACTGATGAACTCATCATCTTGATGGACGAGCTTAAGGCCGCAATTCATCTTCCGGAAGAACTTCAATCCGCCGATCGTGACAATCGAATTCACGGACGGTTCCTTTGTCGTTGTCGCCAATTGGTGTCCAAACTCTGCTTCTGCTCGTTGATTTGCCTGCCCGGCCGCATTACCGGCACATTTGGCGGCCAGAAACGGGTGGCCCGCAAAATCAACCGCAAGATTGCCGCCTTGGTAATTTTTCAGCAAAGTTCGATGCGTTCATGGGAACATCGATTATCCCGATTGGCCGAGACTATAATTTGAACCAAAGCTCAATGGCACGCGATGGCATGCCTCGCGCCTGGCGGCTGCCCGCGCGGTGGCCAAATATCGCCAGGCGTCTTTGGTGCATGATTGCGGGCTGTGCCGTGATTCTTGTTCCGGGCTGCGCGTCGATCGGCCTATCCGCTGCGGGCGAGCCTGCCGCGGAGCCGCGTTCCGTCTCGATGTTCGTGGTCTCGACCCGCAAGGGAGAAAATGGTGCGTCGAGCGAAACCGCCGTCGAAAACGGGGCCCGGTTCTCCTTGCAAATGATCGGCGTGCCGCCTGGCCATGAGCCGGGCAGGGTGGAGCGGCCCGCCTTCGGTTCGGAAGATCCAGAAAAACACATTGTTGTGAGGAGCCGGCGCGGCCTGGAGGAAACCGCTTTTTTGGCTGAGCTCGCCAGCCATATTTCCGGACGCATCGGATCAAACCGCGATGTTCTGCTCTATGTTCATGGTTTTAACACGAGCTACGACGAGGCGCGCTTCCGGCTCGCGCAAATCGTGGACGACGCGCGCTTCGGCGGCGTCTCGGTGCTCTATACATGGCCCGCCGCCGGCAGCCTCCTCGACTATGGCGCGGCCAAGGAAAGCGCGACCATTGCCCGCGATGCCTTGAGCAAGCTCCTGCACCGGCTTTCGGAACTACCGGACGTAGGCCGCGTGCATATTCTCGCGCATTCGATGGGCGCCTGGCTCGCAATGGAAGCGTTACGGGAAAATGCCATTGCCGGCAGCCCGGATCTCAACGACAAGCTCGGCGATGTCATGCTCGCCGCGCCCGACATCGACTTGAACGTCTTCCGTCGGCAATTGGCGCGGCTCGATCCATCGCATGTCTTCGTCCTCGTCGCCTCGAACGATCGCGCGCTTTCGCTGTCGCGCACGCTCGCCGGCGATCGGCAGCGTCTCGGCGCGCTCGACCCCAATAATCCCAGCGATCGCGCGGCGCTCGAAGAACTTGGCGTCAAGGCCTACGATCTGTCGCGCGAGTCGACCGGTCTGATCGGGCACGGCACCTACGCCGACGCACCTCTGGCAGTGCGAACCATTGCCGCGCAGATCGCCGAACAGCGGCCGCAGGACGCCAACGTCCAGGCGGTGCTCGGCGAAAAACCCGTCGATTCAAAAATCATCGCCGTCCCGCTCGCGCCATTAGCCGAGCCACCCAGCCTCGCCGCGAGCCCGCCCCCGGGCGCGGTTTCGCCGCGGTAAGCGCGGCCCGCGCGTGCCGCGAGCCGGTCAAGATGTTCCGCCTTCGTCCGGTGCGGGTCGGGCCTAAATCCGCCGAGCCGGACGATGCCTGGCGGTGGCTGCCCAGGCGACGCGCCGGGCAAAAAATCCGCTCCCCACCGTGAGGTGTAGGGAACCACTTTGATCCGCCTCGACTCGCGGTTGCGGTTTGCTCCGGTTCACCGCCGCGCTCGCTTCATGATTATTCATGATTATTAAGGAGTCCGGGGTTTAGTCTTGGCATCCTGGCTTGTTGAACGCCATCTCGTCCGATGCCGCAAGTTTTCAACCTACCGTTCAAAGACAGGGCCGCGCCTCCCCTGGCCGGCGTCACCGTGCTTCAAATCATTCCCGGCCTTGACATCAACCCCACGGCGCGTGCGGCGATCGAAATCGCGGCGGCGCTTAGTGCGGCGGGCGCGCGCGCGCTCGTTGCTTGTGCGGGCGGCCGAATGAAGGGCGAGCTGCAAGCCAAGGGCGGCGTCTTCGTGCCATTTCCCTCGCGCACCAAAAACCCGCTTGCAATGGCCCTGAACGTGCGCCGCCTCGCGCGTCTCATCGCGGCGGAACGCGCCGATATCGTGCATGTGCGCTCGCGCGCGCTGGCCTGGGTTGCCTATGGCGCGACCCGGCTGACGAAGACGCCCTTCGTCACCACTTTTCCTTCTGCCGACCAAGCCTCCAACCCCGTTGCGCTCCGCTATAATTCGGTGTTGGCGCGCGGTGACGCAGTGCTCGCCGATTCAAACTTCACCGCGGCGCTTATCGCCGAGTTCTATTCCAAGGCGGCAGGAAAAATCCGCGTCGTTCATCATGGCCTCGATTGCCAAGCTTTCACGCCGGACGCCGTCGCGCCCGCCCGCGTTCAGGCGGCGCGGCAACATTGGAAGGTCGCGCCGCATGAGCGCATCGTGCTTCTGGCGGCAAAGGCAAGCCCCGGCAGCGACCACAAAATACTGATCGAGGCGGCGGGACTTTTATCGCGAAGCGGACTCGCCGGAGTGAAATTCATCCTTGCCTGCGACAGAAACGCAAACGGCGCGCGCGACCGTGGCATCGACCGCGCCATTGCGATGGAACGTCTGCAGGGAATTGTGTACCGCGCCGGCCATTTCGATTTGCCCGCGGCGCTTCTCGCCGCCGCGATCGTTGTCGTGCCCGCGACCGGGGCGCGTGCGGTTGGCGACGCCGCGATCCAGGCCCAGGCGATGGGAACGCCGGTCATTGCAGCCAATTTGGCTGCCGCGCGTGAAGCCGTTCTCGCGCCGCCCACGGTCGAGGAGTCCTCGCGCACGGGCTTTCTCGTCCCGCCAGGCGACGCGGCGGCGCTGGCGCTAGCGATCGCCACGGTTTTAGGCCTCGGGGCCACCGCCAGCGGCAGGCTCTCGTTGCGCGCCAAGAAACATGTCGAGACGTGTTTTTCGGCCGAGCAAATGTGCGCTGCAACCCTCGACGCCTACGCTGATGTGCGGCGCGGCGGCGCACGATGATCGCAAGACGTTCCGGCGGGCCTGCCGCCGGTTCGATGGCGAGGGCCTGGGCAAGTTCGCCTTTCGCGAGCCGGCAAGCGATCTCATTATTGACTTCGCGCGGCAATCAACCGATGTTTTACCCGGGTCCGGCAATCGCCGTGCAGATCATCCTGATTCGCGCGCGCTGCCGGGTTCGATTTGTCCATATAAGGAGAATATGCCATTCGCCGTCCAATGAAGGCCCCCCCCGTTCCGCAAAAGGACGGGCCGCGTATCAACCGCGACATCCACGCTCACGAAGTTCAATTAATTGATGCCGAAGGCCAAAACCGAGGTGTCGTAGAGATTATTCAAGCCCAGCAAACGGCCGATGAAGCGGGACTTGATCTTGTCGAAATCGTTCCAGCGGCCAATCCCCCGGTTTGCAAGATCCTCGATTACGGCAAATTCCGCTTCTTGGAGCAGAAAAAATCCGCGGAAGCCCGGAAAAAGCAAAAGATTGTCGAGATCAAGGAGATCAAGCTGCGGCCGGGAATCGACGACCATGATTACGGCGTCAAGATGAAAGCCGTCCGCCGGTTTTTCGAAGATGGCGACAAGGTGAAAGTCACCTTGCGCTTCCGCGGCCGCGAGATGGCGCATCAGGATTTGGGATTTCGGCTGCTCGAGCGGGTGAAATCCGAGACCTTGAGTATCGCCAAGGTCGAAGCCGAACCTTCCATGGAAGGCCGCCAGATGATCATGGTGCTCGCGCCGAGATAGAGCTGGAGGGCCAGGGCAGGGGCGGGGCGAGATCTCACCGCCAGGCGCGATTCGCGTAATCGATGGCGTAATTTTGCGGTGCCGTGGCGATCGCGGCCATGCCGGAGAGAACCGCATCTTCGGAAATGACGAGCCTTGTGCCCATGGCGCGCATCATTTCGCCGTAGGGCGTCTTATTCTCGAACGCCGCGCGAAATTTTTCGTGATCGCAAAACTCCGCGATCCGCGGCAAAATCCCGCCCGAAAGGGTAACGCCCCCCTTGGCCAGGAAAGCGACGGCGAGATCGCCAGCGAAACGCGCGGTCAGGGCCCAGCAGAGCCGCAGAGTCGCGGCTTCCTCGCTGCGTGGTTCAGCGTGCGCTCTTTCGATCAAGGCGATTTCGCTGGATTCCGCCGCGGCCTCGCCAGCCGCCATGCACCGCGCCCGGTGCAGCCGCATGAGGCCCGGCCCAGACAGGATTGTTTCGGCGCTGATCCGGCCAAGCGAGCCGGTGTCGAGATGCGGCCAAAGCGCGGTTTCTTCGGCTCCGAGAGGCCCAAAACCCATGTGCCCCGCCTCGCTCGCCAAGGCAAAATGACGGCTTTCGATTTCGAGCAAGGCCGCCACGCCAAGGCCAGTGCCTAACCCCACGATAAGTTGCGTGCCGGGTTTTGGCGCGAAGGCGCCGATCGGCTGGACCCAAGCGGATACGAGGACCGGCAGGCTAAAAGCCTGAGCTTCGAAATCATTGAGGAGCAGGCCTTGATCGAGCCCGGCCTTTGTCGCGACCTGCGCGCCGTCGATCGTCCAATCCGCATTGGTCATCTTGACCGCGCGCCCGCTGATCGGGCCGGCGGCGCAGGCGATCAATGAACGCGGCCTGATATCGAGCCCGGCGAAGACCGCCGCGAGAGCGTCCTCGAGGCCGGGAAAATCCTTGGTCATAAGGTGCGGCCCCGCCTCAAGCGGCGCGCCGGGGGCTGGCACAAGCGCAAACCGCGCATTCGTGCCGCCAATGTCGCACAGGAGAACCGGAAAAGGAAAGTTCACGCCGCGAGACTTACATGAATTGCAAACTTTGAACAATTGGTGCGACAGTTTATGCCAAATCTCATCGTTCGCGATTCTTGCAGTCATGCCCGGCTCAGAACCTGCCCAAAAGGCTGCCCTCTCATCCTGAGGAGCAGGCGAAGCCTGCGTCTCGAAGGATGCAGAGCCCACGTCCTTCGAGATGGGCTCTTCGAGCCCTCCTCAGGACGAGGGTAGGCGTCTCGAAGGATGTGCCCCGCGGCTCCCGAGGCGCCCACGTGCTTCGAGACGGCGCCTTTGGCGCCTCCTCAGCATGAGGGCTTGGGTTCCGTGAAAGTTTTTAACAGGTGTTCCCGTGTGCTCCGTCTCGTCCGCCATGCTGCCTTTCCCATGGAGAGCTTATGTCCGGGGGATAGAAAAGCAAAGGCGTTCGCGCCGGGCTCAAACGCAGGGCCGCGTTATCCAACCGCCATAAGCACCAATTTTATGGGGCCTTATGTGGACGGCCACCTCTCCCCATGGATAGAAGGTTGCATTGGCGGCGAATTGATAGAAGATCCCGATAAGTTTACAAGACTATTTTATTGATTTTTGGGTGCCAAGGGCTCATATTCCAACAGTTCACAATATGGACGGGAAACGCATGCCGAAGGCCTCCGCCTGGAACGCCGAGCGCGCGAGGGAAATTATTGCCGAACATGCCGCGCTGGAAGGCCCCATGCTTCCGATCCTGCACGCCCTGCAGGAAGAATTCGGTTGTGTCAGCGACGCTGCCGTGCGGCTTGTTGCCGAAGCGCTGAATCTGACCCGCGCGGAAGTGCATGGCGTCATGACCTTTTATCATGATTTCCGCCGCGAACCTTGCGCGCCGCACGTTTTGCAGCTTTGCCGGGCCGAAGCCTGCCAGAGCATGGGCAGCGAGGATTTGGCGGCGGCCGTACTGGCCAAACTTGGCGTCGGCTGGCATGGCACGACCCTCGATGGCGAACTGACGGTCGAGCCGGTCTATTGCCTTGGCCTTTGCGCCACGTCGCCCTCGGCTCTTCTCGATGGCGAGCCGCTTGGCCGCTTGAACCTGGACAAAATCACCGAGGCACTCGAAGAGGCGCGCGCGGCATGACGCGTATTTTCGTTCCCAGGGATGCCGCCGCGCTCGCGGTCGGGGCCAACAAGGTCGCGGCGAGGATCGCGGCCGAAGCGCGCACCCGCGGTCTTCCGGTCGAGATCGTCCGCACCGGCTCGCGCGGCATGTTCTTTCTGGAGCCCTTGATCGAGGTCGAGACGGCGCAAGGGCGCATCGGCTATGGTCCCGTCCCGGCGACCGACATCGCTTCCCTCTTTGACGCCGGGCTATTGACTGGCGGCGCGCATACGCTCCGGATCGGCAAGCCGGAGGAGCATCCGTTTCTCGTGGGCCAGACGCGCCTCACCTTCGCCCGCTGCGGCATCATTGATCCGCTCTCGCTTGCCGATTATGCCGCGCATGACGGCTGGAAGGGGCTCGCGCGAGCCATCGCGATCGGTCCCCAGGCGATCGTTGCCGAGGTGACGAAATCCGGGCTTCGCGGCCGCGGCGGCGCCGGTTTCCCGACCGGGATCAAATGGAAGACCGTCGCCGACACGGCTGCCGATCGCAAATATGTCGCGTGCAACGCCGACGAGGGCGACAGCGGCACCTTCGCCGATCGCATGATCATGGAGGGCGATCCCTTTGCGCTGATCGAAGGCATGACGATTTGCGGCATCGGCGTCGGCGCCACCAAAGGCTATGTCTATTGCCGCTCGGAATATCCGCATGCCGCAAAGACTTTTTCGGAGGCCCTTCGGATTGCGCGGGAGGCGGGCTACCTCGGCCCCAACATTCAAGGCTCGGGCTTTACCTTTGAGCTTGAGCTGCGGATGGGCGCCGGCGCCTATATCTGCGGCGAGGAGACTTCCATGCTCGAAAGCCTGGAAGGCAAGCGCGGCATCGTGCGCGCGAAGCCACCCCTTCCCGCGCATAAAGGGCTGTTCGCGCGGCCAACCGTCGTCAACAATGTCTTGTCGCTCGTGGCGGTGCCGACTGTCCTCGATCGCGGCGCCGATTTTTATGCCGGTTTTGGATTCGGGCGCTCGCGCGGAACAATGCCCATCCAGATTGCCGGAAACGTCCGCTATGGCGGGCTTTACGAGACTGGCTTTGGCTTGACGCTCGGCGAAATTGTGGATGGAATCGGCGGCGGCACCCAGAGCGGCCGGCCGGTGCGGGCGGTGCAGTGCGGCGGGCCGCTCGGCGCTTATTTTCCCCGCTCGCTGTTCGATACGCCTTATGATTACGAGGCTTTTTCGGCGCTCGACGGGCTCCTCGGCCACGGCGGCCTCGTTGTTTTCGACGATACCGTCGACATGGCCCTGATGGCGAGGTTCGCGATGGAGTTTTGCGCGATCGAGAGCTGCGGCAAATGCACCCCTTGCCGGATTGGCGCGACCCGCGGCGTCGAGGTCATCGATCGCGTGCTCGCCGGCGTGAAGACGGCGGAAAATATGGTGCTCCTCGAAGATCTTTGCAGTACGATGAAATTTGGTTCACTCTGCGCGCTCGGGGGATTTGTTCCCTATCCCGTGATGAGCGCCGTTCGCCATTTTAGGGAAGATTTCGCGCCGCGCGCCCTTGCCGCTGCTGAATGAGGAAGACAGCCATGTCACTCGTCTCCGAGATCGATTACGGAACCCCCGCCTCGCGCTCGGAAAAAACCGTCGCGCTTACCATCGACGGAATGGAAGTGCGTGTGCCGGAAGGCACGTCCATCATGCGGGCGGCGATGGAGGTCGGGACAAAAATTCCAAAGCTTTGCGCCACCGACATGATCGAAGCGTTCGGCTCGTGCCGTCTCTGCCTCGTCGAGATCCAGGGCCGCGCCGGAACCCCCGCCTCTTGCACCACCCCGGTCGCGCCCGGCATGGTCGTCCACACCCAGACCGAGCGGCTGAAGGCGCTCCGGAAGGGCGTGATGGAGCTTTATATCTCCGATCACCCGCTCGATTGCCTCACCTGCGCCGTCAACGGCAACTGCGAGTTGCAGACGGAGGCGGGCAACGTCGGGCTGCGCGATGTGCGCTACGGCTACGCGGGCGCCAACCACCTCGCCGACAAGAAGGACGAGTCGAACCCCTATTTCAGCTACGATCCGGCGAAATGCATCGTCTGCAACCGTTGCATTCGTGCTTGCGAGGAAGTCCAGGGAACCTTTGCCCTCACGATTGATGGGCGCGGTTTTGGGAGCCGGGTTTCGGCGGGGCAAATGGAGCCGTTCCTCGAGTCGGAGTGCGTATCCTGCGGCGCCTGCGTCCAGGCGTGCCCGACCGCGACGCTCGTCGAGAAGTCGGTGATCGACATCGGCCAGGCGGAACATTCGGCGGTCACGACCTGCGGCTATTGCGGAGTCGGCTGCAGCTTCAAGGCCGAGATGCGGGGCGAGGAGCTCATCCGCATGGTTCCCTACAAGGACGGCAAGGCGAACCACGGCCATTCCTGCGTCAAGGGCCGCTTCGCCTGGGGCTATGCGACCCACAAGGATCGCATTCTAAAGCCGATGATCCGCACCAAGGTCACAGACCCCTGGCGGGAGGTCTCCTGGGACGAGGCCTTCGCTTATGCGGCGTCCGAATTCAAACGCATCCAGGCGAAATACGGCAGGAATTCGGTCGGCGCCATCACCTCCTCGCGCTGCACCAACGAAGAGACTTATCTCATCCAAAAACTCGTCCGCGCCGGCTTCGGCAACAACAATGTCGATACTTGCGCGCGGGTCTGCCATTCGCCGACCGGCTACGGCCTCGGGACCGCTTTCGGCACGTCGGCTGGAACCCAGGATTTCGATTCGGTCGATGAAACGGACGTGGTCGTGATTATCGGCGCCAACCCGACCGACGGGCATCCGGTGTTTGCCTCGCGCATGAAAAAGCGGCTGCGCGAAGGCGCGAAATTGATCATTCTCGACCCGCGCCGCATCGATCTCGTACGCATGCCGCATGTCGAGGCCGATTATCATCTGCCTTTGCGGCCTGGCACCAATGTCGCGGTCTTGACCGCGCTTGCCCATGTCATCGTCACCGAAGGGCTTGTCAACGAGGCTTTCGTGCGCGAACGCTGCGATTGGGAAGAATTCCAGGAATGGGCGGAGTTTGTATCGGAGCCTCGCAACAGCCCGGCAGCGGTCGAAAAAGTCTCCGGCGTTCCCGCGGATTTGATCCGCAAGGCCGCGCGGCTCTATGCGACCGGCGGCAATGCGGCGATCTATTATGGGCTCGGCGTCACCGAGCACAGCCAGGGTTCGACCACGGTGCTCGCGATCGCCAACCTCGCGCTGGTGACCGGCAACCTTGGCCGGAAGGGCGTCGGCGTCAATCCCCTGCGCGGCCAGAACAATGTCCAGGGCGCCTGCGACATGGGCTCCTTCCCGCATGAGCTGACAGACTACCGGCACGTCTCGAACGACGCCGTCCGCGCCACCTTTGAGAAGCTGTGGGGCGTCACGCTCGACAAGGAGCCGGGTTTGCGCATCCCGAACATGCTGGACGCCGCCGTCGAAGGCACCTTCAAGGGCATTTACATCGAGGGCGAGGACATCCTCCAATCCGACCCCGACACCCATCATGTGGCGTCGGGGCTCGCCGCGATGGAATGCGTGATCGTCCAGGACCTGTTCCTCAACGAGACCGCGAATTACGCGCATGTCTTCCTGCCGGGCTCGACCTTCCTCGAAAAGGACGGGACCTTTACCAATGCCGAGCGGCGCGTCGGGCGTGTGCGCAGGGTCATGAGCCCCAAGAACGGCTATGCCGATTGGGAGATCACGGTGAAGCTCAGCGAAGCCATGGGTGTGCCGATGAATTACGCGCATGCAGGCGAGATCTTGGACGAGATCGCGGCGACAACGCCGAGCTTCGGCGGCATATCTTTCACCAAGCTCGACGAAGCGGGCTCGGTTCAATGGCCCTGCAACGAAAAAGCCCCGGAAGGGACGCCGGTCATGCATATCGGCACTTTTGTGCGGGGCAAGGGCAAGTTCGTCATCACCGAATATGTGCCGACCGACGAAAAGACCGGGCCGCGCTATCCGCTATTGCTCACGACCGGGCGCATCCTCAGCCATTATAATGTCGGAGCACAGACCCGGCGCACCGCGAATGTGGTTTGGCACGAAGAGGACCGTCTCGAGATCCACCCGCATGACGCGGAACAACGTGGTGTCAATGATGGCGACTGGGTGAAACTTGCAAGCCGTTCTGGGGAGACGACCCTGCGCGCCCGTGTGACCGCTCGTGTCGCGCCAGGCGTCGTCTACACGACCTTTCACCATCCATCGACGCAGGTCAATGTGGTGACAACTGAGTTCGCCGATTGGGCGACCAGTTGTCCTGAATACAAGGTCACGGCGGTGCAAATCTCGCGTTCGAATGGGCCGACGGAGTGGCAGGAGCGTTATCGCGAACAAGCCGAGCAAAGCCGCCGCATCGCCGAGACAATCGAAGCTGCGGAATGAGCGGAGATTTCATGGGCGACGGCAAGGTGCCGCCGCCCTCGCTCAGCGTACCGTGCCTTGCGTGGCGGAGCGGCGAGATGGCGGCGTCCGCTCGCGCGGTGCCGGAAGAGACGGCCGTTGCCTTCACCTTCAACGGCACGACTCATGCCGTGATGATGGCGACCCCCGCCGATCTTGAGGATTTCGTATTTGGCTTCGCCCTTACCGAAGGTTTGATTGAAAATTCAAGCGAGATCGTGAGCCTCGATGTGGTCGCGACGCCGCTAGGCATCGAGCTCAGGGCCTGGTTGCCGGAGGGCCGCGCGAAAACCTATGCCGCCCGCCGCCGCAGCATGGCGGGGCCGACAGGCTGCGGACTCTGCGGCATCGAAAGTCTCGAGGAAGCAACGCGCCCCGCGCCATTCGTCGCCAATGCGAGTCGTTTCGACTCCGGCGCGATCATCGACGCCATGGCTTCCCTTGCGGCCGGCCAAAAGCTGAACATGGAAACCCACGCCGTTCACGCCGCTGGTTTTTGGACACCATCGCGAGGACTTCTGGCGGTGCGGGAGGACGTGGGCCGTCATAATGCGCTCGACAAACTCGTTGGCGCGCTTGCGCGGGGCGGTATCGCGGCCGCGCATGGCCTTGTGCTTCTGACCAGCCGGGTTTCGATCGAGCTCATCCAAAAGGCGGCGCGGCTCGGGGCGCCGGTTGTCGCCGCCGTGTCGGCGCCGACCGCGGCCGGCGTGCGCCTCGCGGAGACCTGCGGCATCACCCTTGTCGCGGTCACGCGCGGCCAGGATTTCGAAGTCTTCACCCATCATCAACGCATCATCGGTCGAGCCGCGCATCATGTCGCATGACTCTTCGCCCAAGAAGCTGATCTATATGGCGAACCAGATCGGGAAATTCTTCACCCCGCAAGGGCATGACAAGGCGGTCGCGGGAATCGCCACTCACCTCACCAAATTCTGGCCGCCGAGCATGCGCAAGAAAATCGTCCATCACTTGGACGAGGGCGGTGAGGGACTCGATCCGCTCGTCAGGGAAGCCGTGGAACGTCTGAGGGCCACACTGCCCAACGAGGCCGAATATTTTGGTTAAGGCTACGGGCCACGCTTCCAACGAGAAGCTGGCGGATTGCAGCGGCGATTTGGAAACCCAGGGGCGCATCTCCTACTCCATGAACCAGCCATGGCTGACGATGAGCGATTGGCCGGTCAGCGCATTCGATTTGAAGGCGGCGAAAAACAGCGCCACCTCGGCGACATCCTCGACAGTAGTGAATTCACCATCCACGGTTTCTTTCAGCATGACATTCCTGATGACTTCTTGCTCCGTGATGCCAAGTTCCTTGGCCTGCTCGGGAATCTGCTTGTCCACAAGCGGCGTGCGGACGAAGCCGGGACAGATCACATTGGCGCGAACACGGTGCGCCGCGCCTTCCTTGGCGACGACCTTTGCGAGGCCGATCAGGCCGTGCTTGGCGGTGACATAAGGCGCCTTTAGCACCGAGCCTTCCTTCGAGTGCACCGAGCCCATGTAGATGATGCTTCCGCTGTTTTGCTTGTACATCTGCCGAAGCGCGGCGCGCGTGGTGAGAAAGGCTCCGTCGAGATGGATCGCCAGCAGCTTCTTCCATTTGGCGAATTCGAAATCGACGATGGGGTCGACGATCTGAATGCCGGCATTGCTGACGAGCACGTCGAGCGCGCCGAATTTGGCAATCGATTTGGCGATGCCGGCGTTCACTTGCTCCTCGTTGGCGACGTCCATGGCGACGCCAATCGCGCGCGCGCCGGCGGGGTCGAGTTCGGCGGCGGTCGCGTCGGCCGCCTTTTGATCGAGGTCGGCGATGACGACCTTGGCGCCTTCCCGGGCAAAGGTGATCGCGATCTCCTTGCCGATCCCGCTGGCGGCGCCAGTGACGACGGCAACCTTATCCTTCAGTCGCATAGGACACTCCTATCGTATCTTGGTTCGTAATCAGGCCAAATAGTCGTGCACCACCTCGCCGAGGCCAAGCGTCAGGTCGGTGACAAAATGGCTGGCGGAAACCACGCCGCGCACGGGCAGGCGGGCGACATCGCACATCGCATGCTCGAAAAGTTCGATTGCCGCGGGCCCGGACCACGCGCCTTTCAATGTAACATCCTCCAAATAATACCGTACGAGCTCGCAAATCCGCGGCGTGCAATCGACATGCGGGATGATCTTGATCATGAAACTGGGTTTTGCCAGGCTTTTCAATAAAGGCGCCGGGTCAAGCTCGTGGTGCTTGTAGCCCATGGTGGCCGACACGCACAGCACCGAGCCGTAGTGCAAGGTGCAGACCAAGGTCTCGCTCTCATGCGCAATCTTTGGCGTGGCGAGCTTTTTCGGGAAGCCCCAGATCTCGCGCCCGCCGGCGATCGGCGAATTGTCGTCGAGGTACATGGCGTGCACATAGCCGCCCTCTTGGAGCGTGCCATCGGCCGCGCGGAACCGCACCGGAATCACCTGGCCGGTCTCGGTATAGTCGCCAAAACCCGTGGAGTCAGGCATGCGGATGAACTCGTAATTGACAGTGTCGCCCGCCACTTCCAGCGGTTCCGGGACCACCTCGCGCAGAATGTCTGGATCCGAGCGGTAGCTGATCACCACAAATTCGCGATTGTAGAATTTGTACGGCCCGCGCGGGTAGGCGGGGTCGGTCAGCGGCATCGCGAAAGCACGCTTGGTGACATCGGCAAGCTTCATCTGCAACTCCTCATCAGCTGTCGGGCGCGAGCAACCTGCCGCGCTTTCTATTCACGTCCATCGCGCGCGAGGTCAAAGGTGAAAACGCCGTCGTGATTTTCAGGGCGCTGCAAAACCTCGGGATGGCGCAAGGTGCGAACCGCGTCGTTGTAGCCGACTTGCCAATGCTCCTCCATCGTTCGCCTGGAAAACTCGTAGTCTTTGGACACACTCTCGTGTTTCCGAGCGTGATAGATGAGATTGATGATGTTGTAGACTTTTTCGTCGGCCTCGCCGGCGAGAAGGTTTGCTTGCGGCAGTTGCCGCAACTCCTCGGGGAGCCGTTCGAGGAGGTGGTGGGTCGCCCTGCGCAAGAGCTGCGCTCTCTTGAATTGATTGATGGCCGCCCGCGTGCGGCTCGAAAACCGGATGTCCTTCTGACGCTCGTCGGCCTCGATCAAATTGCGCGGTAAGCTACCGCTCGCGCTCCATAGATCGATTTGAAAGGCAAGCGTATCCTGGCGCGGCGTGCCCGAGAGCACCCGTTCCAGCGGCGTGTTGGAAACGAGGCCGCCATCCCAATAATGTTCCCCCTGGATTTCCGTGGCGGGCAAACCGGGCGGCAGTGAACCGCTCGCCATGACATGTTCCGGGCCGATATCTTGCTTGGTGTTGTCGAAATAAACGAGATTGGCGGTGCGCACATTCACCGCGCCGACGCTGAAACGGGTGATTGCACTGTTGATAAGGTCAAAATCCACGAGACGTTCGAGCGTCGCTCTCAAAGGACCGGTATCATAATAGCTGAGAACATCCGGGCTTCCGCGTGTCAACGGAAGAGGCGGCGGTACGCGGAGTTTGAGGAAGCCCGGTGTGCCGCCTAGCAACGTGCCCAACGAGCTCAGCTGATTGACCCATCTATGGGTGAACTCGTCCGTGATCTCGATTGACGGGAGGTAGTCGACACCAAAAGGAGGCGCGCTAACGATCTCCCAGAATTCCCGCAACCGCTCGACGCGCTTCTCTTTCGGATTACCGGCAACCAGCGCCGAATTTATGGCGCCAATCGAAACGCCGGCGACCCAATCGGGATGCAGATCGGCCTCCGCCAGAGCTTGGTAGACACCGCCCTGATACGCGCCAAGGGCTCCGCCGCCCTGCAGGACGAGGGCAATCCGTTCGAACGGCGGACGCCGCTCGATCCGATGCGTTTTGCGCGTGGTTGCGCGAGCGTGCGAAATGTCCGATGAGGTCATGTCTGAGCAATTCCTGTCAAAGGTCCGGTCCCGCGCAACGGCAGCTGCCCTCGTTCCTGGCGCGCGCCGGGCGATTGTGGCGCAACCACGCTGGCCGTCAACTTAGTCTTCCGCATTGACGGATATTTCAAGGGGCCGCCCAACGTCCCCACTCACGGTCTTGGCTAAGCCTCGCCGCCCTTCGCCGCGTTTGCAAAAAGCTTGCAGATTGTCGCAGCGTCGGTCTGAAAGGAACCACCTGCAAAGGCGAAGCCGTCAAGCGCGCGTTGGTGGGCAGCCTTGTCGCGCCACCCACAAGCGTCGGTGACGACGATTGGGATGTAGCCAAGATCGGTCGCGTGGCGGACGGTCGGCTCGATTCCCACTTCCAGCGCGATCCCGACGATCGCAAAGGCGTAAAGGCCGCAGTCGCGCAGGGCAATATCCAGGGGCGTGCCGGCGAACGCCGACATCGTGATCTTATCGAAAATTGCTTCGCTGGGAAGCGGCGCGAGCTCCGGGGTGAGTTGAAATGCCGGCGAATCACGAAGAAAGGCCGGCTTCACATCCGCCACGTGCTTAAGCCGTTGCCACGCCATCGCGGTTCGCAACTGGGTGACGCCGGCAAGCTCATTGGGCAGCGACATGTGCCTTGTGTAGAATATCCGGATTCCTGCCGCACGCGCGCTTTCTACCACTCGGACCACCTGACGCACTACCTCGGCGCCATCAGGTATCTGGTGGACAACGCCGGCCTGCATGTCATACACGATGAGAGCGGCGCGTTTCCGGTCGCAGATCTCTTCAAGTGTAAGCGGAATGTCTAATCCGAAGCCGTGTTCCATATAGAATCTCCAGTATCAAGCGCCTTCTGAGCTCGCCAGCGATGCTTGAGCATTAGCGGCCTTTCGCGCCTGTCTTCGTCAGCGTGCGATCATACGGCTCTTTTACGTCAACCGAAGCCCCAAAGAGCGTTTCGATGGGAAGAGGCGCCTGGACGGGAATATAGAACCAGTCAAGAAATCCAGCCTTCGTCAGCGGGAAGTCGTCCGTGTAACGCTTGCATTGCTCGACGCTCTCGCACTCGAAAACGATTACAACTCCTGGTTCGTCGGCGCGCGCGTAGTTCTCGCGGACAATGCCGGCTTTCCAGAGACGCCACACGTTGGCTACTTCCTCAGGCAAGTAAGGCGTGATCGTCTCCATGGTGACGCCCGCTTTGAAGCGATCATAGGTAATGATTTTCATGATAGCTTCTCCATAGGTTTCGGACTCCGGTACCGCAATCGAATCATCGCAAGGCAGTCGGCGTTTTCGGTTGCGTCAGCGAACCAAGTTACTCCCTGCCCATACCCGGCAACACCTTCACAATGACGAGAAATTGCATCGGATTTCCCTTCTCATCCCCTAAGCAATTTCATGCCGACGTTCAGCCCCAGGCCCATGCCGTAGCCCAATTGCACGACCAGCATCCCGGCCGGCTCGATGAACCTGGCGCTGGTCAGCGGCCCCGCATCGACAGGTTCGAGGTCGAGGTCACGCAGGAGTAAAGCAACAGCGGCTTTGGCGTCGGCATCATTGCCGCAGTAGAACGTGCTGATCTGCTGCCCGCCGAGGTGATGCGAGTCAGCGGCCAAAATCTGCGCCATAGGAGGAATCGCCTCCACCACCTTGGCACCGGGGACGAGCTTGGCGATTTCCTCCGCGGCCGAAGTAGTGGTCCCTATGGCGAGCCCGCTCATATCGGGCTTGACGCAGTTCACACACGTGAACAGCGGCTTTTCCCTGATGGCGCCCGCCGCGTTGAGGGCCTCTGTAACGGCATTCCAAGGGACCGCCAACAGGATCACGTCACCGAAGGCAACAGCCTCGGCAGGCGCGCCGCTCCGGCCCGCCGGGCCGGCCGCTTCGGTAACTGCCCGCAGTTTTGCCGCGTCCTGGGAAAAGCTGAACAGGACCTTGTGGCCCTTCGCGGCCCATGCCTTGCCCATGCTGGCGCCCATGTTGCCGGAGCCAATGATACCGACGTTCACGGCGCCTCCTTTTCGCGCCGGTGCAGGACGAAGGCAAAATCGCGTCCCATGCCCTGTGCATAGGCGAGGTGAATCCAGAGCATGCCATAAGGTTCAAGGATGCGCGCGATAGCGAGGTTTCCCGCGTCGATGGCCTCGAATCCGATGTCCGCGGCCAGCTTCAGCACGGTTGGCTTCTGCGCGGCATCGTCGCCGCAGACAAACATGACGGCCCGCTCGCCGTCGAAGGCCGGATTACCCATGATGTTGAAGCCGGTTTGATTGAAGGCTTTGAAGACCTTGGCGCCATTGGCCCACTCGGCCACTTGCTCCGCACCAGAAGTCGTGTATCCGAGGGTTAGGCCCGTGGCGTCCGGCTTGAGCGGGTTGGTGCAGTCCACCACCACCTTGCCCGCGAGGTTGCCGGCGGCTTGGATCGCGCCCCTCGTGGCTGGCCACGGCGTCGCCAGCACAATCACATCGCCGGCCGCGGCCACTTCGGCGACGGTGCCGGCGCGGGCCTTCGATCCAATGGTTGTCAGAAGTTCCTGCGTCTTGGGGTCTTGCGGATTGGGGATGCCAAAGAACACATCGTGTCCCTTGCGCGCCCAGGCGCGGCCCAAAGTGCCACCGACGTTGCCAGCACCGAGAATGCTAATTTTCATCATGCGTGCTCCGTTGCCTCGCGGGCATGGTATGATTTACCAACGTATGAAACAAGTACGCATAATGAGGTACGATACTAACGTTATGGTAAGTATGGCTGTAAAAAAACCGAAACTGGCTCCCCGGCACCACTGCCCGGTGGAAACCACCTTGGAAGTGATCGGGGGCAAATGGAAGGCCGTCATTTTGTTCTGGCTGCGGGATGAAGTCTGCCGCTTCGGCGAACTGCGGCGCAAAATTCCCGACATCAGCGAACGCATGCTGACCCAACAGCTTCGCGAGTTGGAAGACGACGGCATCATCCACCGCAAGGTTTATCCGGTCGTGCCGCCCAAGGTGGAATATTCGCTCACGGCCTACGGGCGGACCCTGCGGCCGATCACGGACCTGATGTGCAAGTGGGGCGAGGCGCACCTTCGGCGGTTGAAAGCAGGCGCGGGCTGATGCAACCGCCGCAAGACGGCCTCACCGGCGGGAGCGTGTCAAAGAGACCTACCCCGGCTCTTTCAAAACCGAACAGCGTCCCTGCCGCCGCAATACAAGAGATCGAGAGCAGGGTTCTTTAACCGCCTCGTGCGACAAGTCTCTCTTTCCTACCGTCTAAGTGAGCGTACGGCGCATTCCATGAAAGTTAATCGTCTAATCTGCGGTGTCGTGCTTGCGGTGCTCATGATAATTTATCAGCGCGGCGACGAGGATCGGCTCGTGCACTCTTTGGAGGCGCGGGGGTACTCGGACATTCAGATCGAGCGTCCCGACCAATTTCATTGCCACAAATCGCACACCTTTTCTTACCGCGCGCGTGCGCCAAACGGCACTCCCGTGCATGAAGGGGCCTGCGTCTCCTTCTTCTTTTTTATCACGACCGAGCCCATCGCACAGAAGAAGTCCGCCCGAGGATGAATGGTGCCATTCAGGTTTCTTGAGCGGTTCAATTTCGATCTTGGCGGCGTCAAGCGGTTCGTGCGTTCATTTCGTCGAGCCGGACGGCGCCATCTACCCGTGTGATACGAAATCCCGATAAGAACGATGATGGACGCGGTCGTCATGGCCGGGCATGGCCAGCTCAAGGCCGAGCATGACGCAACAGTCATGCGCAATGGGACTTTGTATGATATCCTTGCCGCTGTCTACCGCCCGGGCGCACCGGCGCGCACCCATGTCCAAAGGCTTCGCTCCCATGCCTGAACCAGAGGGAATTTGGCGCTCGCTCGACTGGTACGTGGGGGTCACTTTCCTGGCACTTGGCAGCGCGTGGATGCTTCTTTCCGGCCTCTACACGGTTTCACTAGCGCCTGTGCAGGGGGAAGGGACAAGGGGATTTCTGGTAATCGGCATAGTTTCGACGCTTCTAGGCGCCCTTCTCTTCGCCCTCGGATTTTCGAAGCTAAGCGCCGAACCAGCAGGAAATCGGCGTTCACTCGTCCCGGTGGCTGCGATGGCAAGTGGCATCGTATTAATGCTGCTTTCCGCCAAAGACACGATTAGAAATGTCTCACTCTGGGTAGAAAAAGGATACTCCGGACCGGCGATAAGCGAAGGAATTTTAACCTTGCTAGGCTTCCTTGTCTTCATAACCGGAAGGTTACTGTGGGAGCGAAACGCCGGCAAAAACCCCTCCGAGTGATGCCGATCTTTGCCGCCGTCAAGGAGACGGCGCTCTGCCGCCAGAACGCATGCGAAATTCCCGCCGTGAAGTCTGCCGCGGTTTGCTTCTTCCCACCCAAATCCGTGCATGAGACGTTCCTGAACAGAAACGGAACTTGATTCGCGTCGGGGCGGCGTTTAGGCCACCAACCATGGGAAAAAATGTCGCGAGGGACCGCGCTGCGAAAGCAGCCCGGTCCCTCCACCTGTGCGATGCCGGACGAAGAAGCAGCTTATCCTCGCGCTCTTCAGCCTTCCGGCAACAGGGGTCTGCGGGCGGCGCTCACTGGATCTGCCATTGTTGGCTGAGGCTCGTCGTATTGCAGGTTTGGATTACCACCGAGGGGAAACTGGTGTTGTTTTTGCGGAGGTCGAGGCACTTGCCGCTTGGCGGATTGAGGATCTGGCCAGAAACATTATAGAACCACTTCTGTGCGCCGGTCCCGTTGCAGGTGAACAATTGGACGGGCGTTCCGTTCGCCGTTCCGGCTCCTCTAACGTCGAGACACTTGAGGGCCAGATTGGTCGTTCCGACGCCCCGTATTTCATTACTTTCCCAATCATACACCTGATCAACGCGGGCGGTGCACGGAAAGGCAAGCGACCCCCCCGTGAGGCATTTTGGCTCTAAACCATTGCCGAGGTCCTTATTGACGAAGATGGCGGCGTGAGCGCTTGAAAAGCCAAGAGCCGTTACCAATAAAAAGCCACTTAGCGTCAGAATACGGAAAGAGTTAGACATGATAATCTCCTTTGTCAAAGAACGAGGCTCAGGACCGCAGCGACCATAACTGGTTGCCGTTGGCAGGGTTGCAGGTTCGGACCGTCATTTGTGTTCCCGGGGCCGAGTTCTCGACGGTGAGGCACTTTCCGAGGCCCACATTGATGATCTGGCCGGGAAACCCGCGTATCCATTTCTGTAGCCCGCGCAAGGCTGCGTGGCACGTAACCAGCGTGACGGGCGTGCCGTCCGCCGACCCAAAAGCGGTGAGACACGTGGGGAACGTTCCGCCCGACCCGTCCACTGCGGGCACTGGGATGCCGGTTATAGAACCCTGATCCCAGTTCCACTGCTGGGCAAAGCGCCCGGTGCAGATTTGGTTCACTATCGGGGTAGTGTCTGTCGGGTCACCGCCTCGATCCTCGAGGCATTGTCCAAACTGATTGATGATGGTGAAAGCATGAGCGCTTGACGAGCCAAGAAATGGCACCGCAAGCACGCTGCAGAGCAGGAAAAAATGGGAAGTCTTTGGCATTGTAAACTCCTATATTTTTGAATTACTCACGTTGTTTTCATCGCCGCTGCTTGCGATCCACGCTAGGCATCGGCTGGGAGTTAAATCGCATGGCTTGTCTCGTCGCACCATCCCACGCGCGTGCTATTTCCAGCTTGGTTCCCAGACCAAGCCGCCTCTGCCGAGGGGGTAGGGGCGGTGTGCGATGAAGCTCCCCGGCGACGAGCAAGAGAACGAGCCTCCACATTAGAAGCTCCCTGCGAATCTAGGTATGAGCGCAGGGTTTCATGGGGGAGCGACATATCGATCGGGCAGAGCGCCGGCGCGAGGCGAACTTGGATTTCTTCTCCGAGCCGCTCAACATCCCGGATGACTTGCACGCGATCAACAAGGTGACCGCGTGCAAGGCCCGCGCAATCGTCCAACCTTAGCGCGCTGCAGGAACATAGAAAAAGTACTGCGCAGAATACTCAACCAATACCTCGGTCTGGCCTGGCTGGCACCCCGCCGCAGGAGGTTTGCCGCCGTCCGTAAAGAGCCGTTGAATGAAGGAGACCCGGCTAAACGCGCCATTGCCTGTCGTCGATTTGGCAGGCAGTAACAGCCAGTCGACGCCATCCGGATCGGGAGCGGTAAAATGCTTCGCCTTTGCGCCGTCACCCACGACCGAGCTACCATCCAAAGCTTCCCAGGTGGGTCCCGCGAAGTGTATGGCCACGAGATCACCCTCATGCCTGCCTACGCGCAGGATCGCGTGCGGCACCGCATTCGAGGTGGCGCTAACTGGACAGGCAT
>JBOHJQ010000055.1:0-23684 GCA_050728655.1 Methylocella sp.
GATTTGGGGCGAGCCGAGACTCGGCTCGATCGACCCGGACCTCGAACCATGCGGAGGCGCGCCTGCAAACCAAGAAACATGCAGAAGCACGCTTGAAAAAGAAGGGATTCACGTCGTCAACATGACAGGCGTGACCTCGCCAGATCAATTGCGTCACGATACATCGTTCGAAAACCCGCAGATCGTCAAACTCATCGGCCGTATCGAAAGTGGCCAAACACTGACGGAATCGCGAGTTGGAGTCGGCGAAAAACTCATGCAATTCACCACTGGCGCCGCGGCCTCGGTCGGTCAAGCGGCAGGCCTCGTCGTCGCGGCGCCGGTCGCCATCGTTGATCCGGACACACGCGAACATTATGGCGACCAGGTCGATGCCTTTAGCCGGTCGGTCCAGGATGCCGCAACGCCGCAATAATACGATGCGCCTCAATCCGCGGCTCTGGTCAAGCCACATCCGGAAGGCCAGCTCAGGCAGTTGAATTGTCGTCGCCCATTAAATCAAAGATCAAAGGCTTCGAGGCATGCCCATGAGCCGCGGAGGGCACCATTGTCTCTTGCTGGGGCGGCGAGGATCCGAGAAGAGCGCATTGTAAGCGACTTGTTCCTTGTTGCCGCGTGATAGACGCCTTTGGGCAGGGCATTTTGTCGCGGCGGCGTTATAAAGATCATCCATGCGGGCGTTAGCATTCGAAACCGCGACTTCGACGCGCTCGTCGGGGACCTCGGCATGTTACTTAAAGAAATTCAAGGTACCGAAGATGGACCAGAGTGCACTTGTCGCCCTCCTTGCGTCGATGAAGAAATGCATCGTAACGCGCTGAAACAGGACGCTGCGTAAAGCGCTCGACGGCGCGCGCCTCAGCCTTCCTTTTTAAAGCCTTTAGGGAATGGTCTTAAAATGATCATGCCCAAGAGAGACAGGGAGGATGAGCACCCGATTTTGAAACGGCGATGGTTTAGGCTGCGCAAGCAACCTTGACCGCGATGCCGGTAGCAACGACGCGCTTGAGCTTCACACCGGTCTCGTCGATCCGCACGGCGCCGCCGTTTTGGTAATCGATCCCGATGATGGCGTCGGCGTCGATATCTTCCGCCTTGCGAATGAGTTCGCGCAAAATGCGTTCCCGCCAATCGCGTTGAAGCGGTTCGCTATTTTCGGGATGCCAGGCGGAGGCAGCCTCGATTTTGCCGATGCTATAGAGAACCCGGCCTCCTTCGAGGGTGCCGGTAAAACTGATACGCACGATGTCCGTCTCCGTATGAACTTTGGTACTTAGCAATTGTAAGTTTCCCGAGGCTTAATGAGGGGTGAACGGCGCGGTTTTGCAACCCCTGTTTGGGGGAAGCGAGGAGCCTCGCGACGTGGATGAAGTCAATTTTTTGTTAATGCCGGAAGTGCCGCACCCCGGTGAACACCATGGCGAGGCCGGCGCCGTCGGCGGCGTTGATGACCTCGCCGTCGTGCATTGATCCGCCCGGTTGAATGATTGCCGTCGCGCCCGCTTCAGCGGCGGCGGTGAGGCCGTCGGCAAATGGAAAAAACGCATCCGAGGCGACGACCGATCCCTTGGCGAGGCTTTCGGGAAGGCCGGCGGCCCTTGCGGCCTCGGCGGCCTTCATCGCCGCAATCCTCGCGGAATCGACGCGGCTCATCTGGCCCGCGCCAATCCCCACCGTCGCGCCGCCTCTGGCGTAGACGATCGCGTTCGACTTCGCATGCTTGGCAACACGGAAGGCGAATTTGAGATCGCGCCATTCCCTTTCGTTTGGCGCGCGCTTGGTGACGACCTGCAAATCCATGGCGTCGACATTCGCATTATCGCGGGTTTGCGCAAGAAAACCGCCCGATACGGCGCGAAACGTCAAACTTTTCGCACTGGCGTCAGGCAGGCCGCAGGTCAAGAGGAGACGCAGGTTTTTCTTGGCGGCGACGATTTCGATGGCCGCATCGTCGGCCTCGGGCGCGATGATGACCTCGGTGAAAATCCTTATAATCAGGGCGGCGGCCTTCGCATCAAGTTTCCGGTTCAAGGCAACAATGCCGCCAAACGCCGAGACCGGATCGCAGCGCAGCGCGAGCTCATAGGCCGTGGCCAGATTTTCCGCCTCGGCGACGCCGCAAGGATTGGCGTGCTTGATGATCGCACAAGCGGCGGTCCGTGCGGGATCGAACTCCGCGACGAGCTCGATTGCCGCGTCGCTATCGTTGACGTTATTGTAGGAGAGTTCCTTGCCTTGCACCTGGCGTGCCATCGCGACCCCGCGACGTGGCTCTCCTGACACATAGAAAGCGGCGGTCTGATGCGGGTTTTCGCCATAACGCAGGCGCGAAGCAAGCTTGCCGCCGAACGCGCGATAGGCCGGCGCGACAAGCCCCAGTTCCACTGCCAGCCAATTCGAGATCGCCGCATCATAGACGGCGGTGCGCGCAAACGCTTTTTGCGCGAGTTCCTTGCGCAATTTCCTGGTCGTGCAACCGCCGTGCGCCGTTAGTTCGCCGAGGATTTGGGCGTAATCGGCGGGGTCCACGACGACCGCGACATCGTTGCAATTCTTGGCGGCGGCGCGGATCATGGCCGGGCCGCCGATATCGATATTTTCGATGCAATCGGCAAAAGAAGCGCCCCTTTCGATCGCCGCCTCGAAGGGATAAAGATTGACCACAAGGAGATCGATCGGCGCGATGCCATGCGCCAGCATCATTGCCTCGTGCTCCGGATTATCCCGTATCGCGAGAAGCCCCCCATGAACCTTTGGGTGCAGGGTTTTCACCCGCCCATCCAAGAGTTCGGGATAACCGGTGAGATCGGAGACATCGCGAGCCGCAAGTCCAGCTTCGGCAAGCGCCCTGCGCGTGCCGCCGGTTGATACAAGCTCAAGGCCAAACCCCGCAAGACCGCGCGCGAAATCGACGAGGCCGGACTTATCGGAAACGGAAATCAGCGCGCGGGCCGCGCGGCGAAGGTCGGCGGGCATCGGTCTTTGGCCTAAGGCCGCGGCGCTTGAGAGCTATTTGAAGCTGCATCAAGCGCGCGAGGGACGAGGAAGTGAATACCTCTATACATCGAATCATCGAGATTCGAAAAAAGCGCTTGTCAGGAATGACTTCGCAAGAGGTCTTGCGGCCTAGTCGGCGAGGAGGACGTAGCGTAATTGGGATGTCGAACGGGTGGGATCGCGGTGCCAAGATCATCGTTTTTGCTTGTTGGTTGGAGTTCATTTTCGTTGAAAATCGCCGTCGAAGCATAAGTCGAGCGCGCCCGTCGGCATTGCTCTGGTATCAACCGGCGGTAGCAAAGAAGTGCTCTCAGGTGCGACGAAAGGCAGGGACGCGTTCATGCCGTATCGCGTCGGAACGGCCTCGGCTTGATCGATGACAGGTGGCGGATGCGCCGCAGCGCGGCGGTCCGGCAGATCTCGATCGCGCTCCTGGCGCGCCGCTCGACGCGACCGAGAGTCACGCCTTTAGGGACTTGGTATTACGCTCAAAAAGGCGGGTTTCAAAGTTTGCTTTTAGGGCGTCAATATCGCGCGAATTAGCGAACCAATCGATCGTCTTCTCGATCCCCACACGGAAAGAAACCTCGGGACGCCAACCAAGTAATTGTTCTTGAAGTTTTACGCTCGCTGCGCGGGCATGGACGCCCTCCGGCTTCGTTGCATCGCAAAAGAACTCGGACGGCCGATGCCCAACGATATCGCAAACTACGCGCACCGCATCGATGATCTTCACGATTTCATCCGTGCCAAGGTTGATCGCGCAGCAATCCGACACCTTCTGTGCCGCGAGCATCATCCCCGTGACGATGTCGTCAACATAGGTAAAGTTGCGATCCTGCTGGCCGGAACCCCAGATCTCAAACGGATCCTGGCGCATTAGAGCTTTGGCAATGAAAGCGATGATCGCATGCGTCTCATTTTCGCGCGGCCCATAAACGGTAAACAGGCGACACGAAACACCCTCGAGCCCATACTGCTTGTGATAGGCCTGCAAGACCATTTCGCCCATCAACTTCGCCCATCCATACTCACCATCGGCTAACGCGCAGCCTTCTTTGAACGGATCCGCCATTTCCTCGGAAAGATAGCGCTCCTGCCTGTTTACGTCAGCAGTTTGCAAGTTTGTCGGATATGCGCACGCCGAGCTCGCAAAGCACACGCGTTTGACCCCGGCATCCTTGCACGCTCTGAAGACATTCACGTCGATCGCTAGGTTCTGTGAGATTTCAGCAGGGTGCGTTTCGATGAACCCGCGCCCGCCATGGATATTGGCTAGGTGGAATACCACTTCTTGACCACGGCAGGCTTCGCTTGCAACGCGGCTATCGCGCAGATCGCCTTCAACAAACGTAATATCGCCGAGGAAGTGAGAAATGTTCTCCATTTCTCCACTCGAAAGGTCGTCAACAATCGTAATCCTCGCACCTTTTGAGAGCAGCCCTTCCGCCAAATGACTGCCAATAAAAGACGCTCCACCCGTCACCAGCACGGATCGACCTGCATACATGCATTCCTCCCGGGGTTTACAAGGTCCGTACAGTACGCCCAACCGCTCCCCTCAACCGGGTTGCCCTCCGTCATCACAAGCAGTTTGTTGAAAAACGAATCCAAGGGCGCAGATGTGCGGTGCGGCGTTGTGAAAATTTGTCCTCTGTCCACGGGGTTCAGCGCTCCTCACCGAACAAAGTTCGTGCGTTATCCTCGATCATTCCAGCCCGGTTGGACCACGGCGCAACCGACCATACTGTACTGCACCAACGTCTTCAACCTGTGGATTGGCCGACAGGACCGCCCCCGCTTGATCGTGGCTTCCGGCAAAGATTGATGCCGCCTTCGGTGAGGCTGCCCCAAAACTTCCCGCACTTCATCTTGCGTCTATGTACGGGTGAATAGTTCTGTCGCGATCAGACCCGCAACCGCCCGGCCCCAAACTCATAAATATTGGATTTCTCGACATACCCATGATAACGTTAAGCAAGCGCAAACTTACGTAGCTTGTCGCCGAGCGAGTATTAGTGGGGATCACCAATGTCAATTGAACAATCAAATTTGTCAATAATTCTTCCAGTGCATAATGAAGTCGACTCATTGGAGAGCGTGATCTCCGAGTGGGACTCGTCGCTTAGAGACATTCCTGGCTTGCATCACACGTTTCTCATCTGTGAAGATGGCAGCACGGACGGCACACAAGAATTGGTCACTAAGCTCGAGCACCGTTATCCGATCGTCAACAACTCGGTGACATGGCGCCGCGGCTACGGGCAAGCAGTTCGGGATGGAATTGCGCTTGCAAAAACCGATTATATTCTCTGCATCGACAGCGATGGCCAACTTGGCCCAAATCAGTTCGACGAAATGTGGGGCCGTAAGTCAGAGAATCATTTTCTGATGGGCTGGCGGTGCCCGCGCCTCGATCCACCGGTCCGGCTCATCTATTCGAAAGTGTTCAAATTTTATCATGGAGTGCTTTTCCCCAATCGGCTGCACGATCCAAGCTGTCCCTTCGTTTTAGGGCACGCACATCTTTTCGAAAGGCTCACGCCATACTTGGTCTATATGAAGGAAGGGTTTTGGTGGGGATTTGCGGGCGCCTGCTGGAAGCTCAGGATTCCGATCGAGGAAGTCCAAATTCGCCACCGCGAGCGGTTTGCCGGCAATACTCAGGTCTACAAGCCAGAAAAAATGCCAGGAATTATTTTTCGGAACGGCATCGGTCTATTGAAATTGCGCTTTGCTCGAGTCTAACCGTTGCGAGGAGCGATTTTGGTCGGTTTTAATCGACACAACGGCAGCGTTTGTGGATTTGGGCTAGGCCGCTGGGATGCTCGCTGGCCCTAAGTGCGGTAAGCTATCTTAGGCGGCAATTTCAAAGCGGCCGAATTTTTGTCGATTCTGTTTTAGTACAATGTTGTTCGACTCGCCGCAATGAACGCCCGCATCAGCTCTGGCGTTTTCCGGCGCCCGTCGCGGACGCCGAGAGATCCTAGGGTTCCTGTTGCGGCCCTGGCATCTTGGTTTCAAAGATGACGGTCTGATCAAACGTTGACGAGCGCCAATCCTTGTATTCGTTCCATTTTGACTGCACGTGCGCGCACTCGAGACAGATTACGAGGCATGGCGTGAACGCGTCTTGCCGGGCGAATGGCGCGGTTAGGTTCATTACGTTGAGGTAGCGAAAGGATTTAGTCGGAGCGCCCCCTGCCATGGCAAGGAGCGGATACACAAAGAATGACTTTGCGGAGCGGATCAACGTCGCGTCAGGGCCATCGACAAAGGCGTCAATGCCGATTCTGTCGCATTTCGACGCACGGACTTCGGTTGCGGCGGCGAAATAAGCTCGTATATCTTGCTCGTGTTGGTCCGAAAAATACATCTCGTCACGTGTCAGGCCGGCTATCGAGCCGTTCAGCCCCGGTATCAACGATCGCATGTGGTTAGCGAGGGCGAAGGGACTGGAGCAAGCTAGGAGCGCAATGCCAAGTGCCACCATCGCTCGTCTTGAGAACGAATTGCCGAACGCGATCGCAACGACCGGAGCCATCAGCACGAAGACGACCAACTGGTGACGGCTCGCCATAGACTGCCACCGCAGTAAGCCACTATAAAGCAGAAAGGCAGCGATAACGCCTAGCGCGTATTTTAACAGGCCCGCCGGTTGCTTCTTATATAAGACCAGGAGGCCAAGCGAGACGACGATTAAAGCCAGGTGCCATGGATTTCCTGCAAGGGTCTCAATGCGCGACAAATGATTCAAATGAAAGTCATCGCCTTGGAACATCGCCCCGGGGTCATTAGGATCCTCGCCGATCCAGCGGATCAAGCTTGTAACCACGCTGAACGTAGCTTGGTTGAACGACTCAATGGGAGTTCCCAAATGCAGAGAGATGTTTCGGATGATGTTTGCGATTGTTCCGGTGAAGGAAATGTGTTCGCTTGTAAAGTGCAGGCGCGGCCCGCCATCCGGGAATGGCAAGCCGAGCGGGGAACCGGTAAGTCGATAGCTCCGCAAGTACTGCGGTACGTTTATAGAAAGGGGGACTAGCGCCGCAACCGGCAGGCGCAGAACCAGGAGCCGGCGAGCGGCCGGGGTTCCGATCCACCAGCAACCGAGTAGCACGAACGGCAAAAAGACATATGCAGTTCCTTTCGTCAACGCAGCAAGGCCAACAGCCGCGCTGAAGCCGAGCAGATCCAGCCAACTCGGCTGCACATTCCAACGCAGGACAAAATAGGCAGCAGTTGTCATCCAGAACGTACCGACGTAGGTGTTCATGGCCCCGGAAGCCTCGAGGATGCCCTCGGGTATCGTGGCTGCAATGATTGCCGCCATGATTTGGATGAACCGGCTTGCACCGAACGTCGCCGCAATCGACGACACCGCAACTGTTGTGCCAACTAAGCTCGCGAATTCCACAAGGTTGACCAACCGATCGCCGCCCCACAAGAGATAGAGGTGCAACATCGCAAACTCGGCCCAAGGTTGAAAGACAACCTGGGAATAGTCAGGGGTCGGAAAAATTTGAACGCTGCGATTGCTCGCCCACAGGACTACCCTCGTGAGGTGGTACTCCATTGGGTCCCAAGTATTGGGCGGCGCGAGGAGCGCCGTCAGGCCGACGATCCCAATCAGAAGTCCAAGGCCGCAAAGAAGGACTTTTTCAGAATCCTCCAAAGGAGGCGCTAACTGGCGAGGCTCTCGTTTTGCACGGAGCAGCCATGTCAGCCACAAACACGCCAATCCGAATACAGCCCATCCGACTGCGAGATTGGTTGACGTTAAAAGATAGAAATAGCTAAGTACCTCTGTGAGCAAAGTCAGGAACACGCCCCACAAAATAGCGGCAAGCAGCAACGTGTAGCGACTGTCCCGACCGGCCAGCTGTGCTAAAGCAAAAGCGGCGATGAACCCCGCAAGAGGCAGCATAACAAGCATTAACCCGCTTCCCCAATGGCTTGAATTTCAAGCGTCAGCTTGGACAATTTCGACTCTGGACGCAACAATAATAAGTTGATAGGCGGCCATTCCGCAGGCTTGTTTGAGCTGCTTTGAGCATTCGATTTTGCCGGTTTGTGCGGGGCCGCGTTCGGTTTTCCGGCAAATTGATGTAAATTCTCGAGCAATAGTCCCTAAGCGAAGCGGCCCGTATTGGCCGACATCGCGCCTGCCTTTCGCGCATCCCCGGGACCGCGCGGTATCTCTAGCGAAGCGGGATGCCCTATTGCGCGGGGTCAGATGAATATTTTGTCTCATCTTATCAAACCCGGTTTTCACTTTTCCTGAAAATGTCCCCCATTCGAGCCTTGACCGGTGGACGCCCGATGAGGCCTACTTCACGGCGCTGCAGGTAATTCCGTTGCAGCATAACCTTGGCAGAAATCCACTTGGCCGCAGCCGACCGGCTGTTCAAACAAACCGAGCCAGCTCTGACATGTGGCTAATCCCGCCGATCGATGCCCTCGGCCGCCGCGTTATTCCGGACATGGCGCAGCGCGTCGTCGCGCTCAAGGCGGTGAGCTTCGCGATGGTGGGCGTGATCAACGCCACCATCGACCTCAGCGTTTTTTCGTTCTTCTACTACTATCAGGGGTTTTCGATCTTCGCGGCCAACACGATTTCTTGGCTGATCGCGGTCAGCGGGTCCTATGTGATGAACTCGATGACCACCTTCGCTGCCGAATCCGGACGCAAGTTGCGGCTTAAGGCGTATGCGAGCTTCGTCGTCGCGCAACTCGCAGGTCTGTTCGCCAATACGACGACGGTTTTCGTGGCCTCCTATTTCATTCCGGTGCTGATGGGCAAGGTGCTCGCCATCGGGACGAGCTTTCTGGTCAACTTCTCTCTCTCGCACTTCGTCGTGTTCCGGCACCGTGGGCAGGCCACATCGTATTAATTTGGGCCGGCGCCCTTGCTACCGACGAAAATCTTCCTGCGGAATTGATACAAACAGGTGCTGGCCGCGGCGCGGCCCGCGACATGGCGGGAGAATAATTGCTACATCAACGCACTATCCATTTCGCTTATCGAACCAGGAATTCCATTCCAATCCGCCGCGCCGCTGAAGTGGCCGCCGATTTTGGGACCAGTAGCTTAGGCGCCCGCCGCGATCCTCATCACCCAGACGCGGTTCAGGTTGCGCGAGACGCCATGAGGTGCGGCGAGTCTTGGCGCGTCTCGCCAGCGATGAATTCCGGCGTCCAGTGGCGCTTGAACTCGACAATTCTCTAGGTCCCAGTTGTCCGGCCTCAAGGGCACGCGCCAAAATGGGGGCGTAGTTGGAAGCGATTTGACACGTTTCGGTTTGACGGCGCGCACTGCGCGGCCACGGCGAGGACGGCGAAGCCATTGACCGGTTCCCTTCGCGGCGCTGGCCTGCTATCCCGGCCTGCATGACCACTCACGCCCTCGAAAACATCCGCAATTTTGCCATTGTCGCCCATATCGACCATGGCAAATCCACCCTCGCCGACCGGCTCATTCAGGCCACCGGCGCGGTCTCCGAGCGGGATATGGTCGAGCAGGTGCTGGATTCGATGGATATCGAGCGCGAGCGCGGCATCACCATTAAGGCGCAGACGGTGCGCCTCGAATACAAGGCGCACGACGGCAAGACTTATATCCTGAATTTGATGGACACCCCGGGCCACGTCGATTTCGCCTATGAAGTGTCGCGTTCGCTCGCCGCCTGCGAAGGCTCGCTGCTGGTGGTTGACGCGAGTCAGGGCGTCGAGGCGCAGACGCTTGCCAACGTCTATCATGCGCTCGATGCCGGCCATGAGATCGTGCCAGTCTTGAACAAGATCGATCTTCCCGCCGCCGAGCCCGAGCGCATCAAGCGGCAGATCGAGGATGTGATTGGGCTCGATGCCGCGCAGGCCGTGCTCATTTCGGCGAAGACCGGGCAGGGCATCGATCAGGTCCTGGAGGCGATCGTCACCCGCCTGCCGCCGCCGAAAGGGGATGAGGCCGCGCCCTTGAAGGCGCTGTTGGTCGATTCCTGGTACGACGCCTATCTCGGCGTCGTCGTGCTTTTGCGCATCATCGACGGGACGCTCCGGAAATACCAGAAAATCAAAATGATGGGAACGGACGCCCGATACGAGATCGACAACATTGGGGTGTTCCGGCCGAAGATGCATGATGAGGCCGAGCTGGGGCCCGGCGAAATCGGCTTCATCACCGCGCAGATCAAAGAGGTCGCCGACACGCGGGTCGGAGACACGATCACCGACGCACGCCACCCTTGCGCCAAAGCGCTGCCCGGCTTTAAGCCGGCACAGCCGGTGGTTTTCTGCGGGCTGTTTCCGGTGGATGCGGCGGATTTCGGCGATCTTCGCGCGGCAATGGGACGGCTTCGCCTTAACGACGCGAGCTTTTCCTACGAGATGGAGAGTTCGGCGGCCCTCGGCTTCGGTTTCCGCTGCGGGTTTCTAGGTCTCCTGCATCTCGAAATCATTCAGGAGCGGCTGGAGCGCGAGTTCAACCTCGATCTCATCGCGACCGCGCCTTCCGTCATCTACCGGATTGTTAAGCGCGGCGGGGATAAGCTTGAATTGCATAATCCGGCCGACATGCCAGATCCGGCGAAGATCGATGCAATCGAGGAGCCGTGGATTCGCGCGACGATCCTGACGCCGGACGATTATCTCGGCGCGGTTCTAAAGCTCTGCCAGGAGCGGCGCGGGGAGCAGGCCGATTTGAGCTATGCCGGAAACCGCGCGATGGTAACCTATGACTTGCCGCTCAACGAAGTCGTGTTCGATTTCTACGACCGGCTGAAGTCGATCTCGAAAGGTTATGCGAGTTTCGATTATGCTATCAGGGATTATCGCCCCGGCGATCTCGTGAAAATGTCGATTTTGATCAACGCCGAGCCGGTCGATGCGCTCTCCATGTTGGTCCATCGTGACCGCGCGGAGGTGCGGGGCCGCGCCATGGTCGAGAAGCTCAAGGAGCTCATCCCGCCGCATATGTTTCAAATTCCGATCCAAGCGGCAATTGGCGGAAAGATCATCGCGCGCGAGACGGTTAGGGCGCTACGCAAGGATGTAACCGCGAAATGCTACGGCGGCGACGTGACCCGCAAGCGCAAGCTCTTGGAAAAGCAAAAGGCGGGCAAGAAGAAGATGCGGCAATTCGGTAAAGTCGAGATTCCGCAGGAAGCTTTTATCGCGGCGTTGAAGATGGGTGGTTGAATGCCCGAAAAAGGATCGGCGCGAGGATATCTTCGACGCTTGGAAGTAGCAGGCCGTGCGAGACGTTTTGCGCGGCCCAACCGACAACGCGCGGCATAATTTGGGCCAAAAGCTTGGGAGACCCCTTAAAATGACTATACCCGGCGCGACTGAAAGCCAACTCGGTTCCGGCTAAATTCGGCTTGAAGAGCGAGTCCACTGGTATAGTCGTGTCCGGGCAGGCTCACAGAAGGCTTAAGTTGGTTAAAGTGATGGCGCGGCTATCGCGAATCGCGCTTGGCCTGCATCTTCTTATTGTGCTGGCTGATCGCGCCGAGCTTCGCCGGATGGCGCAAGCTGTACGCCTGCGGGCTTTTTGGACTGATTCCTTCATTGGCCGCGCGTGTGGAGGGCGGCCGCGCGGATTTTGCTTCATTCGCGTGGCGAAGCTCGAGCGCACGTTTGGTTCCATCGATCAAAGCCTGGCGGGCGGCTTTGGCCTGTCTGCGCGTGACCTCCTTGTTCAGACGTTGCACGGCCGCCGCAAGCAGGTCCCGCTTTTCCCGCGTGCCGCTATCGTCCGTCGCGGCTCGCGCGCCCTTCGGCGCGGCCTTGCCGCGCAGCTCGCGGCGCTGGCGCGCGGCGATCGACTGCGCGCGATCCCGCCGTTCCCGCACGAGCTTGCGCAGCTCTGCCAAATCCTGATCCGGCAAAAGCCCCAATGCCGGATGGTGGGTTTTTTCGACGAGGGCCAATTCATCCGCGCCGAGCAACCGGCGTTCATGCTTTATGCTGCGAGCCATGCACCAATTCCTCCTCGAAGATCGAAAAATGCAAGCGCGGACCCGACGCTGCTTCCCCATTACCGCTGGCATCGCTCCGCCGTCAACAGACGTTCAATCTCCGCGATCGCATGATTGGCAAGGTCCTTGGGGATTCCGGCGACGATCCTGGCTTCGGTTCGTTCACGCCTCGCCCTTGGCCAGCAATTCGGCGTAAGCGTCCAGTGTGATCTCTCCGCCCGCTCCCGAAACTCGTTCGCGGTCGTCCTTCGCCAGCGTCTCCTGCACGATGTCGATCCGTTTCCATGCAGGAATTGGCGATTCCAGGCCAGCTACGGGCACGTATCTCGACTGCTCGAGTTTGCGGTGCGGATGGATGTAGCGCGGACAGTTGACCCAGATCAATTCGACCGCCACGGCGATCAAGAACTGCGCGCCCGGATAAAGTTTCAGCAACGGATGGTCGAACAGCACTTCCGCCGCCCCCTGCACGCGAAGCCGGTTCGGCGTTTCGAAATCGATGAACAACAGGCCGACTTGCGGCGCGCTCAAGATGTTGCCGATCGAGTAATACATTCCATTGCCGTCATAATTGGGAAACAGCAGCGACGAGGCGCTGGTGACGCGGACGAAGCCCGGCGCGCCGCCCTTGTAAGACACCGTCGGCCGGCCGGAGGCGTCGACGGTGGAGAGAAAGAACATGTCGCGCGATTGAACGAACTCCACCTCATGGGCCGCGAATTCGGCATGGGCGACGTTCTCCAGCAAATCGGCGGTGCGGCGCGTCTCAAACTTCTCTTGCAGCGCCCTATGTTTCTCCGTGTAAAATTTCGACATGGCATCACACCTCGTTCAATCGCTCAAATACCCTGCTTGGATGTTCTCATATTCAGGAACTGATTAATATCGCCACTTTCGACCTCATCGGCATTCGCGATTGGGAAGAAACTGCCGGCCGAGGCGACGCCAAAACAGCGCGCGCCGCCATGCTCGCCTATTTCGCCGAGTTCCACGAGATCCAGAACCAACGGGCGGGTGACAAGCGACCACAGATCGCCGCGCACATGGATATAAGGTTTGACTCCGTCGAAGACGGCTTTTTCGACCCGCATCGGATGGTCGAAGCCCGCCTCGACCCAATCCCCGACATTGGTCTTGAACCGCAACACCTGGTCCGCTCCTTGATGCGCTACCGTCATTTCTACGGCAAGGAATGGCGCGTCCTCGACTATTATGCCGACTTTTTCGACCGGCGTGACGAGAACATAACCTTCGGGATCTTTTCGCAAAATGGTCGAGAAGAGCCGCACGAGGGCGGGGCGGAGGATCGGCGTGCCGCCATAAAACCACGTCCCGTCGCGCGCGATCCGCATGTCGATATCGCCGCAAAACGGCGGATTCCATTGCTCGACCGGGGGGATCGCCCTTTGCGCCGGCCCGCGCTTGGCCTCCTTCACGTCGGGGCCGGCTCCCGTGGAGCACAAAGCCGTAGCCAAGGTTTCGATATTCAAAGTCGCGCCGACGGCGCCGGACGCATGTTGCTTTCTGCGCCTGGCAATAAACTCTTCGGCCATAATCTTTGCCCCATTGCCATGCCAATATCGAAAAGTTTTGATCGTTCGCCTCGCCGGCTATAGAGCTATGATTGTAACGCGTGATTTTGCCGCGCGCATTGCGGGGCGAGACGCGGCCATTCATTCAGGCAACAAGCCATAAGGCCAAGCCAACCATGCCGGAAGCAATTACGGCCTCGCTCGAAGCCGCGGTGACGCGTACCGCCGAGACCGCGCTGGAGCGGATCACCGCCGCGCGGAGCTCGGTCGAGGCCATCATCTTCGGTCAAACGAACGTTGTCGAGCAGGCCTTGATCACGCTTCTTTCGGGCGGACACGGCTTGCTCGTCGGCGTGCCGGGGCTCGCCAAAACCAAGCTCGTCGAAACCCTTGGCATCGTGCTTGGCATGCAGACTCGCCGCGTCCAGTTCACGCCCGATTTGATGCCCGCCGATATACTCGGCTCCGAAGTCCTGGAAGAAACCGCCGACCGGCGTCGCAGTTTTCGTTTCGTGCGCGGGCCGATCTTCGCCCAATTGCTGATGGCCGACGAAATCAACCGGGCAAGCCCCAGAACCCAGTCGGCGCTGCTCCAGGCGATGCAGGAATATCACGTCACGGTCGCCGGCGAGCGGCACGACCTGCCGCGCCCCTTTCACGTGCTCGCGACGCAAAACCCGCTGGAGCAAGAGGGCACATACCCGCTGCCAGAGGCCCAGCTCGATCGCTTTCTCATGCAAATCGATGTGGCCTACCCCGATCGCGCGGCCGAACGCCGAATCCTCATCGAGACGACGGGCGACGCCAGCGCGGCGGCAAAATCCGCGATGAGCGCCGAGGATCTCATCGCGACGCAGCGGCTTGTGCGCCGGCTTCCGGTCGGGGAAAGCGTGATCGAAGCCATTCTCGATATCGTCCGTCTCGCCCGCCCAGGCGATGGCGATCCCGCGGTCACCCAGCATATCGCCTGGGGACCCGGACCCCGCGCGGCGCAGGCCTTGATGCTTGCGACCCGCGCCCGCGCCCTCCTCGGTGGGCGGCTGTCGCCTTCCCTCGACGATGTCATGGCCCTCGCCGTCCCGGTACTCAAGCATCGCATGGCGCTCACCTTTGCCGCGCGTGCCGAGGGCGAGACGGTGAGCGATCTCGTCGCTGGGCTCGCTAAGCGGCTCGGCTGAACGATGCCCGCGGTCCGGCTTCTGGAAAAAAATGCAAGCCGCCTAGCGCATCGGCACCAAAAGCATGCGCTCGAGATGGCGGCCCGACTCCCCGGCCTCGTTGCCGCGGCGCGAGAGGTTGCCGCGAGCGTCTTGCATGGTGTCCATGGACGCAGGCGCGCCGGCGAGGGCGAGACTTTTTGGCAATTTCGCCCCTTCGTCGCGGGCGAGGCCGCGGGCCGGATCGATTGGCGCCGCTCCGCCAAGGATGAACGTCTCTATGTTCGCGAGCGCGAATGGGAAGCGGCGCATACGGTTTTCATCTGGGTCGATCGCTCCCCTTCGATGTGGTTTGCGTCCGATCTCGCGTTGCAGCCGAAAATCGATCGTGCTCTCGTGCTCGGCCTCGCTTGCGCCGATCTTCTTGTGCGCGGCGGCGAGCGGGCAGGCCTTCTTGGCCTGACGCCCGCTCTCGCGGTCAGAAATATCATCGAACGGTTCGCGGTCATTTTGCTGGCACAGGAGGCCGCCGCCGATTACGCGTCCGAGGAACTGCCCGCGGCCGGGAACCTGCCGCGCGCTGCCCAGGCCATTTTGATTGGCGACTTTCTCGCCGATCCGGCGCTGATTTCGGCCACGATCGAGAGCGTTTCCGCAGGCGGGGCACGCGGCCATCTCGTGATGATCGCCGATCCAGTCGAAGAGACTTTTCCTTTCTCGGGGAATACCGAATTCGTCGATGTCGATTCGGAGGCGAGGTTGCGCGCGGGCCAGGCGGAAACATTCCGCCACGAGTACATCCGCCGACTGGGCCTCCATCGCGAAGCCATTGGCGCGGCGGCGCGCAGGCGGGGGTGGAGCTTGATGGTGCACCGCACCGACAGGCCCGCCACCGAGGCCTTGCTTGCCTTGCGGGTCCAACTCGATGCCAATGCCGGTCCGGCTCCGCAAGCCCCGCGAGGAGCCGCCTGCTGATGCCCGGCCTTCCGCTCGCTTTCACTTTTCCGTTCGTCCTCGCCGCGCTCGCCGGCCTGCCGCTCTTGTATTTTCTTCTGCGCGTCACGCCGCCGCGCCCGGCGATCGTGCCGTTTCCGCCGCTGCGACTCATTCTGGGGTTCCGCCCAAGGAACGAAACCGCGTCGCGCACGCCCTGGTGGCTGTTGCTCTTGCGTCTTGTGATCGCGGCCAGTCTCATTTTCGCGATGGCGGGACCGGTGCTGAACCCTCCGCCCGCTGGCGCGGCGCGCGGAGGATCCTTGCTCATTGTGTTAGACGACGGCTGGCCTACGGCGCCGGGCTGGGAGCGCAGAATCGCCGCGGCGGCACGCCGCATCGCGGCGGCGGAGCGAAACTCGCAGCTCGCCGCCGTTGCGGCGGCGTCGGAGGCGGACCGCGACATTGTTCCCCTCGAACCGGCCAGGGCGCAAGATCGGTTGCGGGCGCTCAAGCCGGTGCCGTTTGTTCCCGATCGGCTGCCGGTTTTTTCCGCGATCGAAAAATATGCCGCTGCGCAGCACAGAAAACCCGCGATTGTATGGGTCGCCGATGGACTCGATCGCGGCCATGCGCGGGAGTTCGCCGGCAAGCTTGTGGCTGTTTCCCGCGAGCTCACCGTTGTTACGGAGTCAACAACCGTTCGCGCGCTCGCGGGCGTGCAAAACCAAACCGGCCGCCTCGATGTGCGGGTGCTCCGCGCGGCTCCCTCCGGCCCCGCGCGGGGGGTTGTCCGCGCGCTCGATCGCAAGGGGCTCGCGCTCGGCGAAGCAGCGTTCGATTTTGCCGCGGCGAACGAGACGCACGCCAGCTTCGAGATGCCCGTCGAATTGCGCAACGAGATCGCCCGCCTCGAAATTGCTGGCGAACATTCCGCAGCGGCGGTTTTTCTTCTCGACGAGCGCTGGCGCCGCCGCCGGATCGGCCTCGTCAGCAGCGAAACGGCGGACATCGCGCAGCCTCTGCTTTCGCCCAGCCATTATCTCACGAAGGCGCTCTCTCCCTTCGCGGACATCCGCGAGGCAAGGCCCGGCGCCCCCGATCCAATACGCTCCCTTCTCGATGATCACGTGGCGATCATGATCCTCGCCGATGCCGGCATGGTGGCGGGTCAGGCGCATGACGCCCTCGCAGGTTTTGTCGAGGAAGGCGGAATCCTCGTGCGCTTTGCTGGAACCCATCTCGCCGCGGCCTCCGGCGATCTCGTTCCTGTCCGGCTGCGCCGGGGCGGCCGCGTGCTGGGCGGCGCGATGTCCTGGGACACCCCGAAACAACTTGCGCCTTTCGACCGTCAGAGCCCATTTTTTGGCCTGGCCGTCCCCGATGAGGTAACCGTTTCGCGCCAGGTGCTCGCCGAACCGGACCCCGGCCTCTCGGGCAAGACCTGGGCGCGGCTTTCGGACGGAACTCCGCTCGTCACCGCGGCACGGCAAGGCAAGGGACTGATCGTTTTGTTCCATGTCACGGCGGACACGACATGGTCGAACCTGCCGATTTCGGAATTGTTCGTGGACATGCTGCGCAAAATCGTCGCGCTATCGGGGGAGCCCGCGAAGGATGCGGACGCGCAAGGCGGCGCCGGGACGGCCCTTGAAGCCGCGACCTTCGCCCCGAGCCGGAGCCTCGATGGTTTCGGCGTCCTTGGTCCGCCGCCGCCAAGCGCGACGCCGATTCCCGCCGGGTTCGAAGGCATCGCGGAACCCGAGCATCCGCCGGGTTTTTACGGCCCGCCCGATGGCCTGATCGCCGTCAACGCGCTGGGACCGAACGAGACGCTCAAGGCGGCGGATTATTCAGGGTTTGGTTTTATCGACGAGCCCCTGAGCGAGAATGGCCCGGTCGATCTCAAGCCCTGGCTGCTCGCCGCCGCGTTTCTCTTATTTGCCGCCGATACCTTGGCCTCGCTTTGGCTCTCGGGCAGGCTGCGCGGGCGCGCGGGGCATGCCGTCGCTTGCCTTGTTCTCTTTGCGGTTGGTTCCTCCATGCTGGTCCCGGCGCGGGTCGCGGCGGAGCCTGCCGCCGCGGTAGACGTGTCGCCACGCGATATTGGCGCCGCGTTGACGACGCGGCTTGCTTATGTGGCAAGCGGGGATGCCAGGGTCGACGAGGTGACCAATCAGGGCTTAATGAGCCTTTCGCGCGTGCTGGCGCGGCGCACGTCGCTGACGCCCGGCGATCCTGTCGCAATCGATCCCGCGCGGGACGAATTAAGTTTTTATCCGCTTCTCTATTGGCCTATCGTGGCATCGCAACCGCAGCCGCCGCACGCGGCAATCGCCAAGGCCGCCCTTTTCATGAAACAGGGCGGCACGATTGTTTTCGATACCCGCGACGCGCTCGCCTCGCGACCCGGCGGGCCGCCGACGCCGGAAGCCAAATGGCTCAGGGCCTTGCTCGATGGCGTCGATGTGCCGGAACTCGAACCCGTTCCCGCCGACCATGTCGTGACGAAAACCTTCTATCTCCTCGACGGTTTTGTTGGCCGCTACACGATGGGCGCGACCTGGATCGAGGCGCTGCCTCCCGCCCCCGCCGATGGCGGCCCGCGCCCGGCCCGCGCCGGCGACAGCGTCTCGCCGATCATCATCACCGCCAACGATCTCGCGGCGGGCTGGGCCAGCGACCCCGACGGCGACAGCCTCTATTCGCTGCTGCCGGGCGGCGAGCGCCAGCACGAGCTCGCGCTGCGCGGGGGTGTCAACCTGGTTATGTACACGCTCACCGGCAATTACAAATCCGACCAAGTTCATGTGCGCGATCTTTTGGAGCGCCTCGCGCATTAAAGGTATTAACCGGCGGACTTTTGTCGGCGTCAGTTCTGGAAAGTCAAAATTATCCACGGATTTTGCAGTAGAATGAAACCGCCTTTCACGTCTTTCTTTAGCGCGGACGTTCCGTCTGCTGGCGCCTCTCGCCCCTCCCACGATTCTCTAATCCGAGTCCAGTTCAGCCGGCAGGCCGAGCTGTTCGCCCAGTCGCCGGAACTCCATGGCGATGCCCAAGTGATGCTGCTCGTAGATTGCGCGCGGCCGAAGCCGAGTGACGAGTCTCTCGATGTCGCTTGCGGGCCCGGCACGGTTGTTGCGGCGTTCGCCGGACGCGTGCGTCGTGCCGTCGGCCTCGATGCGGTCGACGCAATGTTGGATCAGGCCCGGGCGCTAACTGTCGGACGAGGTCTCGTCAACGTTGAATGGCGATCGGGCGATGTATACCGTCTTCCATTCGCCGATAACTCGTTTGATATCGTGAGCTGCCGTTTCGCATTCCACCATTTCGAGGAACCGGCGAAGGCGTTCGCCGAGATGCTGCGGGTTTGCCGTTTCGGTGGGCGCGTTGTTTTATGCGATGGTGTGGCCTCCTCCGACCCGGCCAAGGCAACAGCGTTCAATGTAATGGAACGCCATCGCGACCCGTCAACCGTGGAGTTTTTCCCGTTGCAGCGCCTGATCAGCTTGTTCACTGATATCGGGTACCCGCCGCCCGCTGCCGTTCGGTTCCAAATCGCTTACGAGCGCGAGCGACTGATCGCAAAATCATTCCCGGTAGACGATGATCGCAAGACACTTCGCCGGCTGATCGATGAGCTGATCGCAACCGATGCGATGGATGTCGGCTCGAGCCCCGGTACGACGAGGTTTACCTATCCAGCGGTTGTACTGACCGCGACGAAGCTTTGAGCGTCTTTCCACAGGCGCAAGGCAAAGCGGAACACGCTGTACCAAGAGAGATTTAGGAATATACGGAGAGCGCGAATGTTCAAGGACCGGAGCCAAATGCAAATGCCAGCCAAACATAAGCAGAATCGGCGGGTTCGCCGCCTGTCCGCCGCAACGATGTTTGCGATCGCCTTTTCCGTCGGCTTTGGCTTAAGTCTAGGCCAGCCCTTTGCCGCGGCTTTGCAACAACCAGATCCCGCCCTTGCCGCGATCATTGCCGGCCCGCAAAGGAGCGACGCCAACAAGGCGCGCGATCGCTACCGGCACCCGCTGGAAGTTCTCACCTTTTTCGGCGTGAAGGCGGATTCGAATGTGATCGAGATCGTGCCGGGAAAGGCTGGCTATTGGGTCGAAATCCTGGCGCCCTACCTCAAGGATCGCGGCCGCTATACCGCTTCGGGCGACGCCGGGCGAGACATCGCGCCTCTCAAGGCGCGGATCGCCGCAGGCCCGGAACTCTATGGCAAGACCACCATCACGGAATTCACCGGCGGCGATCAGGAAATCGCCCCGCCTGGCAGCGCCGATTTCGTGCTGACATTCCGCAACATCCACAATTGGATGCGCGCGGGCACCGCGGACACCGCCTTCCAAGCGTTCTACAAGGCCTTGAAGCCTGGCGGTATTTTGGGGGTCGAAGAGCATCGCGGAAGGCCGGATCAGCCGCAGGACCCGCAGGCCAAAAGCGGCTATGTGCGGCAAGATTTTGCGATCGCGCTTGCCGAAAAAGCCGGATTCAAATTGCTTGGCGCCTCCGAGGTCAACGCCAATCCCAAGGACACCAAGGATTATCCGGCAGGCGTGTGGACCTTGCCGCCCACTTACCGGTTAAAAGATCAGGACAGGGACAAGTATTCGGCGATTGGCGAAAGCGACCGGTTCGTCCTGAAATTCGCAAAGCCGGCCGAAGCCAAATAACCGCGCCCAAATCATCACGCCATGAATCAGGCGCCCGTCGGCCTTGCCGCCCGTCATGACAATCCGCTCGGGCATTGTCATCATAGGACCAAATCGCCTTACCTCGGCCAACAAGCCTTCCTCGAGAACGATTGCCGCCGCAAGTTGCTCATCGAGCGCGCGGCGGGCGGTGCGCGAGCGGCGCCGGCGGCGCCTATGTGCGGCGATCACGCACCATTGCTTCGATCGCCGTAAAGTCCAGTTTGCCGGAGCCTAGCAATGGCAAACGCTCGACGATCATCACTTCGGCCGGGACCATCAGCTCCGAGGCGCCCTTCGATTTGGCGAATGCCTGAAATTCGCCGCGCGTCGCGCCGTTCCGCTCGGTAACGAGCACCACCCGCTCGCCCTTGCGCGGATCGATTTCGCGCGCCGCCGCCGAAAGAGCCTGCGGCCAGAGTTCGCTGGCGAGCGCCTCGATCGCCGCAAGGGAAACCATCTCGCCGCCGATTTTGGCGAAACGTTTGGCGCGTCCCTTGATGGTGATGAATTCCTGCTCGTCAATTGAAACGATGTCGCCAGTGTCGTGCCAGCCCTCGTCCGGGGGCTGCAAGACGCCGGGATTATCGACTTTGAGATAGCCCAACATGACATTGGGTCCGCGCACGAAGAGCCTGCCGCCGTCATTGACGCCCGGCACAGGATCGAGACGGTGTTCCATTCCGGGGATCAAACGGCCGACCGTGCCAAATTTGTTGAACATCGGTGTGTTGAGAGCGAGCACCGGAGCCGTCTCTGTCACGCCGTAGCCTTCGAGAATGCGAATGCCGAATTTCTCCGACCAGATATTGCGGGTCGCCTCCTTCACCGGCTCGGCGCCTGCGAGGACGTAGCGCACCGAGCGGAAATCATAAGCATTGGCGACGCGCGCATAACCCGAAAGGAAGGTATCCGTGCCGAACAGAATCGTGGCGTTCGAGCCATAGACGAGTTCCGGGACAACCTTGTAATGCAAGGGCGAGGGATACAGATACACGGGAACCCCGGAGACGAGCGGCAAGACGAAGCCAGCATTGAGACCGAAGCAGTGAAAAATCGGCAGCACGTTGAACACTTTGTCGGTGCGTCCGAAATCGATGCGCGCCGCCGCCTGGGCGGCATTGGCGAGCATGTTCTTGTGCGAGAGCACGACGCCCTTTGGCGCCCCTTCCGAGCCGGAGGTAAAGAGAATGACGGCCGGATCGTCGGCCTCGCGCGGCGCCAACGCCCGACGGTGGCCAATCAACGCCCGTAGCTTGTCGGCCCGTGACACGCCGGCACGGACATCCTCAAGGTAAATGATGCGAACGCTCGTTTCGAGGGCCGAGACGAGCTTACCGAGTTTGCCCTTTTCGACGAATCCGCGCGAGGTGAGAAGCGTCTTCACCTTCGCGCTTGCGCAGGCCGCGATAATATTGGTGGCTCCCGCAGTGAAATTGATCATCGCCGGCACGCGCCCTGCGCTGATCAGGGCGAAAACGGCGACCGCCGCGCCATTGGCATTCGGCAGCATGACCGCCACGGCCTCGCCGGCCTCGGATGACGCCTGCAGCTTGCGGCCCACGACGTGGGCGCCGATCAGCAATTTGCGGTAAGAGACAGCGCCGGAAATTGGATCCTCAATCGCGATGCGCTTCCAGCCATGCGTTCGCGCCGCTTCCACGAGTGCCTCGAAAATGGTGCGATCGGTGCGCGTCGTGCGGAAGACGAGGTCGGACATCATCTGATAGAGTGCCGACCCAGCCGCCATTCGGCGCGCTTTACCCTTCAGCGCGCCAGCGACCGTGAGGCGCACGGGCTCCAGAATGGTGAGAGTGAACTTCGGGAACCAGCGTCTGCGCGTCTGCGCGCGGCTAAGGCGCGAGAAGATCGTCGCCTCCGGTCCCTCGACGCGCACAGGAACCACCATCGCGCCGGATTTCTCGGCGATGAGTCCGGCGCCGTCGTAAACCTTCATCAAGCTGCCGGTGACGGTGAGACGCCCCTCCGGAAAGATGACCAGCGGATCGCCCGCCTTCACCGCATTGACGAGCGTGCGCGTTCCGAGCGGCCTAGCCGGATCGAGCGGAATGGCGCGGACCAATTTCAGAAACGGCTTCACCCACCAGCGTTGGGCGATCATATGATCGATGGCGAAAATCGGCTCAATCGGCGCAACCGACAAGATCAGTGCGGCGTCGAGGAAGCTGACGTGATTGAGCGCGATAATGGGATTTGGCCCGGCCTTCTTGAAATTGCACAGGCCTTTCACCTCGAGATGGTAGAAGGCGCGAAACACGATTGAAAGAAAATCGCGAAAGGGCGAGACGACCACGGCCTTAGAAATCCATATCGTCGCGGCGAGCGCGACGGCCGCAATGCAAAGGAAGAGCGTCGGAACAGTGACGCCGGCGCTCTGCAGGAACGCGACAGCGAGCGCCCCCAGCACCATGAAGGCGGCATTGAGCACATTGACCGCGGCGATGATGCGGGCGCGCTCCGAAGGCTCGGCGAAAGCCTGAATCCCCGCAAAGGAGGGGACGATCATCAGTCCTCCAGCCACCGCTATGAGCGCGAGATCGACGGTGGCGCGCCAAGCGCCAGGCTGTGCGAAGAAGGCGGCGGGAGCGAGTGCGCGCGCCGCCTCGGCAACCGGCGGTTGCATAAGCGAAACGCCGAGATCCGCCGAGACGGCGGCGATGATGGCAGCGCCGATCGCAGTCGGCAGCAACACGATCTTACCTGCAAGCAATAAGGCGGCGAGCCCTGATCCCAGCGCAATGGCGACAGCAAAAACGGTAAGATAGATCGTCACCACTGTTTCTGACCCATGCATGGTCCTGGTGACGAGCGGCGCCAGCAGGGACATCGCCACCGCGCCGATGAGCCAGAAAATGCTGGTGATGACGCCCAGCCGCCAGAGATAAGTTTCGCGCCATAATTCGCGCAACAACGCGAATGTCGAACGCGCCACATTGGCGTCGATCGAAAGGTCTGGCGCCGCTCGCTTTGTAGCGGGAATCAACAGACTGGCCGCATAACTCGCCAGCGCGATGGCCATCATGCCGATCGCCAGCAACGCGGGATTGCCGCCGCCCTGCATGGCGAGCCCGCCGGCAATCGTGCCCGTGAGTATGGCGAGGAAGGTCGCGCCTTCGATGAGCGCATTGCCGCCGGGAAGATCTTCCTGACGCAAGTGATCGGGCAATATGCCGTATTTTGTCGGGCCGAACAGGGCGCCGAGGGCGCCAAACGCAAACAACGCGCCGAGCAGCGCCGGAATTGACCCCAGCTGAAAGCCGAGAACCGCGACGCCGGCGGCGGCGATCTCGACGAGCTTCAGCCGCTGCGCGACCAAGGCTTTGTCGAATTTGTCGGCGATTTGGCCGCCGAGCG
>JBOHJQ010000056.1:0-23497 GCA_050728655.1 Methylocella sp.
GCTGAAACCCGGCATTGGCAAATATATCGCGCCCGAGGCGCTATTTTGGTTCCGCTGGTCGGCGCTTGCCACCGTGGTGACCGGCCTCATCGTGTTTTCGACCAGCAGCGCGGTCCACAATCTCACCATCATCACCGGGGGCATCCTCGGCCTCGTCATGGCCTTCAATGTTTGGTTCGTCATCTGGCCAAACCAGAAGAAAGTGCTTGGCCTCGTTCCCGCCGACGACGACGCCAAGGCGCAGGCCGCGCGGCTCGCGATGCTGACTTCGCGCGCCAATTTCGTCCTGTCGGTGCCGATGCTTTATTGCATGGTGACGGCACGGCTTGTCGGGTGATTTTCGATCCACGTTCGCGGTTGCGCGGCGCTTCTCTCCGGCAAGCGCCGCGCGGCCTATTCCACCGTCACGCTTTTTGCGAGATTGCGCGGCTGGTCGGCGTCCTTGCCCATCACGACGGCGGTATGATAGGCGATCAATTGGACCGGCACCGCATAGACCATCGCCGCGAACTCCGGCGCGACATCCGGCATGACGATGGCTGCGGCGGCTTCGCTCGCATAATCGCGGGCGAGATGGGCATCGCCAATCAGGATTAGCCTGCCGCCGCGGGCGGCGACTTCCTGCATGTTCGAGAGCGTTTTTTCGAGCACGGAGTCATTGGGAGCGATGACGATCACCGGCATGTCCTGGTCGATGAGCGCGATCGGCCCATGTTTTAGCTCGCCCGCCGCATAGCCTTCGGCATGAATATAGGAAATTTCCTTGAGTTTCAGCGCCCCTTCGAGCGCCACGGGATACGACGTGCCGCGGCCGAGATAAAGCACGTCGCGGACCTTGGCTAGTTCCCGCGCCAGGCTCTCGACGGCGCTTTCGCATTTGAGCGCTTGCGCGATGAGCCCCGGAATCGCCATGAGTTCGGAAACGAGCCTTGCCTCCACCTTCTCGTCGATGGTATTGCGCGCCCTGCCAAAAGCCAGCGCGAGGCAGGCGAGCACTGCGAGCTGACAGGCGAAGGCTTTCGTTGAAGCAACGCCGATTTCGGGGCCGGCCAGGGTCGGCGCAACGATGTCGCTCGCGCGCGCCATCGTCGAGGTCGATTCATTGACCACCGCAATGATCGTCTGTTCCTTCGCCTTGGCGGCGCGAAGACACGCCAAGGTATCGGCCGTCTCCCCGGATTGCGAGACAAGGACGGTCAACCCTCCTGGCTCCAGCGGCGGGTCACGATAGCGAAACTCGGAGGCGATTTCGACATCGACGGGAAGCCGCGCAAACCGCTCGAACCAATATTTGGCGGTGAGGCCGGCGAAATAGGCCGTGCCGCAACCGCAAATCGTCAGGCGCTTAAGAGCAACGATATCGACGGGCGGCGCGAAGGGCAGCGCCGCGCGGCCGGCCGGCATGTCAAGATAATGCCCAAGCACGCGGGCCGCGACCTCCGGCTGTTCGTGGATTTCCTTCGCCATGAAATGGCGATAATTGCCCTTGCCGATCAGCGACGTCGAGGCTGCCGACTTGACCTTTCGCCTTTCCGTTAACTTGCCTTCGGCATCGTAAAACCGCGCGGACGCATGGGTTAGGACAACGGAGTCGCCATCCTCCAGATAGGCGATCGTGCTCGTGAAAGGGCCCAGGGCAAGCGCGTCGGAGCCGAGAAACATTTCGCCGGCATGTTCGCCTTCGCCAAATCCTACCGCAAGCGGCGCGCCGCTGCTGGCGCCGATCAAAAGATCCTCCTCACCGTCGAAGATCAGGGCGAGCGCGAATGCACCCTTGAGGCGCGGCAGGCTCGAAGCCACGGCCTCGACCGGCGCCAAGCCGCCGCGCATGGTTTCGCTCACGAGATGAGCGATGACCTCGGAATCGGTCTCGGTCGAAAATTCATGGCCCTTGGCTTGCAGCTCGCCGCGCAACTCCCGGAAATTCTCGATAATGCCATTATGCACGACGCCGACATTCGCGCTGACATGCGGATGCGCGTTATTTTCGCTGGGCCTTCCATGCGTTGCCCAGCGGGTGTGGCCGATGCCGATCTCACCCGAAAGTGGTTCGGCTGCCAGACGAAGCTCCAGATTTTTGAGCTTGCCGCTTGCCCGCCGCCGGGTCAGCTGGCCCGCTTCCAAAGTCGCGATCCCGGCGGAATCATAGCCGCGATATTCGAGGCGCTTCAGCGCAGCGAGAATGGAGCCGGCGACCGGACCCCGGCCTAGCATCGCAACGATTCCGCACATCAAACACCAACTTTCGGGTTGCGGTTGGATCGAGCGTTCGCCGTCATCGGCGCACCCATGAAAGGACCGCGCTCATTTCCGGTTCCTTTCCCGCAACGCCCTTGCCCAGCCGGGTTTTTCGATCTGGCCCGCGCGGGCCAGCGCCAGCGCATCGGGCGCGACGTCTTGCGTAATCACGGACCCCGATCCGACATAGGCGCCATCACCGATCTTGACCGGCGCCACCAAGGCAGTATTCGAGCCGATGAACGCATGCGCGCCAACCTCCGTGCGATATTTGGAATAGCCGTCGTAATTGCACGTGATCGTTCCCGCGCCGACATTCGTCCCAGCGCCGATGCTCGTATCTCCGATGTAGCTCAAATGGTTAATCTTGGCGCCGGTGCTGACATCCGAGGCCTTGACCTCGACGAAATTGCCGATGTGCACGTCTTGCGCGAGGCTGGTGCCGGGGCGCAGCCTAGCGAACGGACCGACCGACACATTTTGGCCGATCGTCGCGCCCTCCAAATGGGAAAACGAGCGGATGCGGCTGCCCTCGCCGACGCTCACGCCCGGACCGAAGACCACATGCGGCTCGACGATAACGTCGCGGCCAAGTCGGGTGTCGAACGCCAAGGTCACGCTCGACGGATCCCTTAATGTCGCGCCTTCCCGCATCGCTTTCGTGCGAAGCCGCGCTTGCAAAATCGATTCGGCGACGGCGAGCTGTGCCCTGTCGTTGACGCCCAACACCTCCTCCTCGGCGGCGATCGCGGCGGAAATCGCCAAGCCGCGTGACCTTGCCACGGCGACGGCGTCGGTCAGGTAGTATTCCTTCTGGCTGTTGGCATTGCCGATGGCATCGAGAAGCGCCAAGGCGAGGCGCCCGTCGAGCGCCATCAGACCGGCGTTGCAAATTTTGATTACTCGCTCCGCCGCGCTCGCGTCGCGTTCCTCGCGAATGGCTTTGAGGGAGCCGTCCTCGAGAATGAACCTTCCATAGCCCGCGGGTTCGCTTGCCTCGAATCCCAAGGCGGCGATTGCGTTTTGGCCTCCCGCAAGCGCCCTGCGCATCGCGGCGAAAGTCTCCGGGCGGACCAGAGGCGTATCCGCGAAGACGACGAGAAGATCGTCATAGCCCCCGGCGATCGCCTCGCGCGCGGCAAGCACCGCATGCGCAGTTCCAAGCCTCTCGTTCTGGATCGCGATTTCGGCATCGCGCACGATCGTCTTGGCTTCGGCCATGACCGCGTCATGGCTTGGACCCGCCACGACGACGGTCCGCTCGGCGCCGGCTTCGACGAGGGAGCTTAAAACATGGCTGAGCATGGCGCGGCCGGCTAGCTCATGCAGCACCTTGGGCCGCGCCGAGCGCATCCGCGAACTCTCGCCGGCGGCGAGAACGATTGCCAGACATGTGCGGCCTTGAACATGAAAGGGGACCATGGAACCTACTTCTCCACGCGCAGAGGAGTCTCGCTCAAATCGCGGAAGGGACACGCTTAAAGTCACAAAATTGAAAAATTGCTCACGCGCAACCTTGGTCGACCACACCGGGGAGTTCAAACAAGCCTTGCCTTTCTCCCTGGACAGGAAGTGCGGATCGCATCGATATCGGAAAGCTGGTGGCGCAAAAACACCCAAAAGGGAACTTACGTTCGCCCGGTTATCGTCTATAGAGATAAAACGAAAGCGTTTTCTATAAGTGCGGCGCGATCAGGCGCCGGCCAAGCCGGATTCATGGTCGAGCGCCGGGAGGTTTTAAAGTTCGTCCTTGGCGGGATGGCGGGCGGGATCGCCGCCCGCGCCGGCGTCGCCTCGTCGGCAAATGTCGCGACACCCTCCGCCGGGAAGGAGGCCCCAAAGGGCTTCGCCTTGGGCGAACCGTCGCCGTTCGATCCGAACATGGTCACCGACGCCGCCAGAATCCTGTCAAAACAGCCCTTCAAACAGCTTTCGGCCGACATTCCGGAAGTGTTTCGCGACCTTGGCTACGAACAATATGCGGCCATTCGGCAGCGCCCGGGGACGGCGATCTGGGCCGCGGACAATACCGGCTTCGCGCTCGAGCCGCTGCATCGCGGGTCCATCTTTTTGACCCCAATGGAAATCAATCTTGTCGCGGAAGGCAAAGCCCGCCGCGTCATTTATGACCCGGCGTTGTTTGATTTTGGCAAGCTCGCCGTCACCAAAAACGTTGGCGACATTGGTTTTTCCGGTTTTCGCGTGCTTACGCAAGGCCAGGACGGTTTTTCCGTCCTCGCCGTTTTCCAAGGTGCAAGTTTTTTTCGCGCCGTGGCGCCGGGCCAAACCCTGGGCACCATGGCAAGGGCGATGTCGATCAAGACCGCTGATCCGCGCGGCGAGGAATTTCCGGCGTTCCGCACGGTTTGGATCGAACGTCCGACGCTCGCTGCCGGCGCCCTCGTCATGCACGCCCTGATTGGTTCGGAAAGCGTGACCGGGGCTTATCGCTTTACCCTGCGTCCCGGCGAAGCCACGATCATCGACACGGAATGTGCTCTCTTCGCCAGGGCCGCCGTCGATAATTTGGGACTCGCCACGATGAGTGCGACCCATCTCTTTGGCCCGATCGACGAGCGCCGCAACGACGATCTGCGTCCGAGCGTGAGCGAGGTAAGCGGTCTTCAGATGTTGACCGGCAAGGGGGAGTGGCTGTGGCGGCCGGTCGCGAATCGCGACACCTTGCAAATTTCGAGCTTCGCCGATGAAAATCCGCGCGGGTTTGGTTTTCTTCAACGTGACCGCAATTTCGATCATTACCAGGACGACGATCAGCACTTCGAGTCCCGCCCCTCGCTGTGGATCGAACCGATCGGCGAGTGGTCCGCCGGCGGCGTTCAACTCGTCGAAATTCCATCCGATTCCGAAGCCAACGACAATATCATCGCCTATTGGAAGCCGAAGCAGCCGCTTGTCGCCGGAAGCGAAACATTTTTTGCCTACCGGCAGTTCTGGTGCTGGAACCCGCCGGAGCCGCCGCCGCTGGCCATCGCCACCCAGTCGCGCTCGGGGCGGGCTTCGGCGCCGAAACGCCGCCGTTTCATCGTTGAATTCGCCGGTGAAATTTTGCGCCTCCCGCAAAACGCCGAAGCCATGAAACCAAATTTGAACGCGTCACCGGGATCGATAACCGCGGTTCGAACATTTACCTCTGCGGACAAAAAATCCTGCCGGATCTTGTTCGAGCTCGATCTTGGGAACGACTCCTTTTCGGAACTGCGCCTGGTGCTGGAGGCAGCCGGCAAACCCATAAGCGAGACTTGGCTTTATCGATGGACGCCCTGACCAATTCACAGGCAACTGAGCCGGTAGTGAGGCCGCTGCGCCCCGGAGAGACTACGCTCGCGCCCGCCGCATTCGCATGGGTGCCGCCCGAAGCGCCACTCGCGATGCCTGCGCAGAGGCTTAACCGATTCAGCCGGGCCGAGCGGCATAGCAACGCTACCCGTCATCCGGCTTTCGGCGGCTGGCTCGCGCGGCTCGTTGCGTTTGGCGGCGGCTTGGGCTTGACTTTATATGGCGCCTGCGAAATGTACAAGGTTGTCGAGATTGGTGGCGTGACGCCCCTCGAATGGGCGCTCGTTGTTCTCTTTGTCGCCAATTTTTCCTGGATCGCGCTCGCCTGCACCAGCGCCCTGGCGGGCTTTATCTGGCTCCTGCTTTTCGCCCCCAAGCCATCCTTGCCGCCGGTTGAATTGCGGCAACGCACGGCGATCGTCATGCCAGTCTATAATGAGATGCCGGCGCGCGTCTTTGGCGCGGTCGCGGCGATGTTCGAGGAGGTCGAGGCGAGCGGTCTCGGCCGCGCCTTCGAATGGTTTTTTCTCTCTGACACGACGGATCCAGAAATTTTTGTCGCTGAGGAACAAGCTTTCCTTGCCATGCGGGAAAGGCTTGGCCCAGGCTGCCGCCTGTTCTACCGGCACCGGCCCGGGAACTTCAAGCGAAAGTCCGGTAATATCGAGGATTTCGTCACCCGCTGGGGCGGCCACTACGAGCAAATGGTGGTGCTCGACGCCGACAGTTTGATGGCCGGCACTACCATAATCGCGCTCGCCGCGGCCATGGAAGCAGACCCCGACGCGGGCATTATCCAAACGCTGCCGCTTATCGTCAATCGCAACACTTTATTTGCTCGCCTCCAGCAATTCGCGGCGCGCATTTATGGGCCGGTGATCGCCGCCGGCGTGTCGGTCGCGATGGGGCGCGACGGCAATTACTGGGGGCATAACGCGATCATTCGCACCAAGGCGTTCGCCGCGCATTGCGGCTTGCCGGTTTTGCCCGGGCGTCCGCCGTTCGGCGGCCATATCCTCAGCCATGATTTTGTTGAGGCGGCCTTGATCCGGCGCGCCGGTTATTCCGTCTATATGCTGCCAAATCTTGGCGGCAGCTACGAGGAGTGTCCCCCCTCGCTCATCGATGTCGCGACGCGCGATCGGCGCTGGTGCCAGGGTAATCTCCAGCATTTGCGGATACTGCCCGCGAAAGGCCTGCATCCGATGTCGCGGCAACATCTCGTGACCGGCATCATGGCCTATGTCGCGTCGCCGCTTTGGATGGCGCAGCTCATCGTCGGTATCGTGCTCGTTCTCCAGGCAAGCTACATCAGGCCGGAATATTTCACGAGCGAGTTCACGTTGTTCCCAACTTTTCCGAGGTTCGATCCGCAAAGATCGCTCGAACTCTTCGCGCTTACCATGACGATTCTCATGTTGCCAAAAATATTCGGCTTGGCGCTTGCCTTGATTCAAGGCGCGACCCGGCGGGGCGCCGGCGGCGCGGTCAGGCTCGTTTTGTCGGCGGCCTTCGAAATCCTCATGTCGGCGCTGCTCGCTCCGATCATGATGCTGATCCAGTCAGGTCACATCATGCGCTTCGCATTCGGCTTCGACACGGGCTGGGAGCCGCAACGGCGCGACGATGGCTCGATTCCATTTGCCGCGATCGTCGCGCGCCACCGCTCGCATGTCGCGATGGGCCTTTTGACTCTGGCAGCCGGCCTTTCGATCTCGCCTTCGCTCGTTGGCTGGATGTCGCCGACGATTGTCGGCCTCATCCTGGCGATCTTCCTGTCTTGGGGCACTGGCCTTCGCAGCCTCGGCGTCGCCTTGCGCCGCGCCGGTTTTCTGATCACCCCGGAAGAGCAGATAACGCCGCCTGTCGTCGCGCGTGCCAATTTCTTGGCAAATGAGCCTGCCCGGCGCGACAACAAAGCCCTCAACGGGCTTTACGCGCTTTATGCCGATCCGCAGTTCCGTGCGTTCCATGTGGCCTGCCTGCCGCGCCGCCAAGAGCGCCGAAACGGCGATATTGCGCCGGAATGGGCGCTTGCCGATGCGAAGCTCTCGGAGGCTGCAACCATCGATGAAGCGATTTCCTGGCTCCGGCCGAAGGAACGCATGGCGATTTTGCAGGATCAAGCGCTCATCGCTCGCTTGGCACTATTGCCTAAAGAGCCGCCCGGCGCGGCAGCAATCGCCGCGACCGGGTGATTTTTGCCGGTTGAAGCGATCATGGTCCAAGTCTGCCTTCACCGTGTGGCCGGCAGCGCAATTTCAATCGGCTCCGCCGGCCACGTTGGCATTGCAGAGAAGCTCGATCATGAACCAATATTAAAAACAGCCGTTGCGCACGCCGCATGTGAGCGAATGACTGAACTTGCTGATCCACATTGATTCCTAGGCTATGCACTCAGGGCAGAGTCGCGAGAAAGTCGCGGATCGCCGGCATGGTGATCTCGGGACGTTCTTCCTGGGGCGCATGGCCGCAATCATCGATCATGATCAATTTCGATCCCTCGATAAATACGTTGAGCGTGATCGCGGTCGAGGGCCGCACCACCTTGTCTTGCCTGCCCCAGATCAAGAGGGTCGGCTGCTTCAGCTGACGATAACGCTTGATGAGCCGGGGCACATCGTCGGGAATGATATGGCGGGCTGTCTGAAGCAGCGCGTGGCGCCCCTCTTTGGTCGCGAGGTTTCGCGCATAGACGTCGATTGCTTCCTCGGTGACGCGGCGGCGATCATGGAAGACGGAGCGCAATACCGCGGCGACCATCAACCGCGCCGGCAAACGCGACAACAGCTCGGGGCCGATCCAGGGAACATTCGCCACCCTGATGAGCCCTGGCAGACGCTGGGGCAATGCCAGGCTTCCCACCAAGGTCAGGGACGAGACTGAGCCGGGCCGCCGCTCCATGAAATCGATGGCAATCATGAGCGCCACGCCGCCGCCAAAGGAATGTCCAATCAGATCGAATTCTTCGAGTTTTTGTTCTTCGATGAAGTCGATAATCTTCGCGGCGTGGTCGGCGAGGCCATACCGGCCGTCCGCGAGCGCTGGAGAGCCGCCGTGGCCGGGTAGATCCACGCGAATGACTCGCCGATCCGGCACGGCGGCAGGCAGGTGGCGCCAAGAAAACAGCGAGGCGCCGTAGCCGTGCAGGGCCAGGATCGGCTTTCCCGAACCAGTCGATTCAAAATGCAAAGAAATCATGAATTTTGTCTTTTGTCGGGGATCTGTTGTTTCGCGTGCAACAATCCGCTCTTTCAGCTTTTTGCCCGCGGCATGACATTGACCAGAAAATCTGCGACTCTTCGCCGTTCATGCTCCAAAATGCGAGCGCCTTTGCCAAGGCTGGAAGATGCTGCGGAAGAAACAGCCAATGTTCGACAGCGTCACGGTGGCGGCGGCCGCCCGTCTTCACCTCGGATTTCTCGATATGAATGGCGGACTTGGCCGCCGTTTCGGGGGCCTCGGGCTGGCGATCGACCGCCCAGCGACCCACCTGACTATCCGCCGCGCGCCGGCGCCGGCGGTCGAAGGGTTGGAGGCGGAGCGCGCCGCGCGCCATCTCGCTCTTCTCACGCGCCACTTTGGCCTGAGCCATACCTATAGCTTGACTATTCACGAAGCCATTCCCGCGCATGCGGGCCTGGGCTCCGGGACCCAACTCGCGCTTGCCATCGCCGCCGCCCTTCGGCACCTCGAAGGCATCCCGGCGGACCAAGCGAGCGACGCCCTCCTCTTACGGCGAGGCGCGCGCTCCGGAATTGGCTTAGGCCTATTCCAGCACGGCGGTCTAATTGTCGATGGCGGGCGCGGCGCACGCACCGCGGCGCCGCCCGTCGTCGCCCGGATGGTCTTCCCGCCACAATGGCGGGTGATTGTCGTCCTCGACCCGCGAACCGAAGGCATGCATGGCCGCGACGAACAAGCCGCCTTTGCGCGCATGGCGGATTTCGAAGCCGCCTCGGCCGCGGAAATCTGCCGCCTCGTTCTTATCAAGGCGTTGCCGGCACTGGCCGAACACGATATCGGTTCGTTCGGCGACGCGATCGCGCGTCTCCAGGAGATCGCCGGAAACTATTTCGCCCCCGCCCAAGGCGGCGCGCCCTACGCGAGCGCCGCCGTGGGCCGCGTGATGGAGGACCTTCGGCGGCATGGCGCGAGAGGCACCGGTCAGTCGTCCTGGGGGCCGACCGGCTTTGCGTTCGCCGCCGGCGCGAAGGAGGCGCGGCGTTTGTGCGATCTCACCCAGGAAAAAGCCGCCGCGTGGGGGCTAGACATGGCTATTTGCAAAGGCGTTAATCACGGCGCGCTGGTCGAGGGAAAACCCTCGCGGCCATCAAATAGCAGCGATAAGAAGCAGTAAAATAGGGGAGGACACGTGGCCACGAAGAATATTTTGCACATGCTCAGCCCGCTGAAGCATATGAGTCCTTTCGACGTGAATATGGCGCTCGACGCGGGGTTTGATTCCGTCACTCCTTATTCTGGCGTCGCTCTCGAGGACATCACGCCGTTGGTGCAGGACGCCATGTTTTCGCGCTCCCCCAGGGATGCCGTTCGCACCGGCGTTTTCATCGGCGGCAAGGATGCCGTGCTCGCGCTCGACATGCTAGAACAATTGCGCAAAACCCTTTTGAAGCCGTTCGAGATTTCCGCCTTTGCCGACCCCGCCGGGTCGTTTACCACCGCCGCGGCAATGGTCGCGTGCGTGGAGAAAATCCTGAAGCAAAAGAAAGATAAGGCTCTCGGGCAGACGAAAATCGTGATCTTCGGAGCAACCGGCCCCGTCGGCTACACATCCGGCGTGATCGCCGCGCTGGAGGGTGCAGAAGTGACGCTCGCCGCACGCGAATTGAGCCGTGTGAAAGCCAAGGCGGGCGAGATCAAGCAGAGATTTGGTCTTGATGTCCACGCCGTCCAAGCAAAAACGCCGGAGGAGATTTCCTCGGCGCTGGCCGGTCAGGAAGTTGCTCTTTGCGCGGCGGCGGCGGGCGTGCAAGTTCTAACGGCAACGATGCTTGCGGCGGCCAAATCCCTCGCCGTTGCCGCCGACGTCAACGCCGTCCCGCCACCGGGCGTCGAAGGTCTCGATCCCGTGGCGAACGGTGTCGAACTGGCCGGCGGTGTTCTCGGGATTGGACCGCTCGCCATCGGCAATGTGAAATACAAGGTAGAATCCGGATTGTTCCGGCGCATGGTGGCTTCCTCCAAGGCGATCAGCCTCGATTTTCGCGATGCCTTCGCTCTCGCGCGTGAGATCGCCTGAAGCTGGCGCCGCGATTCTGATCGCGGCGTCCTCCGGGCGCGCGTTGGCGGCCGCCGCGCGGCGCGCCGGCTTCCGGCCCCTCGCCGCCGATTTTTTCGACGACTCGGATACGCGCGGCTTTTGCGCCGCCAACCGGCTGATCGCGGGCGGCCTCGCCTCCGGATTTGAGGCCGAGAGCCTGATTGCCGCGCTCGAAGCGCTCGCCAAAGGCGAGGCGCCTTGCGGTCTCGTCTATGGCGCGGGATTCGAGGATCGCGCCGGGCTCCTAGAGGCGCTCGCGCAGCGCTGGCCGCTCTTCGGCAACCCGCCAGCGGTGGTACGAAGCGTGAAGGATCCGGCTCGACTGGCGGAGCTTTGCGCAGACTCGAACATTCCGCATCCCAAGATCAGCGCGCGCATGCCAAGGGACCGCCAGCACTGGCTTGTCAAAAGCGCGGGCGGATCGGGCGGAAGCCATGTCGCGCCAGCGGGGGCATTTCGCGCAGGAGGCGAGATAATTTACTTCCAGCGCATCGCCGCGGGCGAGCCGGTTTCGATCCTGTTTCTCGCCGATGGAGCCAAGGCGCGGATCGTGGGATCGAGCCGCCAATGGGCGGCGCCGGCGCCGGGTGAACCGTTTCGTTTCGGCGGCAGCCTTCGCCCGGCCGGTCTATCGCCCGGGCTGGAAACGGAGCTACGGCGCGCGGTGGAAGCGATAACGGCGGCGTGCGGGCTCCGCGGTCTCAACAGCATCGATTTTCTTGTCGAAGGCAGCCAATATACGCTTATCGAAATCAATCCACGGCCGGGCGCGACCCTCGACATTTTCGAAGATCGCGGCGGGTCGCTTTTCCGGGCCCACATCGACGCCTGCCTCGGCCGCCTGCCGCGGCGCCCACTCGCATTCTCTGGCGCCGCCGCAGCGGGAATAGCCTATGCCAGGCGCGAAATCTCTTCCATGCCGGAATTCGACTGGCCGTATTGGGCGTCGGACCGGCAGAAAGCGCGGACTGCATTGCGGCCGTTCGCCCCTTTGTGCACGATAAAGGCCCGCGCGGCAATGCCCGCGCGGTCGCGGTCGCTTGTCGATGCGCGAACCAATTTGCTTCTCGACAGACTTGAACATTTCCAAACTAGAGACGACAACCCTTGGAAGGGAACCGCGCCTTGAGCATGAGCGGTCTGAGCATCAACACCCTGGCCGGACAAGCGGTGGACCGCATGATCGCGAGTGCCGCCCGATTGCGGCTCGCGGTTTCCAAGGGCGAAGCGGGCGAGACGATAATCGACGCAGGCCAAAATGCGCGGGGTGGAATTGAAGCAGGCCTGGCGATCGCCGAAATTTGCCTTGGCGGGATGGGAACCGTCGAGATCGCGCCGGCCGGCGCCAATCCGAAATGGCCCTTCGAGCTTTGCGTTCGCTCAACCGATCCCGTGATCGCCTGTCTTGCCAGCCAATATGCGGGCTGGGCGCTTTCCCATGGCGAAGGGAAATCGGCGTTTTTCGCGCTCGGCTCCGGTCCCGGCCGCGCGCTCGCGCGCAAGGAGCCGTTGTTTACGGAACTGGAGTATCGCGACAGCGCTTCCCGCGCAACTCTCGTTCTCGAATCCGGCCGGGCGCCGCCCCGCGAAATCACCGAAAAAGTCGCGCATGATTGCGGCGTCCCGCGCGAAAATATCACCTTCATTTTCGCGCCCACGCAAAGTCTCGCGGGCGGCGTTCAGGTCGTGGCGCGCGTGCTGGAAGTCGCGCTGCATAAGGCGCATGAACTCAAATTTCCGCTGTCGCGCATCATCGACGGCTTGGCTTCGGCACCGCTTTCGCCGCCGCATCCCGATTTCGTTCAAGCCATGGGACGCACCAACGACGCAATCATCTATGGCGGCCAGGCGCATCTTTTCGTGACCGGACCCGCCGCGGAGGCAAAGGCGCTCGCCGAAAAGCTCCCAAGCGCGACCTCGCGCGATTATGGCCGCCCCTTCGCCGAGGTGTTCAAGGCCTACAAAGGCAATTTTTACGCGATCGACCCGATGCTGTTCAGCCCCGCGCGCGCTATCGTGACCGCCGTTGAAACCGGCGAAACTTTTCACGCAGGTGGGATCGATCAAACCTTGCTCGATGTCTCCTTTGGATAGGCTGCACGCGGCCCGCAAAGCCACCGGCGAACCCAAAATCGCCTTGGCCGTGGACCTTTACGATTGGCATGCGCGGGATCTCACCGCGGCTTTCGCGCGCGCGGGCGTGGTCGCCGTTCCGGTCCGGCTATCGCAATGCGGGTTCGACTCGAGGCGGCCTAGCGGCCTCGTCATTCCGGGCTTTGGCGCGGATTTGCCGGACGCGATGTTTGTGCGCGCGATTGGATCGGGTAGTTTCGAAAGCGTGACCCTGCGCCTTGGTGTGTTGCACGGCCTTGGCGCCCTCGGCGTGCCGGTTTTAAATTCGGCGCGAAGCGTGGAAATGTGCGTCGACAAGGCGGCGACGAGTTTCGCGCTCGCCCGCAATTCGATTCCGACCCCACCGACCTGGACGGTCCAAACCGAACAGGCCGCGCGCCAGATCGTGCGGCGCGAGGCGAGGCGCGGCCCGCTTGTCCTAAAGCCCCTATTCGGCGCGCAAGGATACGGCTTGAAACTAATCCGCCGCGAAGACGATCTGCCGCCGGTCGAGGCCGTGGACAGCGTCTATTATTTGCAACGATTTGTCGCGGTCGAAAGCGGCGGGTTTCGCGACCTCCGGCTGTTCGTGTCGGAGGGCAAGGTTGTCGCCGCGATGACCCGCCATGCGGCCCAGTGGATTACCAATGTCAAACTCGGAGCGCGGCCAGAATGGTTCGCGCCGGATGCCGGAACGATTGATCTTGCGTTGCGCGCGGCGCAAGCGGTCGGCGCCGATTTCGCCGGAGTGGATATGATTCGCGATGCGGCGGATACTCTGCAAGTTCTCGAAGTCAACAGCATGCCAGGCTGGCGCGGCTTGCAGAAGGTCGTGCCGTTTTCCATCGCGGACCTGCTGGCGGCCGGCCTCTTGACGCGAATTGGACAGCCTGGGGCGGAGGCCGCCTTGTGAACGAAATCGCCGAGGCATTCATCGCCGCCTGCCGCGACGAGATCGAGGCGCCGAAGCCCGGCAATGTCCATGTATTCGCCGATGGCCACGGGATGACGGCGAATGATTTCCTGCGCAGCGCCGAAGCCGCCGCCCCCGCCTTGAGCAATTCCGCGCTACCGGTCGGGGCCCGCATTCTTGCCGCCATTGATGCCACCTTCGCGGCGGTTGGGAAGAACACCAATCTCGGCATCGTTCTCCTGTGCGCGCCGCTCGCCGCCGCCGCGCAGAGGGGCGGTGACCTTCGCCAGGGAGTGAGACAGACGGTCGCCGGATTGACCCGCCTAGACGCTGAATCCGCGTTCAAAGCCATCCGTCGCGCCGCGCCCGCGGGGCTCGGCACGGCGCCCCGCCATGATGTCCGTGGCCCAGCCGATGTCACGCTTTTGGCAGCAATGCGCGAAGCCGCCGGAAGTGACCGGGTTGCTTTCCAGTATGCCTCTGATTTCACGGACATATTCGAAACCGGGATGGGCCCGCTCGCGAGTGCGCGGGTCAGCGGCTGGCCGCCGCCATGGCCGGTGACTGCCGTCTATCTGGCGTTTCTCGCGGGCTTTCCCGATAGCCACATCGCGCGCAAATATGGTCCCGAAGCGGCGGCAAAAGTTCAAATTGAGGCTCGGCAAGCGCGAAAACGATTCATGAACGCCGCAAATCCGGCGGAAACGCTTCAAGATCTCCTGAGTTTCGACCGGCGTCTCAAGGCCCGCGGGCTAAATCCGGGAACAAGTGCGGATCTCACCGTCGCGAGTGTTTTCGCGGACAGGCTAAATCGCGGCTTGATCAACCGGCGCAATAATGGTTGAGTGCCGGGTGGTGGAAATACCCGCCGCCAACCGGCCCGGCCAAATGTCCGGCGTTGACAGCACCGTTATTCGTCGGCATGTGTCGAACTCCTTCGACGGCAATTCGGAGCAGGTTTCTCCAGGGAGGAATTAACTATGGGGCTTTTAAGCATGGCCAAGATCAACAAGCTCTGCGTCGGCGAATCGCTCGTCGGTGACGGCAACGAAATCGCTCATATCGACCTCATCATGGGACCGCGCGGCAGCGCGGCGGAAACGGCGTTTGCCCACGCGCTCACCAACAACAAGGATGGTTTCACCGGCTTGCTCGCTATCGTAGCCCCGAACCTGATGTGCAAGCCCGCGACCGTCATGTATAACAAGGTGACGATCAAGAATGCGACACAGGCCGTGCAGATGTTCGGCCCGGCTCAGCACGCGGTTGGCAAGGCGGTCGCCGACAGTGTCGCGGCGGGCGTCATTCCGGTGGGCGAAGCCGACAACCTCTTCATCTGCGTCGGCGTGTTCATCCATTGGGACGCCAAGGACAACCAGAAGATTCAGGACTTCAACTATCAGGCGACGAAGGAGGCAATCGCGCGCGCGGTCAACGGCGAACCGACACCTGCCTACGTCGTCTCCCAGCGCAATGTCGCGAAGCATCCTTTCGCACCAAACTGAGCCGCCGCAAGCAACAACATAAAGGGGCCTTGGCCCCTTTTTATTTGGCATCTACGGCGCCTTTCGATGCGGCTGCTGCAAGATCAGCGCCGGTCAAACGGCCATCATGCAGCGCGGAAGCAACGAGAACTCCGCTTATGCCGGCTTCGTTCAGCCGCATGAGGTCGGAGGCGCCTCGAAGACCCCCCGCGGCATAAAGCATGGCATCCGGCACGCGGCGTTTGATATCCGCGAGACGATCGAAGTCGGGCCCCGAATCGGCACCCACCCGCGCGAGCGCCATGACAATCACACGCGCGGGCCAAAGATGCGGCGCATCGCAAAGCCCGTTTGGCCCGAGAAAGCTGTCGCCGCGATAGTCGAGCGATAAAACGATACGGCAGCTCGTGGCGAATTCTTCGAGCACCGCATGGCTGGCTAGGGATTCGCTGCCAAGAACGAGATGCGCGCGCTTGTGGCGGGCGAGCCACGAACGCGCCTCGCGGCCGTCACGCGCGCCGGCATCGACCCAAAAGGTGACCTCCGGAAAACCCGAGCTTAGCGCGTCAAAACTTCGGTCACGGCTGCCCCGCGATTCGATTCGATCGAGATCGGCTACGTAGATCGTGGCAAACGGGTGTACCGTCAAAAACCCGGCGACAACGTCAAGCGGCGTGCTCGTTCGCGCAAGCGGCGTTACGATCGGCGCATAGGAATGGCGCGAACCATGGCGGGCGCGGACGACCGCGCCGCCCTTCAAGTCGATCACCGGAATGACTTCGATCGCACGCTCAGGCATTATTTAGTTTAACCAAGGCCCACCTGGATTTTTATTTAAAATGCAAGATATCATTGGTTGGGACGTCGGTGGCGCGCATCTCAAGGCCGCGCGCGTCGAAAATGCGATTATTACTCAGGCGGCGCAGATCCCTTGCCCGCTCTGGCTCGGTTTGGGCGAGCTCGATCGTGCTTTTGCTGACGCCGAGGCCGCGATCGGCCAGGATTTCCTCAACGCTATTACGATGACCGGCGAATTATGCGATGCCTTCGCAACCCGTGAAGTAGGCGTCGTTGGCCTCGCCGCAATCATGGTCCGGCTGCTGAGCCCCCGCCGCGCGGTTTTTTACGCTGGCCGGTCGGGCTTTGTGAGCGAGCGCGAAATTGCGGACCACGTCATCGAGATCGCGTCCGCCAATTGGCACGCGAGCGCGGCGCTAACTGGCGCGCGCACACACGCGGCCCTATTCATCGACATGGGATCGACGACCACGGATATCATCCCGATCGCGGAGGGGCGGCCCGCAAGCCTTGGCTACAGCGATGCGGAGCGGCTTGTTCAAGGGGAACTTGTCTATTCAGGCATGGCGCGGAGTTTCCTGATGGCAGGTCCAAAGCTCGTGCCATTCGCCGGCCAGTGGACGCCCTTGATGAACGAGTGGTTCGCCACCATGGCGGATGTCCATCGCATACTCGGGCAATTGCCGGAGGGCGCCGATATGATGGTTGCCGCCGACGGCCGCGAAAAGACCAAGACGGCCTCGCGCGCGCGGCTTGCCCGCATGATCGGCCGCGATAGCGGCGAGGCGGACGAGGTCGCGTGGGACCGGCTAGCGCAGTTTTTCGCGGAAGCGCAATTGCGCGAGATCATGGATGCGGTGGCCCTCGTTTTGTCGCGCGGTGTCATTGCGGCCAGCGCGCCGGTTGTGGGCGCGGGCGAAGGGCGTGGCGTGATCCGGGAATTGGCCGCGAGAATCGGCCGGACCTTCATTGCTTTCGACGATCTGATCGAGGTTGTCCCGGAGGCGCGGAGCAAGGCCTGCGATTGCGCCCCAGCATCGGCTGTGGCGCTTCTTGCCGCCGCTCATTTTTCCGCGTAAAACGCGTCGCGCTTTTGCATGAGCCAGGACCAGGCTTCGCGCTCCTGGGGACCCGCTGTCTTTTCGATCGCGATAGCAAGATACGCGATCTCCCGCTCGATTTTGTCGCGCGGAAGTATGTGCAGCCGGGTGAGGAGGATCGCACATTCGAGAACGGCGTTGCTGGCGCGATTGAACCCCGCGAAAGGCGCATGCTGTTCTTTATGTAAAATCTCGCAGTGGAACCGGGGGCGCGCGGCATCGTCTTCGATACGGGCAACGCCGAGCTCGGCATGGGCGAGTGCTCCGGCGAGACGCGGCACGGGAACCTTCGCCGCAGGCACGAGCGGCCAGTCGCGGCGGCCGCTGACGAGGCCCGCGAAAATGCGGGCATCGTCGGTATAATTGGCGACGGCGAATGGAGTTTCCACAAGATTGTCGAGAGTCGTCGAAGGACGAAACGGCGCGATGACCCACCCCTGCCCGTCCTCGATCAAGCCGAGCGGCGCGAGATGCGCCATGCCCGATCGATCGACAGTCGCGACAACGGCTTCGCGGATCATCGGCACTTTGCGATCTCCTCAAGCCAGATTCTGAGCGCCTTTTACCAAGTCTCGTTGATCATGACCGAGGTGCCCAATCTCGGGTTCCAGTGCACATGATTCTCCGGGGCATATTGATGAGCTTTTTCCAGGCGAAGCAACAGTGGTCGAGGATGTCAAAGTCTTCATCGGTAAACGCTCGGCCGCGTCAATTGAAATCACCTGCCCGACCCGCACACCATGTAACCACCACCAAAAAAGTCAGTTCCAAGTCTTACTTGCAAAATTCCATTGCAGTTAGGTGACGCATGCGTACGTTCAGCGCCGGATTATCTTACGAGCGAAGGCCTTTGCGATAGTGACCGGATGGTTCAACGCAGTAAATAGCCGACCTGCGACGCTTGTGGGCTCCCGGAACACCCCAAGCTGCCTAAGTATGGTTGCCCGATCATAGTAGATCTTTTCGCCTAAAAGCTTATCCTCCTGATCGAAAGTGTAGATCGCACAGAGGGGAAACCTGAATGACACCCCGGTGCCCGGCAAACCTCGCCAGTCGCCCGTCGCAGTGCCGCTGATGGTCACCTCCAGAATTACGACTTCGTCAGTCGCATATCGATCTCTCACCTCGATCTGAAGATCAGGTGCGGCCGCAAGAAGCTGCTTATAATAGAGGTGAACCTGATCACGACCTACGCGGTGGTCGCCCCATGGCTCGTCATCATACCGGGCGTCTGCGCCGAATGTGTCAAGGATACCATCGAGGTCATGTAAATTCTCGAGCTGGATGTGTTCCTCAACAAGATGGATTCGGGCTTTCATGCGGTCGTCACCTGATCTTGCTTCCATTTGGTCGGCCTCCGGTGTGTATGGTCCTATCGGTCATCATCAGCGAGACATGCTATTTACTCAGCTTTTTGCCGCGCGCCCAATCAGACATTTTTGCGCAGGGTATGGCCCGCTTCGCGCAAGCGGTCCTTGTCTTCTTCCGGGGTGTCAACCGCGCACCCCCAATCGAGCGGCTCGTCCTGCGTGTAGCGCTTGCCTAGCGCGAAGGCGATTTCGGCCTTGGCGAGTTCCGCGCCGACATAAAACGCATGCGCGCCATCCGCCTCGACGCCAAGCTTGGGAAACAAGGAGAAGGCATCGCGCGAAATGTGATGACCGTCGCGGTTGAAGATATGAATGCCATCCTCGGCCGTCATGATACGAAAATTCGCGTCGCGCACCTCCGCCGCGAGCCCGGCAATTTCTTCGGCCGACGAAGGATAGGGCGAAAGATCGTGGAGCGCGAGAAGCCCGGCATTGAAGCCTTTGGGCAAGGCGCCGTCAGTGGACGCCGCGAACATGAGGCGCCGCGCGGCGTCATGCTCCTCAATCGTGCGCCGCGTATGCGGGCTGACCTGGACGGCAAGCACATTGCGAATGCCGAGTTCCGAACAAAGCCCGATAAGGACCGCTGTAACGCCGCAAGAATCCGCCTCGGTCAATTCGGTGAGATTGCCGGTTCCCATCATCATCTCGGCGTGCGGAAGGCGGCGTCTTGTTTCGATGTAGCGGCTCAAAGATTCGGAAAATCCGAAATGGATCGGATCGAGGATGGGATCGACGATAAAAGAAATCCCGCGCCGCTCGGCGTTATTCGCGGCGCGGACAAGGGAATCGAGATCGCCATGCGGCGCCGGCACCAGGATTGGCGTGGCGCCCGTGCCCGCCGCGACGTCAAGAGTGCCTTCGTCGAGGCTGAGCAGATAATCCGCTCCAGCTCGGGCGCCGCGCGTAAGCTCTTGCCGGTCGGCGGAATCGACGCTAACGAGATGCCCGGCCGCTTTAAAGCCGCGGATGCACGCCTCGAGGTGCGGAAATGGCGTGTCGGGAAGACATCCGACGTCGATCACGTCGGCGCCGGACTTTCGCATGGCCGCCGCGCGCGCGAGTAAGGCCGCAAGCGGAAGCGCGGTAGCATCGACGATCTCCGCGAAAATACGAATCGAAAAACCCGACAGGTCCTTCGCCTGCCCGCTCCGCCCGAGATAGGCTGGGAGATCGCTCAATTCGTCTGGCCCGCGCGCCACCGGCACTCCGAGGTGGCTCGACAGACGCGCGAGATCGGCGCGGCAGCGGCCGGGCAGTATAATGCGGTCCGCCGGAATCGGGCGGGCGAGCCGGCGCATAATGATCGCTTCAGTCATCAGGGCGGCCACCTTTACCCCGATATCGCAAACCTCCCAGCCAAAGGAGGTCTCGCCCATGGACCGCATAAGCCGGTCGAGGCGCGGATAGGCAAGATGGCCGGTCAGAAAGAGAAGGCGTTCGGTCATGCCCCTATCAAATCACTCCTGCGGCGTGCGACGAACTCTTTAAGTTCGCTCAAGCTCTCTGCGACTTGCGTTGCCTCGAAGGTCTTTAATTTCTCAGTATTCTCAAGATCGATCCGGCGCGGAAAGACCTTTACCATGCCGTCGGGCGAGCGGGTCAAAAGCTCCGGCGCGGTGTCGCACGCAAAGACGATGGAAGGAACCCGGCATTTGCCCGCCTGGGCAAAAACATTGCTGGCGAGATTATCCGAAATCCCATAGACAAATTTGGCTACGATATTCGACGTTGCAGGTGCCACGACGAGCGTGTGGTACACCCCATGATAAAAATAGCCGACCTGCGGCGAGCTCGCGGCGGAATCTTTGTAAACGCGGGCAGTCCTCGGGAGGTCAAGCTTTTGCTTATATTGGCGCAACACCTCCCCTGCGGCCTTGCTGACGAAGAGGTCGACATGCCCCAATTCGCGCGCGAGATCGAGGCACTCGTTGAAGAAATGCCCGGACCCGGTGAGCGCCCAACCCCAGCGCGGCGTGACGACTTTGCTCATAGGTGGCCAATCCATGCCGGGAGCGGAACCACATCATGCTTTAACTGCCCGGACCGTCTTAAGGAAGCACGACTCTGATGCCGGGCATTCCGCCGCGTTGCAATATGCGCGCGGCTCCAGCTAGGGATGCCGGACCCGCGAGCCAGACCTCCGCATCGCTTAGCGCGGCGAAGCGCGGGAACAGCGGATCGACGATATTGTCCGCGGCCAGATCACGCGCCGAACCCGGCGCCGCCAGATCGCCGGCTTTGATGAGCAGCAAGCGGCGAGCGCCATAGGTCCAGGCGAGCCAAGCCGCGAGCGAATCCGAGGTCACCTCCCAACACGCGGGCACGTCCGAAGCGCCAAGAACCATCTTCTCCGGCAGCCAGACGGGAATGGTCCCGGCGCTTAATGCGCCGTCCAATTCAGCGCGGGAGGCGGCCAATGTAAACGCCTCCGAATACGCCGCAAGCGCGATGCCGAATTGCCCCATCGCATTGAGCGCCATGCGGTGGGCTGCCGTATCGTCAAACCGCATGGCGCCTTGCGCCGCCCGCACGCAATCGGCGAATGGCCCCCCGCCCGGGACGAGAATGAGCGGCCCGCCCCAGGCGGCCAGTGCTGCGAGCCAGGCCGCGCAGTGCGGCGTCTGCGCGAGACTGCCGCCGAGTTTGACGATAGTGACGCTCGATGATTTCCGGTTACCCGGCATTGTCCGGCGGGACCATCATTCGTGCACCAGAGTCGGCTTGGCCGCCCGCGCGTTCGCGTTTGATCTCGATGCCAACCGTGCCACGCACGACGTCGAGTTTTTCAACCCGCACGCAAACCCGCGCGACGCAGGGGTAACGCAAGATTTCATTCGCGATGCCGCTCGCCAGCGTCTCGATCAAATCGACATGGCCCCGCCCGAGGATGATTTTGATGGCGTCGATGATTACGTCGTAGGAGAAAACGCCGCGCATGTCGTCAAATCGCCGTTCGTTGCGTCTCACCTCCACGTCGATGTTGAACCGCACGTTCTGATTTTGAATGCGTTCGAAGTCATAGGCGCCGATGGCACAAGGTAGCACAAGATCGTGCACGAAAATAAGATCGGTCTCGACGAAGCGCTCGCTCGCCGGAACAAAGCCTCCTCCCAGCAAGAGGCGCCAATCGATCCCCGCCTCGTCGCGTCCGCCGTGGTCATCGGCTTCGCGCGGAATAAGGTCCCGGATCATCCTCACGGATGCCGCGTCGATCGCGGCCTCGCGCGCCCGGCCTTGGCACAGACTGCCGCGAAACCCGAGATAACTTGGTTGCAGCGGAAGAAGACGCGGCACGTCCGGTGCTTCGAGTGAACCGGCGAGGCCCGACGTCAGTCCGTTCTCCCGGCACCGGTCGATAAAGCGATCGAGCGCGGCGACATCCATATGATCGAGAAGACGCCCCGCGCCTTTTTTGGCGGTATCAAGCATGGCGCCGGTAAAACCGTTATTGGCCATGAGCGCCAACATGTCCAGATCGGGAGCGCAATCGGCAAAAAGAACGCCGACGAGCTTGGTGTTGCTTGTGTGCGGCCCCAATGCCCGCACGCAATCGGCTCCGGCCCCATCCGGCGAGAAGCCAACCTTGACATAATCTACTCCCGTCGCGGCTATCGCGGCGACTGCATCAACGAGTGCCGCCGGCGCGCCAAGCGAGCTACCTGCCGCGGCGCTGACCGGCCTGCGTTTGCCGACCGAGCGAACTATGCCGGCGGCGACATCGGCATCGAGCGCACCGAGCGCGCCCTTTGCCGGGTCCTTCAGATCGATGATGTCGGCGCCCCCCGCCCAGACCGCCTCCGCCTCGGCCGGGTTGGTTACGCTCGCGAGCATCAAGGTCATTATCCTATTCCTCAGGTACCATTATAACTTCTATAACTTCGGTGCGCCATCTCGAACGGGCGTGGCCTCCAAGCGCTTATTCCGGACGACGAAGACCTGGTACAGGTAAAGTCTGAACCGCTGGTCGACCAGCTTAATGTAAAGGCCAGCCGTTTTTTTCTGTGTGTGCCAAGGTGAGTCTTAAGGCAGCGCGCCTCCCAGTCAAGCTTAGCCTTCTAGTCTTCCATAAGCTCTCGCGTCAGCGGCGTTATCGTGACAACGGCGGCGCGCCAGACCAGCGCACGCATTTATCGACCACACGTTGGCCTTGCGCGCCATATTCCCGTTCGCAACTTTCCACGAAGCTGCACGGGATACCCCGTTCGCACGCGCTCAAAAGGACAAGTGGCAAGTGGCAAGATAAAAGGCAACTTTCTCATCTGGTTACGTGCAGGCCGTTCAGGTGTAACATGTAAAGCGCATAATTCGCCAGCGTTACCGGCACCAAGCGCTGGGCAGTGCGTCAGCTTGAAAGCCAAGCGCTCTGGTGCTCTGCAGGTTCGGGAATTATGCCCTTGACAAGTTGCGCCTGATTGGTCTCTTCGTAGCCGGATGAGAAAGTTGCTCTTTATCTTGCCACTTGTCCTATTGGCCGGCTGCGAACGGGATGACCCCGTGAAGCGCTGCCAACGGGAATTTGGCGCACAAGGCCCACATGTGGTCAATGAATGCGTGCGCTGGTCTTTTGCGCCGCCGTCAGGTGAACCTCAAAAAGATCAACCTCGACCTTGATGCCTTGGAACTCGCGAATCCATCTGTCATACTGACGTAAGGATCAAGCGCGCCTCGCCAATCGCGTCCAAATCACGTCTGATGGGCGCCGGGTAAATCTGGAGGCCATTGAAGGCGCGTTCGGCGGCGAAGTTGACTACGCGGTGCTTGTGAAGCTCTGCGGTGGCTCACCAAAAGGTGCCAGGGGCCGCAACAGTCCTGGTGAATCCACCGGAGCAATCAAGGAGGCGGATCGAAGGAAACCTGACCTGACTCACGCCAGCACATCCTACGCCGCGCGCCAAGAC
>JBOHJQ010000057.1:0-23380 GCA_050728655.1 Methylocella sp.
AAAATGTGCCGTGCCGGTCAGGTCTATCTCGAAACCCTCGCCGCGATGCCAGAGTCCACTCGGTTGCGAATTTATGGCCTAGCTGTCGAACTCATGGCGCGATCGTGATTGCAACCGGCGGTTCATCTGGAACCCCCCCGGAAGCCTCGCCTTGCTGCAGCCGCGTGGCAAAGAAGCGATGACGAACGCGCCGGAAATATTACAAGCATAGTGTCCAGGGTGAGGTTTTCCCGATGCGATTTGCGTCGACTCCTGCAAATCAGTAGCGCGCGGCTTCGCCTAAGGGCGCTTCCCAGCGTAATCCAAAGCACCGGCGGCAATTCCCCTCAAGCCCGGCGGGTTGCGGGCCGGCCGGGCGGCGACCATGAAACCCGCCAAAGGAGGGCAACCGCTGCGCCTTGCAGCAAGACGGAGACAGCGGCGAGCGCCGGCATGGACCAGTCGTAAAGCACGCCGAGCAATGTGCTTCCGGCGAACCAGGCGAGGCCATAGGCGGCGTTGAAAATGCCATAGGCGGTGCCGCGTTGCGCAGCAGGCGCGAGCGGCGCGATCGCCGCACGCATCACCGATGCCTGGGCGCCCATGCCGATGCCCCACAACACCATGCCAGTCATCGCCGCGACCGGGCCACCAAGGAAGGCGAGGGGAGCGCTGAGCGCCGAGGCGCAAGTGGCAAGGATCATCGTGCCCATGCCAATCCGATCGAACAGGCGGCCGAGGAGGAGAGCGGCCATCGCTTCGGCCGCCATGGCGAGCGAATAAAGAACGGGGATCCAAACCGGCGCGATCAAACCGGTTTTGCCAAAATGAAACGCGATCAACGGAAAGTCGGCATAGCCTGCCGCGATCAGGGCCGCGGCGGCGGCGTAAACCCAGAACCGGCGCGGCAAATGGCCAGGTGTCAAATCGGGAGGCGCCACATCGAGATCGCGCGGACGCGGATAGAAATGGCGCGCGGCGAAGAGCAGCATCAGCGCGAGCACCGCGGGGATCGCCAAAATGGCGAATGCATCCCGATAGCCGCCTTTTAAAGAAAGCGCGGCGCCGACGATCAAGGGCCCAAGAATGGCTCCAGCCGAATCAAGCGCGCCGTGCAGGCCGAAACCCCAGCCAAGCCCGGTTTGGCTGCCCGCATGTGACAGCATCGCGTCGCGGGCCGGGACGCGGATCGCCCTGCCTGCCCGCTCGGCGACGATCAGGAGAACCGCAAGCTCCCAGCGGCCGGTCAACGCAAGGAGCGGCACGGCCATGAGATTGATGCAATAACCGATGATGGTAATTAGCCAATAGCCGCCGGTGCGATCGCTGAGATAGCCGGAAATTAGCCGCAACGCGTAGCCGAGGAACTCGCCAAAACCCGCGACAAGGCCGACGATCGCGGCGCTCGCTCCGAGGACGCCAAGGTAAGGGCCGGTGACGCTTCGCGCGCCTTCATAGGTCATGTCGGCGAATAGATCGACGACGCCGAGCAGCACGATGAACCGCACGGCGCTGTGGCGGGGAAGGCCGATGCTGGCGGGCGCGGTCTCGCTCATTATTGTAAGGCTCAGTGCGTTTGGCGGGACAAAAAGGCAGGGCGGCACGGCTAGCTGATCAGCCGGTAATCAATGCGGAGCGATCGGATCGTGTTTCAAGGATCGCCGTCATGCCTTGGCAAGGCGCGAAACGGTTTCCTCGATAGGCCGGGCGAGCGCGAGTATCAGGCTCGCGATGGCGGCGATGTCGTCAAGATGGGCGTGCGGCAAGTGTAACGGCAGGCCATCTGTCGCATCGCTCGCGAGCGCGGCGATCGTTGGGTCCTCTGGGTAGAGAAACGGCTTCGCGTTCGCCTGGCGATGGACCTCGATTTTTGCGTGCGCATCGCGCTTGTAGCCCTCGACGAGAATGAGATCGGCCGGGCTCATGCGCCGCAGAAGCTCGGCAAGGCCGGGCTCTTCGGCGTCGCGCAATTCATGCATGAGCGCGAAGCGCCGGGACGAGGCGACGAGGACCTCGCGCGCGCCGGCCTCGCGATGGCGATAGGAATCCTTGCCGGGCTGATCGACATCGAACGCATGATGGGCGTGCTTGAGCGTCGACACGACGATGCCGCGTTCGCGCAAATAGGGGATTAGCTTGACGATCAAGGTCGTCTTGCCCGCGCCGCTCCACCCGGCAAGGCCGATCACCCGCATGGTTCAAAGCTCCTCAGCGCGCCTCGAGGATCATGGCGTCGATCGTGAAACTTCCGTCGGCCTCTATCTCGAAGTATTTCACGACATCCTCCGCCATGTTTGCCTGCAGGGAGCGGATCGCCTGAATATGGATAAGGGGCGCGTCAATGCGTTCGACCCAGCTGGAAAATTCGAGGCGGACACGCGCTCTGGTGGTCACGCTTGGCGCAAACCCCGCATTTGTCAAAACGCTCCCCCATTCATCGGCCGAATAATCACGGACATGAGAGGGATCACGCAAGAGTTCGACCGTCTGCAAATAGGTATCCAACAAGGGTGTAGTCATGGAACTGTCGTTGGGCGAAATGGCATCAATGAAGACCGCACCGCCGCCGGGCATGAGGACGCGTCTCGCTTCGCGCAAGGCATGGGGAAAATCGTGCCAATGATGGGCGCTGTAACGGCTTACGACAAAATCGAATGCGTCATCCGCGAACAGCAGATGTTCCGCCGCGCCCTGCCTGGTCGTCACGTTTTCGAGGCCACGTTCGCGGCAGACGCTCGCGACCGCAGCGAGCATTTCGCGCGACAGGTCATAAGCGACGACCTCGCGGACATGGGGAGCCACGTGAAACGTCACGTGGCCGCCACCACACCCAAGATCCAGGACGCGCGCTGCCGGATGGCTGCGAACAATCTCAACGACGCGATTGAGGTCGGCGCCTTCAGCGTGAACGACGCTTGAGACGTAGGCAGATGCTCGCGGACCGAACTGGGTGGCAACGAGATTTGCGTGCGATTTGTTCAAAATTGGCCCCTCTGGGACAAACCCAAAATCGGCCCGCTCCCACTTTCTGCCGGGTGGAAGCCCGCGGCGCTTATCTCCCGATTTCACAACTATAATCTGTCAAGTTTTTTTCGCCTTCTGTCAATGGCAAAAAACGCACGAAACCTTCCACCTACCTCAATTTGCGGGGATTGCATTGTCCCTTGCTGGTGCTGCGGCGTAGGATGCTGCGAGAGCTGGCGCATGGCGACCGTCTAACCGACGAATGCACTGACCCTCTCGCCGTCATCGTCATTCCGCATCTTCTGGCCGAGACCAGCGCGACGCTGAAGCGCCAGAAGGCGGCGAACGGCCGCTTTATATTCCTTATCAAGAGTGGCAGAGTTTGAAAGAAACAATTTTCCGCGCGGGGCTCGCCTCCCGCCAGCTGCTAAATGTTTTTGGATTTCTAGGCTCATGCCCCGCCTCGCCATTTCCGTTGAACGCTTTCCTATCCTCGGCAACTTTGTGATCTCGCGCGGAGCGAAGACGGAGGCGGCCGTGGTCGTGGCGGCGATCGCGGACGGCGTTATTCGCGGGCGCGGCGAAGGCGTTCCCTACGCACGCTATGGCGAGACGGTCGATTCGGCTCTCGCCCAAATGGGTTCGGTTCGTTCCGCGATCGAGACGGGCGCGGATCGGGTCCTTTTGCAAACCCTTCTGCCACCAGGCGCCGCCCGCAACGCCATCGACTGCGCGTTGTGGGATTTTGCGGCCAAGCGAAGCGGCGTTCCGGCCCATGTGCTTGCTGGCGTCGCGCCGCCTTTCCCACTCACGACCGCCTTCACGATCTCGGTCGGCGCTCCGGACGAAATGGCACGGGCGGCGGCCTTGGCATGCGCGCGGCCGCTGTTGAAAATCAAACTCGCGGGCGAAGGCGACGCGGCGCGGCTCAAGGCGGTGCGCGCCGCCGCGCCCGGCGCAACTCTCATCGCCGACGCCAACGAGGCCTGGGCGCGCGCCGATCTCGAACGCAATATCGAAGCCTGTGCCAAGGCCGGCGTGGTATTGGTCGAGCAGCCGCTTCCGGCGGGCCAGGATTCGGCGCTCGCCGAGATCGAACATATCGTTTCGATTTGCGCCGACGAAAGCATTCACGATCGCGGCGGGCTCGAAAATCTGCGCGCGCGCTACGACGCGATCAATGTCAAGCTCGATAAGACGGGGGGGCTCACCGAGGCGTTGGCCCTGGTGAAGCAGGCCGAATGCCTCGGCTTCGAGCTCATGATCGGCTGCATGGTCGCAAGCTCGCTCGCGATGGCGCCAGCGTTTCTGCTCGCGGCCCACGCTCGTTTCGTCGATCTCGACGGCCCCCTTCTGCTCGCGCGGGACCGCCCGGATGGCCTTTTCTACAAAGGCTCGATCGTTCACCCGCCCAGGCGCGAATTATGGGGGTGATGTTGATTTTGGCAAGATCAGCACTTTTCAGCGCAGGACAGGCCGAACTCCCATGGAGCGACCGCTCTGTCTACAAGGGCAACGACTCAGCCTTGCGTGGAATGTCGCATGCAGGTAAAATTTGCTCGCAGCCTCAAGTTGGAAATGTCGGTTCAATCATTTCGCGATATTGCCTACGGAAAGCGCAGAAATAAGCCGCTAGCAAACGAGCCCATCGCTCAACCAACCCTGCGCTCGACGATAATTGAAAGTTCTCACATTTTGGAAGAATGGTACCGTCCACGAAAATCGGTTGCGGAATCGCGGCAAACCGGCCTAAGGGCATTTTCATGTTTTCGTGCAAACCGATGGCCCCCTTTTGCGCGCAGGAATGCAAGTGGTGAAGGATCAAGCTCAGCCAGGCGCCGCATCGACGATTGCCATTATCGGCGGCGGACAGGCGGGCGGCGAGGCTGCGACGCTTCTTCGACAAAACCGGTTCGAGGGCCGCATCGTCCTCATTGGCGAGGAGAAATATCTTCCGTACATGCGCCCGCCTTTGTCGAAGGCTTTTCTCGCGCGCGAAATCGGCAAGGACGCGCTGATCTACAAGGCCCCAATTGCCTATGAGAAGGCCCGGGTAGAGACGCGGCTTGGCGTCGGCGTCGAGAAGATCGACCGGGGCGCGAAGACGCTTTTGCTCAAGGGCTTCGCGCCGCTCCACTACGATAGGCTTGTGATCGCGACCGGGGGCCGCGCCCGCGAATTGGCGGTGCCGGGCGCCGGTTTGCGAAATATTTTTTACCTGCGCACGATTTCCGATGTCGAGGCGTTGCAGCCGCTCATGGAGGCCCGCCGGCGTCTCGTGATCGTCGGCGGCGGCTATATCGGGCTTGAAGCGGCTGCCGTTGCGGTGAGACGCGGGCTCGCCGTAACCGTGCTCGAAAGCGCGCCGCGCGTGCTCGCGCGCGTCACGGCGCCCGATCTGTCGAATTTCTATGAACGCATCCATCGCCAAGCCGGAGTCGATATTCGCACCGGTGTCACGGTCAGCGGTTTCTCCACCGGTGGCGAGGACGGCGGTGTGGGCGCGGTCGCGTGCGCCGGCGGTCAATCGTTTGCCGCCGATTTTGTGTTGATCGGCATCGGTCTCGTTCCCAACACGGAACTCGCGGAACAAGCCGGGCTCGGCGTTGATGACGGGATTATCGTCGATGCAGCGAGCCGCACAGGCGACCCCGATGTTTATGCGATCGGCGACTGCGCAATGCATGCCCATCACGGCTTCCTGCGGCGGAAAATACGCCTCGAATCGGTTCCAAACGCGCTCGAGCAGGCCCGCGCCGCCGCCGCCTCGATCACTGGGCGGCCAATTCCCGAAGCGGCGGCGCCCTGGTTTTGGTCCGACCAATATGATCTCAAACTGCAGATGGTTGGGTTCTCGGACGGCTATGAGGAACTCGCGATCCGGGGGAGCATGGAGACTTCTTCGTTCATCGCATTTTATCTCAAGCAAGGACGGGTCATCGCGGCTGATTCGGTCAATCGCCTCGGCGAATTCATGGCCGCCAAACGCATCGTCGGCGAGCGGATGAAGATCGCTGCCGCGCGCCTCGCCGATGAATCGGCGCCGCTCAAATCGCTGCTACAAGCCGCCGCTGCTTAAGCCCGTAGCATGGCGCAACCGCCGCAATCTACAGCCTTGGCCTGCTCGGTTTGCGACCAGAGCAGGCTGCACCCCCAAAGGCCAAGATCGCTTTTACTCGTGGCCGATGGCCAAACCGCCGCGCAACCTCACGAAACTAGGCCGTTACGCCTCATCAAATGTTGGCCATCGCAAGCCCTGTCGCAGGCGCGATTGCATTCCTATCCTTACAACGGGCTCATCTTCCAGCATTTGGGAGCAAAGCATGTCGCGGACACTCATCCTGCTCGGACTCATCCTGGTGGCGGCTGGTCTACTGTGGCGGTGGATCGGCGTGCTTCGGCTAGGGCGTCTGCCGGGCGATATCGTCGTCCAGCATCAGAACTTCACTTTCTATTTCCCGCTCACTACCGGGCTCCTGGTCAGCGTGGTCCTGACGCTCATTCTGTGGTTCACCGGCCGCTGAACTACCCGCCCGCGCCGGCCTTAATTTGGGACGGGCCAATGGACACTCGGGGCCGATCCTTGACGGCGCGGCCTCGACAGGGCAGGGCGCGCCTATTCGGGAACAATCCAGCGGGCCAACCGGGCCTGGCTACTCAACCGGCAGCGGCAAGTTCACTAAGGCCGGGAAAGCTGCTAAAGTTAGTTGCTCGCGGGCGGACAGCCACGACCCAATCCTCGCATGGCCGCCGCGATCGGATGACCTCCCGGGTGTGAACAAGTTTCACGGTTTCGGCGGACATTTATCTGTAGTTTTCGCCGCTCGGCGAGAAAGAAGGACACAAGATGGCGCGCAGCAAGATCGCATTGATCGGGGCCGGTCAGATCGGCGGAACCCTGGCACACCTCGCGGCGCTGAAGGAGCTTGGCAACATCGTGCTCTTCGACATCGCGGAAGGGACGCCGCAGGGCAAGGCCCTCGATCTCGCCGAATCCGGTCCGGTCAACGGGTTCAATGTGGCCTTCGAAGGGGCCGATAGCTACGTAGCAATTGCCGGCGCCGGCGTCGTCATCGTGACGGCTGGCGTGCCGCGCAAGCCCGGAATGAGCCGCGACGATCTGCTCGGCATCAACCTCAAGGTCATCGAAGCGGTCAGCGCCGGCATCAAGCAATATGCGGCGGACGCGTTCGTCATTTGCATCACCAATCCGCTCGACGCAATGGTTTGGGCCTTGCAGAAAGCCTCGAATCTTCCGGCGAACAAGGTCGTCGGCATGGCGGGGGTTCTCGATTCGGCAAGGTTCCGTTATTTCCTCGCCGAGGAACTCAAGGTCTCGGTCGAGGATGTCACCGCCTTCGTCCTCGGCGGCCACGGCGACGACATGGTGCCTTCCCTGCGTTATTCCAGCGTGGCCGGAATTCCCCTCCCCGATTTGGTCAAGATGGGCTGGACAACCCAAGAAAAACTCGACGCGATCGTTGCCCGCACCCGCAAGGGCGGCGCCGAAATTCTCGGTCTTTTGAAGACAGGATCGGCGTTTTACGCGCCGGCGGCGGCGGCGATCGCGATGGCGGACTCCTATCTCAAGGATAAGCGCCGGGTGTTTCCATGCGCGGCGAAGCTCAACGGGGAATATGGGGTCAAGGATCTCTATGTCGGCGTGCCGGTGGTGATCGGCGCCAATGGCGTCGAGAAAATTGTCGAGGTTGCGCTCGATCCGTCCGAACAGCGGATGTTTGAAAAATCGGTCGTCTCGGTGCGGGACTTGGTCGAGGCGTGCAAGACGATCAACCCCGCCCTCGCCGGCTGATATTCTTGGGGATGATATCCTTTGTTCCCGGGGAAGCCCGGCGCCCTGAGAGAACGGACCCTATGTCACTTCCACAAAATCCAACGCGCCGTGCCGATCCGCTGGAAAACATGGCCCGCGAGATGTGCCTCGCCGCCGGGCTAGATCCAGATTCTCGTGTGGCTAAGCCGGGAAGTCCGCGTGGAATGCCAGCATGGTGCAGCTTCCGCGACGCCGCCCGCGCAGCGCGGAACGCCCGCGAGGCAGCCGATCTCGCGGCCCAGATCGTCAATCTTCGCCCGCAGGAGGAGCGGTTCCAGAACAGTCCGCTGACGATCTTCGGCGACCACGACCAAAACACCATTGCCCAGATGCGGAACTGCATGGCCATTGGCAACGCGGTTAAAGGCGTCATCTGCGCTGATGGCCATCTCGGCTATGCGCAACCGGTTGGTGGCGTCATCGCCTACGAAAAGCAGATCAGCGTCTCGGGCGTTGGCTTCGACATCGGTTGCGGCAATATGGCCGTCCGGCTCGATACGCCGTTTATCGACATCGAAGATCACATTGCGCCAATTCTGGCCGATGTCCGCAAGGTTATCTCGTTCGGCGTCGGACGCGTCAACGAAGAGCGAGTCGAGCATGAACTGTTTGACGACGGCGATGCGTGGCGCGACTCCGACATGGGAGACTACCGCCAGAAAGCCGTCGCTCAACTCGGCACGGTCGGATCGGGCAACCATTACGTGGACCTGATGCGGGACGAAGATGGTTTCGTGTGGATCGGGGTGCATTTCGGGAGCCGTGGGCTAGGCCACACGAGCGCGTCCCGCTACCTCAAAGCCGCCGGCGGCAAGGACGGCATGCATGTCGCGCCCGCCATCGTGGACGAGGACAGTGAGCTCGGGCGTCGTTATATCGCCGCGATGGGACTCGCCGGGCGGTATTCCTACGCCGGCCGGGAATGGGTGATTGAGCGGGTGCGCCAGATCATCGGCGGCGCAGTGACGGAAATGGTCCACAACCATCACAATTATGCGTGGCGCGAGACGCACGACGGGCGCGATCTTTGGGTTGTCCGCAAGGGCGCGACGCCAGCCTTTCCCGGCCAGCGCGGCTTCGTCGGCGGCTCGATGGGCGATGATGCCGTGATCTTGGAAGGCGTCGATAGCGCGGAAGCCAAGGCGTCGCTCTATTCGACCGTCCATGGCGCGGGCTGGTTGTTCGGCCGCAAGCAGGCTCTCCGCAGCTTCACCAAGCCGCAGATGGATGGATGGTTGCAAGAGCGTGGCGTGATGCTGTCTGGGGGTGGGATCGACGAAAGCCCAATGGCTTACCGGCGACTGCCCGAAGTGCTGGCGCACCACGCCGCATCGACGAAGGTGTTGCATACCTTGAGGCCGTTCGCGGTGGCGATGGCCGGGGAAGCGGAGTTCGACCCGTGGAAGGATTGAGAGGCGAGTAACGGATGGCGGCCGCGAAGGCTTTGCAAACCCGGCATCGGCCGACGTCACGCCCGTGAACAGGCTGGCGAGCGGCTCAATCGACTCGCGCGCGGCATTGACGGCGGTCGCGAGATTTTCGATTGACCCGCCGAACCGGACAGAGGTCGTTTGCCCAGTTGAATTTGGCGTGAAAACTGCTTAGTCCGCCGTTAACCGCCTGGGCGACCGCTGGAAAAGAGATCGTCATTGAATATTCACGAGTACCAGGCCAAAGCCGTTCTCAAGGAATTCGGGGTTCCGGTTCCACGGGGGATCTTGGTGCTGCGCGCCGCCGATGCGGGAGCCGCCGCAAAGGAACTGGGGGGCCCAGTTTGGGTTGTAAAATCCCAAATCCACGCCGGCGGGCGTGGAAACGGCACCTTCAAGGAGAAGGAGGCCGGGGCGAAAGGGGGGGTAAGAATCGCCAAATCACTTGCCGAGGTCGAGACTCTTGTTGGCGAAATGCTCGGCAAAACCCTCGTGACGGCACAGACCGGCCCAGCCGGCAAGCAGGTCAACCGGATTTATCTCGAGGAAGGCGCCAATATCGCCAAGGAGTTCTATCTTTCCCTCCTTGTCGATCGATCGGCGAGCCGGGTCGCTTTCGTTGGTTCGACCGAAGGCGGCATGGACATCGAGGAAGTGGCGCGTCATACGCCGGAGAGAATAACCAGTTTCACGGTCGATCCGGCGACCGGGATCATGCCGCACCACGGCCGGATGGCCGCCAACGCCCTCGGCCTTTCCGGCGGCCTTGCCCAACAGGCGGAAAAGCTCACCTCGCAGCTCTATGCGGCCTTCGTCGCCAAGGATATACTGATGCTCGAAATCAATCCGCTGATCGTCTCGGCGGCGGGCCAGCTCAAATGCCTCGACGCCAAAATCTCGTTCGACGACAACGCGCTTTACCGGCATCCGGAAATCGCCGCCTTGCGCGACGAAAGCGAGGAGAACGTTAAGGAAATCGAGGCGTCGAAACATGACTTAAATTACGTTGCGCTCTCCGGCACGATCGGCTGCATGGTGAATGGCGCCGGTCTGGCGATGGCGACGATGGACATTATCAAATACTATGGCGCGGAGCCCGCGAATTTCCTCGACGTCGGCGGCGGCGCCACCAAGGACAAGGTGGCGGAAGCGTTCAAGATCATTACCGCCGACACAAACGTCAAAGGCATTCTGGTGAATATTTTCGGCGGCATCATGAAATGCGACGTGATCGCCGAGGGCGTCATCGCCGCGGCGAAGGAAACGGGCCTCGAAGTGCCGCTCGTCGTGCGGCTCGAAGGCACGAATGTCGCGCTCGGCAAGAACATCATCGCGCATTCCGGCCTCAACGTCATCCCAGCGGACGATTTCGACGATGCCGCCCAGAAAATCGTCGCAGCGGCGGGAAGGGCCTGAGGCAATGGCGATCCTCGTCAACAAGGATACAAAGGTCATTTGCCAGGGTTTTACCGGCAAGAATGGCACCTTCCATTCCGAGCAGGCGATCGCCTATGGCACCAGGATGGTCGGCGGCGTCTCGCCCGGCAAGGGCGGCGCGACCCATCTTGGCCTGCCGGTTTTCGATACCGTCGCCAAAGCGCGCGAGGCGACCGACGCCGAGGCGAGCGTCGTCTATGTTCCGCCGGCGGGCGCGGCCGACGCGATCTGCGAAGCGATCGACGCCGAAATGCCACTGATTGTCTGCATCACCGAGGGCATTCCCGTCGCGGACATGATCAAGGTCAAACGTGCCCTGTGTGGCTCGAAATCGCGGCTGATTGGGCCGAACTGCCCCGGCGTAATGACCGCCGGAGAATGCAAGATCGGCATCATGCCGGGCAATATTTTTAAGCCCGGCTCGGTCGGAATTGTCTCACGCTCGGGAACCTTGACTTACGAGGCCGTGTATCAAACAACACGGGAAGGTCTCGGCCAGACGACCGCGGTCGGCATCGGCGGCGATCCGGTCAAGGGCACCGACTTCATCGAAGTCTTGGAATTATTCCTGGCCGATGACGCCACCAAATCCATTGTCATGATCGGCGAGATCGGCGGCTCGTCCGAGGAAGATGCCGCGCAATTCGTCGCCAACGAGACGAAGCGTGGCCGCAAGAAGCCGGTCGTCGGCTTCATCGCGGGTCGCACCGCGCCGCCCGGCCGACGGATGGGTCACGCGGGCGCGATCATCGCCGGCGGCAAGGGCGGCGCCGAAGACAAGATCGCCGCGATGGAAGCGGCCGGCATTCACATGTCGCCGTCGCCCGCAAGACTCGGCAAAACACTTGCCGAGATGCTTTGCGGATGAGCCAGGTCTTGAGAAAAACGTGGGACGTGCACATGTCATGGACGAGGTTCAGGCAACTAGGTCCAACGTGCCAGGCTCGGATTTTTGACGGAAACTAATGCAACACTGCCGCCCGGCAATTGGCCGCGATGAGCTTGGTTCTGGAACGTGGCATATTTTCGTCTGTCCGGCACCGCGAACTTGGATCAAACATGAATGAAAAGCGGGTTTGAATGAATTCGGCGGTTGGGCGTAAGGACTTGGGCTTAAGGATTTCGGCCAAAAGGAGATGACGATGGCGCGCCGGGATACGAATGGAAATGCAAATGGTTCGGGCGGCGGGGCGGACAGCCGCTCGGCGCCCAATTCCGCATTCGCACGGACGTCGTTTCTCGATGGGGCGAACGCCGCCTATGTCGAGCAACTCCAGGATAGCTATGATCGCGATCCGACCTCGCTCGATCCCTCATGGCGCGAATTCTTCGCGCAGTTGAACGACGACAGCGCCGCGATCGCGAAGGGAGCGCACGGGCCGCGCTGGAAGCGGCCCGGCTGGCCCGCCGTCGCCGCGGACGAACTCGTTTTGGCGCTCGACGGCAATTGGGCGGAAGCCGGGACGCGGATCGGCGGCAGCGTCGAGGCGAAAGCCGTGCGTGTTCTGGATTCCCTCAATGATCCATTACGCACGACCCGCGATTCGGTGCGCGCGTTGATGATGATCCGCGCCTATCGCATGCGCGGTCATCTCCATGCCAATCTCGATCCGCTTGGCATCGAGCCCCCGAAAGATCACGAAGAGCTGCATCCTTCCGCCTATGGGTTCACGGAGGCCGACTACAACCGGAATATTTTCATTGATGGAGTGCTTGGGCTCCGATTTGCTACCGTTCCCGAAATGCTGAAGATCCTGCGCCGCACCTATTGCGGCACCATCGGCTTCGAATTCATGCATATCTCCGATCCGGCCGAAAAGGGTTGGCTGCAGCGGCGAATCGAGGGCCCGTACAAGGAAATTACGTTCACCGCGGAAGGCAAGCGCGCAATTCTCAACAAGCTCGTCGAATCGGAGGGATTCGAGCAATTCCTCGCCATTAAATACACCGGCACGAAGCGCTTCGGTCTCGACGGCGGCGAAGCCATGGTGCCTGCGCTCGAGCAGATCATCAAGCGCGGCGGCGCCTTGGGGGTCGAGGACATCGTCCTCGGCATGGCGCACCGTGGCCGCCTTAATGTTCTTTCCCAGGTCATGGGGAAACCGCACCGGGCGATTTTCAATGAATTCAAGGGAGGCTCCTTCACTCCCGACGACGTTGAAGGTTCCGGCGACGTCAAATATCATCTGGGCGCCTCGTCCGACCGCGACTTCGACAATAACAGGGTACACCTTTCGCTGACCGCGAACCCGTCGCATCTCGAGATCGTCGATCCCGTTGTCCTCGGCAAGGTGCGCGCCAAGCAAGATCAATTGCACGATGTCGTCGAGCGCACGAAAGTGTTGCCGCTCCTCATTCATGGCGACGCGTCGTTCGCGGGTCAGGGCGTGATCGCCGAATGTTTCGGTCTTTCCGGGCTCAAGGGATACAAGACCGGAGGGTCGATTCACTTCATCATCAATAATCAAATCGGCTTCACCACCTCGCCGCGCCATTCGCGGTCCTCGCCCTATCCGTCGGATACCGCGAAAATGATCGAGGCGCCGATCATTCATGTGAACGGCGACGATCCCGAAGCCGTCGTCTATGCGGCGAAGATCGCGATCGAATTCCGGCAAAAGTTTCATAAGCCGGTGGTCATCGACATGTTCTGCTACCGCCGGTTCGGCCACAATGAAGGCGACGAGCCCGCGTTCACCCAGCCGGTGATGTACAAGAAAATCCGCTCGCACAAGACGACGCTCCAAATTTATACCGAAAAGCTCGTCGCGGAAGGCGTTTTGACCGATGGCGAGGTCGCCAAGCTGCAGGCGAACTGGCGCCATCACCTCGAAACCGGGTTCGACGCCAGCCAATCCTTTAAGCCCGGCAAGGCCGATTGGCTCGATGGCCGCTGGGTGGGTCTTAGGCCGGCGGAGGCCGGGGCAGAAGACGATCGACGCGGCCGCACCGGCGTCGACCGCGCGCGGCTCACCGAAATCGGTCTTCGCTTTACCTCGGTACCGGAAGAATTCAACGTCCACCGTACCGTCCGGCGTCTCCTCGACAATCGGCGGAAGATGGTCGAGACCGGCGAGGGCATCGACTGGGCGATGGGCGAGGCGCTCGCTTTCGCGACGCTTGTCGACGAAGGCTATCCAGTGCGTCTTTCCGGCCAGGACACCGAGCGCGGCACTTTTTCGCAACGCCATTCGGTCCTGATCGACCAGGAGACGGAAGCCCGTTACGTCCCCTTGAACAATATCCGCGACGAGCAGGCACGTTTCGAAGTCCTCAACTCGATGTTGTCGGAAGAGGCCGTGCTCGGCTTCGAATATGGCTATTCGCTATCCGAACCCAATGCCTTGACCGTGTGGGAAGCTCAGTTCGGCGATTTTGCCAATGGCGCGCAGGTCTTGGTCGATCAATTCATTTCATCTGGCGAACGAAAGTGGCTGCGGATGTCGGGTCTCGTCTGCCTCCTGCCGCATGGCTACGAAGGCCAGGGGCCAGAACATTCCTCGGCCCGGCTCGAGCGCTTCCTCCAGCTGTGCGCCGAGGACAATATGCAGGTGGCGAATTGCACGACGCCCGCCAATTATTTTCACATCTTGCGGCGTCAATTGAAGCGCGACATCCGCAAGCCGCTGATCCTGATGACGCCAAAATCGCTCTTGCGCCACAAGCGCGCGGTCTCGAGGCTCAACGAGTTTGTTATCGGCGCCTCCTTCCATCGGCTATTGCTGGACGACGCGGAGCAGCCAGATGGCGGCACGATTATCCTCGTGGAAGATGCCAAAATTCGCCGGGTGGTCTTGTGTTCCGGGAAAGTCTATTATGATCTTTTTGAAGAGCGCGAGAAGCGCGGCATAAACGATATCTACCTCTTGCGTGTCGAGCAGCTCTATCCCTTCCCGCTAAAAGCCCTGGTCGCGGCTTTGGCGCGCTTCAAAGGAGCCGATATTTGCTGGTGCCAGGAGGAGCCAAGGAACATGGGCGCCTGGAACTTTGTTGGTTCTTATCTCGAATGGGTGCTCGGCCAGGCGGGCGGCAAAACCAAGCGGCCGCGTTATGCCGGCAGGCCCGCCGCCGCTTCCCCCGCGACCGGACTCATGTCGAAGCACGTGGCTCAACTCAAAGCCTTCATGGATGATGTTTTCGCGGCTTGATCGGCGGGGCATTTCTTTTTCGAATTGCTGCACTCTAGAGAAAGCCGGAAAGGTTTGGGCAGGACAAATGGCAACTGAAATCCGGGTGCCGGCCTTGGGCGAATCGGTCACCGAAGCAACGGTCGGACGGTGGTTCAAGAAGGCTGGTGAGTTGGTCAAGGCGGATGAACCAATCGTCGAACTTGAGACCGACAAGGTAACGCTCGAAGTCAACGCGCCGGCCTCCGGCGTTCTGGCTGAAATCGTCGCCAAGGATGGCGCGACGGTTAGCGCCGGGGCTTTGCTCGGCCAGGTCGGCGACGCCGCGTCCGCGGTGCATCCCAAGGACGAAGCAAAGCCGGTTCCGCCGCCAACGGCGCCCGCAAGTCCGGCACCCGCCCTGGCGCCAGCACCAGCCACGCTTTCCCCGCTTGCAATGCCCGCCTCGCCCGCCGCGGCAAAAATCGCCGCCGATCATGGCCTCGACCCGGCCATCGTCGCGGGATCCGGCAAGCGCGGCCAGGTCCTTAAAGGGGACGTTCTCGATTATATTGCAAAGCCTCCGGCCCCCGCCCCCGCTGCGCCGCCACCGTCTCCGCCGCCCGCTCCGGACGAGGATCGCGAGGAGCGCGTGCCCATGACGCGGCTGCGCCAAACCATCGCGCGACGCCTCAAGGACGCCCAAAATACCGCCGCCATGCTGACGACCTTCAACGAGGCCGACATGACGGAAGTCATGGCGCTACGCGCGCGGCACAAAGACGCATTCGAAAAGAAGCACGGCGTAAAGCTCGGCTTCATGGGGTTTTTCGTTAAGGCGTGCGTCGCCGCGCTAAAGGAGGTGCCCTCCGTCAACGCCGAGATCGACAGCGCAGATGTCATCTACAAGAATTACTATCACGTCGGCGTCGCGGTCGGCACCGACAAGGGCCTGGTCGTCCCTGTCGTGCGCGACTGCGATAGATTGAGTGTCGCCGCTATCGAGAAGACCATCGCCGATCTGGGCAAGCGCGCCCGCGCGGGCCAGCTCAAGATCGAGGAGATGCAGGGCGGCACCTTTACCATCACCAATGGCGGCGTCTATGGCTCGCTGATGTCAACGCCGATTCTCAATGTGCCGCAATCGGGCATTTTGGGGATGCACAAAATTCAAGAGCGGCCGGTGGCGGTCGCGGGTCAGATCGAGATCCGGCCGATGATGTATCTCGCGCTCACCTACGATCACCGCATCGTCGACGGCAAGGAGGCGGTGATGTTTTTGGTCCGGGTCAAGGAGGCGCTGGAGGACCCGGCGCGGCTGGTGCTGGATCTTTGAAAGAACATCCGCAATCCGCGCCAGCTAGCCTCATCCTGAGGAGGCCTGAAAGGCCGTCTCGAAGGATGAGGGCGGCGGTCGCGGCCGACCAGAAGCCAACGAGGCTGCAATGAGCGAGATCATACCGATGACCTCCGTCGAGCCCATCCTCCATGGCGTCGTGAAGATCACTTGGTTGGACGGCTATGAGGCCGTGGTCGATCTGCGTCCGGTCATCGCCGACGGGGACGCCTTCGCATTTCTTCGCGGTCAACCCGAACGCTTCAGCGCGGTGAAACTTGCCGAGTTCGGGCATGCGATTTATTGGCTCGACAATGACGGCGACGAGATCGATTTCGGATCGGACTCCTTGCGCCGCCCCGCCGAACGCCAAGCCGAAATCCTCCGGTATGCTAGCTAACGAATGAAAGATCCCATGACCTACGATCTCGTGGTTATTGGAACCGGCCCCGGCGGCTATGTCTGCGCGATACGGGCGGCGCAGCTCGGCCTCAAGGTCGCCGTCGTCGAAAAGCGCAAGACGCATGGCGGAACCTGCCTCAACATCGGCTGCATTCCCTCCAAGGCGCTGCTCCAGGCTTCCGACAAATTCGCGGAAGCCGCGCATGAGCTAGCCGCCTTCGGTGTAATCACCGGCAAGCCAAAACTCGATCTTGCGGCGATGATGAAGCACAAGGACGAGACGGTCGCCGCCAATGTCAATGGTGTCGGCTTTCTGTTGAAGAAGCACAAGATAGACGCTTTTTTCGGGCTCGGCACGATCGCGGCGCCCGGCGCAATCGAAGTGAATGCAAGCGACGGATCAATTCAAACGCTTGCGACCAAGAATGTCGTCATCGCCACGGGCTCCGATGTCGCGCAGCTCCCGGGCATCGAGATAGACGAACGAACCATTGTTTCCTCGGCCGGCGCGCTTTCGCTCGAAACGGTGCCCGCAAAACTTCTCATTGTGGGGGCGGGCATCATCGGCCTCGAACTCGGCTCGGTCTGGAGCCGCCTTGGCGCTGAAGTGACCGTCGTCGAATATCTGGACCGCATTTTGCCGGGGTTCGACGGCGAAGTCGGAAAACAGTTTCGGCGCATGCTGGAGAAACAAGGTTTTGGCTTTCGTCTCGGCCATAGGGTGACCAAGGCTGAAAAGACGAAATTGGGCTTGCAAGTCAGCATCGAGCCCTCGGATGGAGGCGAAACTTCAGTGCTCGGCGCCGATGCCGTGCTGGTGGCGGTCGGGAGGCGGCCGGTCACCGAGGGGGTTGGCCTCGAGGCTCTCGGTGTCGCCTTGGACCAGGGCCGCGTCGTGATCGACGACCGTTTTGCAACCAATGTCGCGGGGATCTATGCGATCGGCGACGTGGTGCGCGGCCCCATGCTCGCCCATAAGGCCGAGGATGAAGGGATCGCGGTCGCGGAGATTCTCGCGGGCCAACATGGCCATGTGAATTACAAGGCGATTGCCTCCGTCGTCTACACCATGCCGGAAATCGCCTCCGTTGGCGCGACCGAGGAAGAGCTTCAAGCCAAGGGGATTGCCTACAGAACCGGAAAATTCCCATTCACGGCGAACGGCCGTGCGCGGGCGATGCGGCGAACGGAAGGCTTTGTGAAGATCCTCGCCGACGCTTCGTCCGACCGCGTGTTGGGCGTTCACATCATCGGCGCGGCGGCGGGCGAGCTTATCGCGGAAGCCTGCGTGCTGATCGAGTTCGGCGGCTCCGCGGAGGATCTGGCCAGAACCTGCCACGCACATCCGACGCTATCCGAAGCGGTGCGCGAAGCGGCGCTCGCGGTGGATAAAAGGGCGATCCATATTTGACGATCCGCCTCGTCCTTGCGGCTGCGTTCCGCGCGGCCCAAGCGGCGCCTTTGTGTGATTTGCCTGGCCCGAGTGTCACCGGAGCGCGGTGTCAGCCAGTTTCTTCAGCGAAGCGAGGTATTCTTGCTCACGCTCCAATACATCCCTCCGCCGCTCCTGCATTCGTCGCGCCGGTATTCCGGCATAGTTCGTCCAAGGCCTCAACGGTCGGCCGACCCGCGACATCGCCCCGAGTATCGTGCCCTCGGCGAATCTTGCTCCAGGGAGGACGAGGCTCCCGGCGCCGACACCCGAATGGCGGCCAAAGCAGATTGATGCGGTGCGCGCGGCCCCGAACCCGGCTACGGTCGGATTGCTTAAGGTTCGGCCGCTAATATCCTCATTGGAGGTGTAAATGCCAACGAAGTGAGAAATATTCACGAAATCGTCAAAGTGGATAGCAGCGTGACCTGCCAGGACGGAGTGCCCGCCAAGATGGACGTTATTGCCGAACACGACTCCACCGCGAGTCGAGATGATAACATATGGATCAATCCTAACCCGCGAGCCGAGCGAAATTTTACCGCAGTCGACGATAACGGCGGTGCTGTGGATCAGGACATCTTCGCCGAGCCTCGCGAAGCCGAGGGTTTCCAGAACGTCGCGCGACAGAAATTCGCTGTTTAATCCGGCAGGCACTTCGATTGCCCCAGTGCCGCGAAGTCTTGATTCATTTCAGGGACTCTCGATATTCACGCGCTAGGTTCTGCAGAGCGATATTAACCGGATTTGTCAGGGGACGGGACAGCATGTTGTCGATGAGACGCGGTTGCAATTCCTCGCGATCGATTTCGTCCAGTCTGAGGAAGTGCAGCACGCGCATCTGATCGGCGGTTAGGCCGTTTTGGCTGAAATGGACAAGGTCGTTGGCCGCATTGTAAGCCGCCGACAATGTGCGAATATCGATTCCGGCCCGATAGGCGATGATGGTGATTGCAATTTGGCAGCGCATCAGGCTGTCCGTCGCTACCGTCACGCGGCGGGTGGTTTCCACTATCTCGGAGGCGAACAGGGCGAGCGCCTTGGCGTTCACGGCGACGAAGCCAAGATTGAAATAGGCCGGAGACATGGGCAGCGCCTCATCGGCGTCCATGGAATAGCGATAAGTGACTGGCGGCCATGGAATGTCAAAGAGGTCAAAGAGCCAGGGCCAGAACTTGGGATCTGCCCCCGAGAGAGCACTACTGCTTTTACTGACCGGCGGCGGTAGATGCGCCATGTGGCCTCGCACCGCTGGCCCTTCCAGCGGGAATTCCATAAGCATCGGATCGACGTCGCGAAGCAGCGCCATATCCGCATCCGACAGAATAATGACCTCGGCATCGCCGGAGGGAATGTTGAACCGCCAGTTTGCCGTTCCGGCCCAGTGGAATTCGGCGGATATCTCGTCCGGCACCCGCTCCCAGGCGATGTTGAAGTTCTCGCTCCATTGATTCTCACGGCGCACCGCATCGAGATCGCAATGATCGCCGACGGCGAGCAGCAGCCGGGCGTCCCGATATTGCGGGCTGTCCAGACGGCGCAGGGCGAAGTTGTAGAATCGGACGAGGGAAAAAAACTTTTCCGTCGGAGATATCGGAATTCTGAATTCGATTCTTTTGTCGGGCGGAGACATGCTACGCGACACAAAAAGGATTTTTTCGAGACCCAGATCGACTCACCCTGGTAATGGCCACCAAGCTCGACGTCAAGCTGCTACTCCGTTCCTACAACTGCCCAAATGACGGCGCCCCCCTCAGCGCCCCGGAAGAATCTAGACTTGATAGCGTAGACGCCATCCGGGTGACCCACGCTGCGCGACGCGAGCAGGTCGGCCGCCGCATATTCCTGACCGACTTCGCCGCCCACGAAGCATTCCTGACCGGCCCCGGCCGCAACCGTGTGAACGCGCATCTGGGCGATCAGTTGCGGACACCGGTGTGGCGTTGCTGATATCTTTCCGGTAAAGCCGGATCATGCAGCTACCGAAAAATCGAGCGCTCATTTGATCGTCTCAATTCACATCCCGAAGACTGCCGGCGAGTCTTTCCGCTTGCGGCTGCAGTCCACGTTCGCATCGCGGGCTTTGTTCGACTACGGCGACTGGGTCGGGTTCGACACGCCAGACACTGTCGCGCGGCGCGAGCTCCGCAGGGCTGTGATGCGTGCGCGCAGAGACGAGCTTCTGCGCGACTATGATATCATCCACGGGAATTTCGTGGGCGACAAATATCTCGGACTGTTTCCGGCGACCTGGTTCGCGGCTTTCTTTCGCGACCCCTACCAGCAGGCAGTATCGCACTATCATTTTATTTTGCGCCATCCGGAGATCGATCATCCGGGAGTCAGAGCCTTTCATGAGAAGCGTATGAGCTTGCTGGAATTCATTGCCGCATTTCCCAATATGCAATCGAGGTTCTTAGGTCAGATTGGCGTCGAGAATTTGGCGATGGTTGGGATGAAGGAGCAGTATGAGCGGGGCGTTGCCTTATTCGAGGCGGTGTTTCGCCACAAGCTTTCGCCGGAAACTTCGCGTGAGAACGTGAACCCGAATCGGCAAGGGGACACCTATTTAATCGATGCGGCCGCGCGCAAGGCCGTCGACACCCATAGCGCCGGCGATGTCGAGCTGTATCGTCGGGCGTGCGAAAGATTCGACAGCCTGAGCGCCCGATATGGCTTATGAGCGGGTACGTGGGATAGCGCAAGGTGGCGCCGAAGCCGCGTTTGGCCGTGTGCCGTTGCGGCATACCGCCAAGAGCCCTGCCCCATCGGCGACATCGATGGTACGGCCGCTTGGTAGGCGAATTCCGGCAACGGCTACATAAGTTGCATTCCGTGGTTATCACTTCCTGGTTAGAGCGCGATCGAGGGCGTTGAGCACAAGGTCCGCGACCTGATTGGTTTCGAAACAGGCCGTCACGCCGCGCACCGGCAGGGCGCACATGCGGTCAGCGATGTCTTCGGCGACTGGGCAAGCCTCGAAACGCCGGGTTTCAGGCCAGCGCGACAGACTCGGGCGATAGTAGCGGCGGATCTCGACGCCGGCCGCGGCTGCGATTTCTATGAGTCCTTCCGCAGCCGAAACGCTCGGCAGCAGGACCGGAAAGACCTGCCACGGCGCGCAATTCATGTCCTGAGGGCAAACTATTTCCGGATAATGCGCTAGGCGCTCCCGATAAATGTCAGCAAACGCTTGGCGCCGACTGACAATCTCGCCAATCCGGTCCAATTGCACGATACCAATCGCGGCGTGAAATTCAGACATTTTGCCATTGAATCCTCGCGCAAGGCCACCGGGTTTAGCATAAGAGTTCAGCGCAAAATTGAGCGCGGAGCGGAGGCCGGCATCGTGCTTGCGGTGGGCGAAGATTACACCACCTTCGCCCACACCGAATGGCTTGGTCGCGTGCATCGAGAAGACTTCGAACACTTCATCGCTAAAGCCCTTCACAGGGCGCGGGCCGCCGAGACCGGAGGCGTTGTCGATGACGACGGCGGCCCCGTGCTCCCGGCAGATCACCAGCTCGGCCTCCCAGTTGCTCCGGATACCGAAAGGCGCAACCAGCATAACCACCCTGGCACCGGTTTCCACGAGGGCCCTGTCCAGCAGATTCCCCGCTAAAGTCCAGGTCTTTGCATCAACGTCTGCAACGATAGTGGTCATCCCTGCCGCGCGCACCGCCGCCAATGAGGCCGGGAAGGTAAAAGCTGGGAGCAGAACCTGATCAGTTCGGCCGGTCGCCAGCAGCGCGGCAGATAATCCGGCGGTCCCATTACAGCAAGTAACGCAGGTTTCTCCCGCTGCGCCATACGTCGCCAACAACCGACTTTCCAGGCGTCGAACAAGCGGACCAAAATTCGAATACCAGCCGTTTTCTTGCATTTCCTCGAGTAAAGGTAAATATTCGGCCGGTGTGGGCAGGTCTGGCACCACTAAGCGATGTCGATACGATCTCAGATAATCCGCGTTATAGGCGTTCATAGAGCGACACCTCGTGCGCATCAAAAAGCCGCACAGTCTGTCGGCGACTTATCGGATAGGAACTCAGCAGCAAAATTTATGAAATTGAGATAGCAACTTAGCTGCTACTGCTGTACCCCGCCACTTTTGCTCGCGCTGATCTGCGTATTTCACGCAGGCCCCCATTTCGGGGCCCGCGCGACCGAGTGGGCTATTTGTAGTTTACGGTCGAAGTGACCGCACCGGCACCCGTGATGATATTGCTTGGACCGAACGACGTCGCGGTCGCGCCATTCAATAAGCTCACTCCCGTCGGGCTGCCGCTGAGTATGCTCCGCGCGAGGCCGATCACATTGCCGGCGCCATTGGCTTGCACCGCGAAGCTTGTATTGCCGTCGATGAGAGTGTTCGAGATGGACACCGAGTTAGCCGCGCCATTGCCTTGGACATTCACGCCGCCGGCATTGTTTTCAATAAACGAGTCTTTGATGAAGACGCGCGTGCCGACCGTGGTACTGGTCACGTTGACGCCGTTCTGGGTGAAATGCCGGATCGCGCAGCGAATAACGTAGACCTCCGCGCCTGCGAGAATGCTCACGCCGTCGAGGCCCGTGCCGAGCCCCTCGATGTCGAGCCCTTCGAGCACGACCCTGTCAGTCGCCCCGGCACTGACGACGATGGCGTTCGTTCCCGACACCAGCACGCCCGCTTCGATGTGGTCAGAGCGAATGGTGATCGACTTGGTGATGGTCACGGCGCCGAAGCCGCCAGGATCGAGAACGTTGATCTCGCCCCCCACGGCGGTCTTGAATATGGCGCCGGCGAAGGTCTTGCAAGGCGCTGTGCGGCTGCAGGGATTGGCATCGTCGCCGACCCCTGACACCCAGGTCCTCGTTGCTTGGGCGTACGCCGGCGCGGAATATAGAATGGCCACGATCGTCGCTGGGATCATGGCTAGCAGCAGGCCAAGAAGTCTCATAAAACGCCTCCATAAATGCGTCTGCGCCAGAAGCTTGGCACATCCGCCTATGAGTGACAATAGTCGGCAGTGGAGACTCCGCACGAAAAACCAGCTCGAATGATCCTGTGGCGCGACGTATTTCGGACCCGGCGCCATCCCCCCGGGAACATGCTAAGCCCGGGCGTTGACGTGCCCTTTTTGGCACTGAAATCGCACCGATCGCGGCTTCATCGCGACTGCTCTTGCGGTGACTGGCGCGGACGCAGACTGTTGCTACGAAAAGATCCGACACTCATGCGGCCCTCTCTCCTCAATCCTCTCTTCGCGACGGCCGCGAGCCTGCCCGGCATCGGGCCGAAAAACGCCAAGCTTCTCGACCGGCTCTTGGCGGGCAGCGACAAAGAGGCCCGCGCGCTCGACCTTCTTTTCCATCTTCCCTATGCCGCGATCGACCGCCGCAACCGCCCAAAGATCGCCGACGCGCCGCTCGATGCAATCGTCACGCTCGAAGTCAAGGTGGTCGAGCACCGGCAGCCGA